>NZ_JBEOTA010000001.1:0-416678 GCF_040303265.1 Streptomyces sp. NPDC096040
AGCACCATGGACACGGCGGTCATCGCGACCGCCGGCAGCACGGTCAGCAGCCGTTTGGTGTTGATCTCGGCGGCCGGGAGCAACGCACTGATCGTGCTCGTGGGCAACCTCTCTGGGTACTCACGCGTGGGGGGTGATGACGGCGCGTCCTTGGATCTTGCCGTCGTGCAGGAGCTGGTAGGCATCGCCGGCGCGTTCCAGGGGGAAGTACTCGACCAGCATCTTGATCTTCTGCTGCTGGGCAAGAGTGATCACTTCGATGAGTTCGGGGATGAAGCCCCAGTAGGGGGAAGCGACCGAGCATTCGTGCTGGGGGCTCGAGAAGTCGACGGGGAGAGCACCGCCGCCGAGACCGACGATGGTCAGGTGGCCAAGCACCCGGGCCACCTGAGCGGCCATCCGCAGAGTCGGGTCCACGCCGACCATGTCCAGCACGAGCTGAGCGCCCTGGCCCCGCGTCATGTCCTTGATGCGCGTCACCGCCTGGTCGCCCGAAAGCAGTGCCTCGTCAGCACCCAGGCGCTTGGCGGTCTCCAGCTTGCCGGCGTCGGTGTCCACGGCGACGACGGTGGTCGCCGCGCTGAGCGCTCGCAGAATCTGGACGGCCATCTGGCCCAGACCACCCGCCCCGATCACCACCGCGGTCGAGCCCGGCCCCAGCAGATGCAGCGACCGCTTGACGGCGTGATAGCTGGTCAGCCCCGCGTCGCTGAGCGGGGCCGCCTCTCGGGGATCGAGGCTGCCCAGCGGGATCAGGAATCGCGACGCTGGGACCAGCAGGTACTCGGCCATTCCGCCGTCGTGGCCGGCCAGGCCCCCGCCCAGACCGGCGGTCTTCTGGCAGTAGTTCTCCCGTCCCTCCCGGCAGTTGGCGCACAGTCCGCAGCCCCAGGGACCGTAGACGATCACCGGGTCTCCGGGCGCAAAGCCGGTGGCGCCCGGTCCCAACGTCTCCACCCACCCCGCATTCTCATGGCCGAGTGTGAAGGGCAGCCTCGTGTTGTCTCCAGGTGCGGGTGCCTGCATGATGTGCAGATCGGAGTGGCAGGCACCGGCGCCCGCGACCTTCACCAGGACCTGCCCCGCCCCGGGCTCGGGCACCGGCACCTCGCGCAGCTCGGGTGGTTGTTGCCACTCGACCAGTTGAAAAGCCCTCATGGCGATTCCTTTGCGCGAGCTGGTCAGTCGCGGATTCCGTCGATGTCGAGCAGGACGTGGCGTGGGCCGCGGAAGATCTGGTTACGGCGATACGGCGGCGGATCCTCGACGAGCCGCGGGTTCTGCACGCGGCGGAGGAACTCGCCGAGCGCGATCTGGACCTCGAGCCGCGCGAGCGGCGCGCCGAAGCAGTAGTGGATGCTCTGGCTGAAGCCGACGTGCTGGTTGTCGGGGCGTTCGATGTGTGGCTCGTCGGGGTTCTCGAATCGTTCGGGGTCGCGGTTCGCCGAGCCGTAGGCGATGAAGATGGGCGCGCCCTTCGGAATGGTGGTGCCGGCGATGTCGATGTCCTCGAGCGCTGCCCGGGTGTGCCAGATCTGGACTGACGACTCCAGGCGCAGGAACTCCTCGATCCCGGGCACGAGCAGCTCCGGCTGGTGGCGCAGCTGCTCGTAGACGTGGGGGTGGCGCAGCATGGTGAGAACGCCGTGGGCGATCAGGTTGACCGAGGTCTCGTGCCCGGCGAAGAGCAGCAGCAGGGCATCGCTGATGATCACGTCCTGGGACAAGCGCCCCTCGGGGCCGTCGTCGTTGACCATCGCCGAGTACATGCCCGGGCCGGGCTGCTCGGTGTACTGGTGAAGCAGGTCGGCCAGGAACTGCCGGAGCTCCTTAGCCGCACCGGGGGCGCCCTGCGCCCGGCGCTGCTGTTCCGGGTCGTTCGCCTCCGGGCCGAAATCGATCCCGTCCAGGGCGGTCTCGATCCAGTCGTGGAAACGCGGTATGGCCTCCAGCGGCACGCCCAGGACCTTGCAGATCATGGTCGCGGGCAGCGGGAAGGCGAGCTCGTCGACGAGGTCGATCCGGGCCTTGCCCTTCATCTGGTCCAGCAGCTCGGCGGTGAGGCGGCGGATCTCGGGCTCGAAGTCAGCGATCATGTGGGGGCACTCGGGCGGGCCGAAGTGCCGCATCATCCGGCGGCGATCCACATCGTGCTGGGGCGGGTCCACGTTGATGATCGATCCCTCGAAGGGGTTGAAGAGCTGATCCTGCTCGGGGCGTTTCCTCGGATCCGAGGTGACGCGCAGGTCGTGCAGCAACTGGACGACCTCCCGATAGGTGCTGACGACGTACGAGCCGTCCGGCTGGCGCGCCACCGGGGTCTTGCGCAGCTCTTCGTAGAAGGGGTACGGGTTGGCGCGGTTGGCGTAGCGGAGCGACTGCTGCCAGGGCGTTTCCTCGGCCATGATGGTGTTCTTCTTCCTGGGTGCGCGGTCCGGTGGGTCGCTTCGTCGCAACGGGTGCTTCAGCGTCGGGGCCGGAACACGGCACTGCGCTCGCTCGGATCGTGGCCGGTCAGGACGACTTCGGGTATCGCCGTCGGGACGCCCAGCTCCGGGAACTGGGCGGGTATCGGCTTGGTGTCGTCGGGCCGGTCCCAGCCCGGTGGCGGGGGCGGGAACGGACCCGATTCCTCGATCAGCCGCCCGTAGTACTCCAGCCACTTGCCGTGATTGAAGGTGACGGCGCCGACGATGCGACCTCGGCGGCCGTAGGCGGCGGCGAAGCGGCGCTCCTCGACCGATCCTTGCGTGAAGACGATCTCGTCGCCGAAGGACGGCACGCCGACGGACTTGATATTGACGCCGAACTGGCCGGACCAGAAGCCGGGCAGCAACAGGTGCGGGCGGTAGTGGGGCTCGAGGTTCACCATATTGTGCGCCGTGACTTGGGCACCGAGGACGGCGTTGTCCCAGTGCTCCATCGCGAGGAACTGATACTCGTACAGCACGTGGGGTGAGCGCGCCACGTCCCCCGCCGCATAGACGCTGTCGGTCACCACGCCGTTGATGTCGAAGGCCCGACCGCCGGCGTCGCAGCCGACGCCCCAGAAACCGGCCGCCAGCCCGGAGCCCTCCAGCCACTCCACATTGCGGATCGACCCCAGCGAGGCCACCACCACGTCGGCTTCAACGGTGGTCCCGTCGGAGAACCGAGCACGCCGCACGTGCCCGTCGGCGTCGCCCTCCAGCGACGACACGCCCACCCCGCAGCGCAGGTCCACGCCATGGTCGCGCTGCATCTGCGCCGCGATCTCGCCGATCACCCCGCCGAGCGCGCCGACCAGCGGCGCCGAGCCCCGCTCGGCGACGGTCACCGGGAGATCGAGTTCCCGGCAGACAGAGGCCATCTCCGAGCCGATGAACCCGGCACCGATCATCAGGACCCGTGACGGCCGCGCGGCCAGCGCCTGTTGCAGTCGCGCAGCATCATCACACGAGCGCAGCGTGTACACGCCCTCCAGGGCGGCTTCGGCCGGGTTGGGCCACTGGCGCGCGCGGGTGCCCGTGGCGATCAGCACCCGGTCGTACGGGACCTGCTCGCCGTCGGCCAGACGTACCTGCTTGGTTGCCCGGTCCAGCCCGGTGGCTGCCACCCCCAGCCGCCACTGCGCATCCACTTCTCGCAAGCGGGGCAGCTTGGTGTGGTCGGCCGGCACCCACCCTTTGAGTACCTGCTTGGACAGTGCAGGACGGTCGTAGGGCTCATGTGGCTCGTCCCCGATGATGGTCAGAGGCCCGCTGAAGCCTCCCTCACGCAAGGCTTCAGCGGCCCGCAGTCCCGCCAGGGAGGCGCCGACGATGACGATCCGGCCGTTGGTCCTGAAGTCGCGCACCATATCCGCGACTATTGCGGGCACGGTCATGGCGTCACGCTCCGCTCCGCGCCTTCCAGCCGGTCGATCACGATCGCTTGCACCGGGCAGGCCGCAGCGGCCCGCTGAACCTGCAGGCGCTGCTCGTCATCCGGATTCGGCTCGTAGGTGAGCGTCTCGTCACCACTCAGTCTGAAGACCTCGTGGGCCAGAAACACGCACTGTGCGTATCCCTGGCAGCGATTCAGGTCCACGACGATCCGCATGGGCAGACTCCTTCCGTCCTGTCTCCGGCCCCACAGCGACCATCGACGCGGTCATTCGTCTCCGCCGCAGTCATCAGGCCCGTCAGGCCCTTTCGGTCAGGTAACCCGGCTGCACAGCGGACCCCTTGCCTCACCCGAGCCACCCGGCTGAGCGCCCGCGTGGCCGATCGTGTTCGCCCCGGCGGTTCTTTCGCAGGACGCTTACAGCCGGTGGGCGTCACGGCCCGAGGGCCGCGGTCAACATCCGATGGCCTCGGCATCAAGATCAAGGTGCGCCTAGACAAACCCACATAAGGAGCATTATTCGCCCTATATTTCATGGTCGCAAACCCGCAGCCACGGAAAATACGCGCCGTGCCGAATACTCCAGCCCACAACGGGCGGCGTTCGCGGTGCCGGTGCAGTGACCATGGCGCAGGCCGTCGGAAACGGCGGCCCGCATGCCACCGGCGGGCTCTCCGACAGCGGCAGCGCCTCGCCAACTCACTCTGGCAGCACCCTTCTTGGTCTGCCGACGTTCATCCTCTCCGCGCGCGTGAACAAGCTGGCCGCGTTGTCTCTCGATCACCAGATCCTGGCCGAGTTGAGCAAGATCCTCGGCTGCACCGTCCTGGTCGGGGTGCGCGTCGAGGACGCCTTCGTCTACACCGACCATGCGGCTGCTCGCCAACGTCCCGGACGAGGGGATGTACCGGCTCCTGGAGCCGGCCAGTGCGGAGCAGGCGGAAGAGGTCCGGCAATTCTTCGCCGAGTTCCCGGAGATCCGCTCCTGCCGACTCGCCTTCAACCGCGGAGTCACGTTCGCGGACGCGTTCGCCGTGGCCACGCCTCTGTTGGCATCCGACGCAGTCCGATAGCGGCGATCAGTGCAGCAGCCGACCCCGCAGAAGGGGATCGTCTCGACGATGTCGGCGAAGAGTTCAAGAAGGCAGTCGCCGTTCTCGGCCCCGACCACGGGCTCAACCGCGCCTGATCCCCTGCAAAGGCACGGGTCCGGCTGTCGCCCTCCGGCGATGTCCGCCTGCCCGTCCGCTGTCCGCCCTGCCGATCGGCACTCGGCGCTCCACGCCGTGCGAGTACGCGTCGGGGGCGCGTGGTGGAGACAGGCTCCCGGCTCTCGCCGCTGGTGCTTCAGGGAGCACCGGCGCGCGACACAGCGGCCCTTCTGGCCGTCGCGGCAGAGCCGGCGCACGCCTCAATAGACCTTCAGCAGCAGGAGGGCTGTGTCGTCGGCACGGTCGCCTGATGGCTGGGCGTGGGCAAGGAGTGTGTCGACGATGTCGTCCAGCGGCCCGGTGGCTTTGGAGAGGACGGCCGCGAGGTCGGTGAGGGCGGTTTCGGGATCGGTGCCGGGGGTTTCGATGAGTCCGTCGGTGTAGAGGAGCAGAAGTGTCCCGGGAGACAGAGGGATGTCGGCGGTGGGGTACTCCGCGGCGGGGTCGACGCCGAGCAGAGGGCCTGGCGGTGCCGCCAGGATGTCGGTGTGCAGGTCGGGTTGGCGCAGCAGGGGCGGGCAGTGACCGGCAGTGGCCAGTTGGGCGCTGTGGCGGACGGGATCGATGTGCGCGTACAGGCAGCTGGCGAGCCGGCCGGGGTCGAGTTCGTTGAACAAGTGGTTGGTACGGGCGAGGACTTCGCCTGAGGTGGCGCTGGCGACGGCGTAGGCGTGGACCGCGGTGCGCAACTCGCCCATCAGGCCGGCGGCGCCGACACCGTGGCCCTGCACGTCCGCGATGACGGCGGCGGCCTCGGTGTCCGACAGGCGGATGAGGTCGTAGAAGTCGCCGCCCACCTCCATGCCGTGGCTGGCGGGCAGATATCGGGCGGCCACGTCCAGACCGTGCATCGTCGGCAGCGTACGGGGCAGCAGGCCGGCCTGGAGGCCTTCCGCCAGCTGGTGTTTGGCGTCGTACTGCCGGGCGCGGTCCAGCGCCTGGGAGATCAGGGCACCGATGGCGGTGAGGGTGGCACGCTCCTGCAACGAGAAGGAGCGGGGCTGCCGGTAGCCGACCACGCAGACCCCGAAGTACTGTCCGGAGGCCATCAGGGGCAGCCATGCCCATGCGCTCACACCGGCGTCGATGGAGGCACTCTCGGGATACGCCGCACGCAGCTCGTCCGGGTCGGCGAAGAAGGACGGCACCCCCTCGGTCAGCCCCCAGGCCGGTGCGCCGGTGGTCAGCCCGGGGAGCGGGAGGTCGGAAGTGAGGGGGGCGTGGTCGAGGAGCTCGACCAGCTCCGGGCTGACGCCGTGATGGCCGACGACCCGCACCCGGCCGGCCTCCGCGACCAGCAACGCGAAGCCGTGCGCGCGCAGGGCGACCAGAAGGTGACCGGCCACCTGCTCCACGACCTCGTCGACGGACGCCGCCGCGGCCAGGCCGCCGGAGAGCTGCATGATGTGGTAGTGGGCGTCCAGGTCGGCGGGGCCGGGCGCCGCACCGGTACCGAGGGCCAGTTCGTCCCGGCTGTGGGCAGCGCCGACAGGAGCGGAGATGCGCAGGCTCACACCGGTGCGGTCCGGGTAGAGCTGAAGGAGCAGTTCTCTGCCGGTACGGGGCTGCTTCACCGTGTAGGAGGTCGGGAGCTGGCTCGCGAGGGCAACCTGGTACCGCAGTCGGTACGGCGCGGGAGCCAGCCACGGTACGGCTTTCCACACGCGTGCACCCAGCAGGTGCGGGATGCTCACGCCCAGCAGGTGGGCCGCAGTGCGGTCGGCGAAGGTGATCCGTCCCCGCACGTCGAGCCGGCACGCCCCTTCGGGAAGAGCGGCTATGAAGTCCGCCGCGGCCTGAGGGTGAGCCGGTGACGAGGGATGCGCGGGCGTCGGCGGCAGCAGACGCGCCGTGAGCCCGGGCTGCACGCAGTGCCCGGCCTCGGCGGCGTCCCGCAGGAGCACGGCAATGCAGCGGGCCGCGGTGGTGAACCGGCCCCGTGCGCGCGCGTCCGGGGCCGGCGACTTCGGAGAGAACACCAGCAGCATGGCGCCCCACACGCGGGAGCCTGCCACGATCGGAGTCGCCGCGACGGCGCCCAGGAAGGGAAAGGTCAGGGCCAGGCGGGGATATCGGCCGGCGAATTCTTCGCCGGAACCGACCCACACCAGATGCCGCTCGAGTATCGCTTCGGCAAGCGGGCTCTCGGTTATGGCAGCCACCCGTATACGTCGCAGCAGGCTGACGAACCCCGTGGGCATCCCGAGGCTCGCGTCCAGGACCAGGACTTCGCCGCCGGGCTCGAGCAGGAAGAACGCTCCCGCGTGCGCACCCGTAGCGGCCACCGTCCGGGCCACTATCTGATCCAGCAGCTCCTGGACGGCGGCGGCTTGCAGGTCCTCGCCATTGACCATCTGCCGCACTCGCTTCGCGGAGGCGTGCGCTTCTCTGCACGGTACGCCTCTCTGCATGATAGGCGGGGCCACGCAGGCCCGCTGCGAAGCCGCCGACGATCGGCCAGATGCCCGCCTCGGCGTGGGCGACGCTCAGATGGGGCCATGACGCGCCACTGCTGCCTGCCCACCGTGCCGGAGAGCAGGCCGGTGGGCCAGCCGGCGGCGTGGCAGTCCTGGCTCGACGGAGTCCTGAAGAGCAAGGCCGGCCTGAAAGCAGGACGACGAAGCAAAGACCCAGCCCGCGACCCACGGGCCGCAACGAGCGAAGCACGGCCGCTCGGCCGCGTGTCCCAGACCCTCCGCCCCCACCGGCAGAACGCCATGCTCCGCGGCCCCCGCCACCTGCCCGTCCAGCGCATCCGCCATCCCCGCCATCCCATGCAGCTTCGGACTCCGCCCCGCGCCGCGCCGCTGCTGTCTCCTCACGCCGCAGGGGGAAGGGAACGCCGGGCGACATCGCGGGCCTCATCGGGGGAGAGGCCGAGCATGTGCAGGAGCATCTCGGCCATTGCGCCTGCGGCTCGATCGCTGTCGACCTCGGGCTTGTTCGACCACAGCTCCAAGAGCGCCAGCAGGCTGCCGTTCAGCGCGGTCAGGGCGATGACCGGGTCGGCGACGGAGAAGCGGCCCGAGGCGATGCCCTGCTCCACGTCGCGCTTCTTGCGCGCGGAGCCAGTCCGCGGCCGGCGCATATGCGGCCGAGCTCGCTGTGGCACAGGATCCGCATGATCTCGGGGTGCGACTCGGCTACGCGTGCGCCTGAGCCGCACCCCCCCAGCGACGCGAATCGCCCTGATCAATCGATCAACATTGGCGAACTTGACTTTTTCTTCCCCTTTGGTGATACTTTCATCACGCTTGACGGAATAGTCCGAATATGCCGGGCGCTGCATAGGGCGCACGGGGTGGCTGACCTCACAAAGAGCACCCCTTGAGCCCTGGTTCGTCACCGGCGCCTGCCACCACGGCTACCGCCAGACACCGATCGTGTCGGCCGTCGTGGGTCCTGGCTGGATCTGCCGTCCTGCGGACCGGCGCACCGCACAAGGCCAACACTCCGGCGCCTACGCCACCGGAAGGGATGAACCGCTATGAATACCGAAGAAACGGCACTCGCTGAGCCGGTGAACCAAAGCGAGACACCCGACGCGGCGATAGCCATGATCGATGCGGAAGGGACGGTGGTCGGGTGGACGCAGGCCGCTCAGCAGCTTGTCGGGTACTCGGCCGCGGAGGTGGTGGGCCGCTCCGCCGCACACGTGCTGCCGCCCTCCGAGGACGCCCTGAGGGCTAGTGCAGTCGCCGAGCAGTGCCGTGCCGAGGGTGGCTGGTCCGGCACCGTGAAGGTGCGCCACCGCGACGGACACACGCTCACCATGACGCTGCGGGTCTCGTTGCTGTGGGGGCAGGACGCCGACACCCGGTGGCTGGTGTCCGTGACCGACATCGGCACACTGTCCTCGGGGGCGGTCAACGGACCGGTGCGGGAGTCGCTCCTCGCCCACGCACCGATCGGCATCGCCGTTTGTGACCCGCAGCTGCGCTGTGTCTGGGCGAACGACGCCACGGAGCGGTACGACGGCGTGCCTCGTCATCAACGGTTCGGACGCCGTCTGAAGGACTCGCTGCCCGCGGTCGAGGCCGAAGCGCTCGAGGTGGTGATGCTGCAAGTGCTGGAGAGCGGCAGCACCATGGTGCACGAGTTCCGGGCGTGGCCACCGGCGGACAGGCCTCGTGAACATGCGTTCTCGTCCTCGTTCTTCTGCCTCCAGGGCGCGGACGGCACCCCGCTGGGCGTGTGCTGCATGACCGTGGATGTCACCGGCAACCGGCGGGCGCGTGAGCGTCTTGCCATCCTCAGCGAAGCCAGCACGCGCATCGGCAGCACCCTCGACGTCATGCGGACCGGGCAGGAACTGGCCGACCTCACCGTGCCCCTGCTGGCCGACCACGCCCTCGTCGACCTGGCGGAGTCGGTTCCGTTCGGCGTGGAACCCTCGGCACAGACCGGCACGGCAGGCGGCCGCACCCCGCTGCTGCGCCGGGCGGGTCTGGCCTCCGTCGACCTGGGCGTCCTGGAGTTGCCGTGGGTGCGCGAGGAGGTGATCCACCTCGTCCCGACCTCGCCGTTCGCCACCGCACTGCGGACGGGCAGGTCCTACCTGGAACCCGTGCTGAACACCCATGCCGGCCCCTGGGTCGAGAACGATCCGGTGCGGGCGCAGAAGGTCCGTGACAGCGGCATCCACTCGTTGATGGTCGTGCCCATCCGTGCGCGGCGCAGCGTGCTGGGACTGGCGGTGTTCGGCCGCTCCGAGGAGCCGACGCCGTTCCAGGAGGACGACCTGCTCCTCGCCGAGGAGCTCGTCACCCGGGCCGCGCTCAGCCTGGACAACGCCCTGCGGTACGCGCGCGAACGCACCGCCGCCCTCACGCTCCAACGCGACCTGCTGCCCCACCGTGTGCGAGGCGGCGCCGCCGTCGAGGTGGCCTCGCGCTACGTGCCGGCCGACATGGACCACGGCGTGGGGGGTGACTGGTTCGACGTGATCGAGCTGTCCGGCGCCCGGGTGGGCCTTGTCGTCGGCGATGTGGTCGGACACGGCATCAACGCCGCGGTGACCATGGGCAGGCTGCGCACCGCCGTGCGCACGCTCGCGGACCTTGACCTGCCCCCAGACGGACTGCTGGCGCACCTCGACAACACCGTCCGGCGGATGAACGACGAAGACGCCGACGGTTCCGACGAGGATGCCACGGCGGTGAGCGCCACCTGTCTGTACGCCGTCTATGACCCGATCACCCGGCAGTGCACGATGGCGCGGGCCGGGCACCCCCCGCCCGCGATCATCGACCCGCAGGGCCAGGTCACCTTCCCCGACCTGCCCGCCGGCGCCCCACTCGGCCTCGGCCTCGGTCTGTCCGCCTTCGAGTCCGTGGAAGTGGAACTCCCCGAGGGAAGTGTGCTCGCGTTCTACACCGACGGCCTGGTCGAGTCCCGCGACGACGACATCGACGTCGGCCTGCACCGCCTGGACGCCGCCCTTTCACTATCAGAATCAGATCGGTCCCTGGAAGACCTGTGCTCGGAAGTCATGGAGACCGTGCCGGCCCAGGCACACTCCGACGACGTCACCTTGCTCCTTGCGCGAACCCGCGCACTCCAACCGGCCCGGGTCGCGTCCTGGGATCTGCACAACGAGCCGGCCGCCGTGCACACCGCTCGGCACCTGGCCGCGCGTCAGCTCAGCGAATGGGGGGTGGGACATCTCATGACCACCGTGGAACTGATCGTCAGTGAACTCGTCACCAACGCCATCCGCCACGGCCGCGGGCCGATCCGCCTACGGCTCATCCAGCACCAGGTTTTGACCTGCGAAGTCTCCGACACCAGCACCAGCCACCCACGCCCGCGGCATCCGCGCACCCTCGACGAGAACGGCCGCGGCCTCTTCCTCATCGCTCAGCTGTCCCGCAGGTGGGGCTCCCGCTGCGCAGGAGACGGCAAGATCGTCTGGGCCGAACAGGACCTGCCCTCCGCAGTCGTTGCTCAGGGAGGCCCGAGCGCCGGCAGTCCACTGCAGCACGCAGGGCACTGAGCGCAACCAGAGGTGAGCCGGTCGGGACCGGACGCCCGTCCCCCGTCACCCCGCCCTTCTACAAGGAAGTGGGCAAATCAGCATGAACGATCTTGATCACGCAGACTCGGCACGTGATCCACAAGCAATGATGCGCGTGTCCAGTTCTCGTCCCAACAGGTTGCACGCCTGCGATGGCGTGGCAGCCGCCGTGGTCGACCATCGAGGCGCGGTGCTCCGGTGGACCGGGGCGGCGAAGGACCTGACGGGGTTCGCGGCCGAGGATGTCTGCGGCCGTCCCGTGCAGGACCTGGTGGCCGACCCCACGGACGAACTGCACAGGTCCACGGAGATGCCGGCATCCGGCCGGGTACGGCTGCGGCATCGGTCCGGCGACACCATCGATGTCGCCTTCCGGACCTCTGCGGTGGAAGGCTCCACGGAGTTCCTTGTCCTGGCGGCACCCGCACACCACGTCTCCGACCACCAGCAGGGCACAGCACTCCTGCGCGCACTGTCCTCACAGGACGGGATCACGATCGCTCTGCACGACACGGATCTCGCCACTGTGCAGACGAACGCCGTGCTGGGCACCCTCGACGGCCATCAAGTACGGCCCGGCACTCGGCTGTGCGACGTGCTGCGTGCCGAAGACGCCGAGAACCTCGAGGCAATACTGCGCCAGGTGCTCGAGACGGGCGTCCCGCTGATCCGCAGGAACCAAGAAGTGAGCTGGCGGCACGATCCGGCGCGGCAGCAGGCGCTGTCGCTGTCCGCCTTCCGGCTGGAGGACGCGCGAGGACGCCCCACGGGGGTCGTGGCCCTGTACATCGACAACACCGACCATATGCGCGCTCGCCGTCATCTGGACCTCGCCGGCAAGGTGGCCGAGAAGGTGGGAGGATCCCTGGATGTCCTGCGCACCGCGCAGGATCTGGCGGACGTACTCGTGCCCGCCTTCGGGGATCTCGTCGCAGTCGACCTCTCGCAGTGCGTGTTCGACGGGGACGAACCCCCGAAGCAGCTGGGCGATGGAGGTGTCTGTCTGTGCCACGCGGCCCATGCGCCGGCCACGGCGGTCTGGCCGGCCGGCATCCGGCACGGCGACCCCGTCCCCTACGTGGTGGACCACCCCATCAACTTGCAGACCGGCGAGGCAGTCACCCATGACCGTGCCGACGTCGTTGCCCTGATCGGCGACCCGCAGCTGGTCGACTATCTCGTCCCGGAGGATGCCCATTCGGTGATGGTGGCACCGCTGTACGCCCGCGGCCTCACGCTCGGCGCCATATCGGTCTGGCGTACCGGCCGACCCGACCCGTTCACCGAGGACGAGGCGGATCTCCTCACCCAGATCGCCTGGACGGGCGCGCTCGCCATCGACAACGCCCGCCGTTACACGCGCGAGCACCGGGCGGCAGTGGCGCTGCAGCAGAGCCTTCTTCCTCCGGCCACGACCGACACTCCGGCAGCCGAGACCGCCGCCGTCTACCTGCCCGCAGGCGGCGGAGCGGACATCCGCGGCGACTGGTACGACGCCATCGCTCTGCCCTCTCTTCGCCTGGCCCTTGTCTCCGGAGACGTGGTCGGCCACGGCATGCCCGCGACCGCCACCATGGGCCGCCTGCGCACCGCCATCCAGACCCTCGCCGACCTCGAACTCGAACCGGACGAAATGCTCACCCGGATCGCGGACCAGGTCCAGCGCCTCATGGCCGAGGCCCCACCCGACCACCACGACGTCGTCGGCGCCACATGCCTGTACGCGGTCTACGACCCCGTCACCCGGCGCTGCGCCATCGCCAGTGCCGGGCACCCGCCACCCGTCCTGGTCCGGCCCGACGGGACCGCAGAGACCGTCGGGATCGCACCGGGGCCACCACTCTCCATCAGCGACATGCCCTACGAGACCACCACGATCGACATCGAGCCGGGCAGCGTCCTCGCACTCTGCACCGACGGCGTGGTCGAACGGCGCGACCACGACATCGACCAAGGACTCCGGTACCTGACGGATGCGCTCGCCGCGTCCTGCCGTCCGGATCGCGCTCTGGACGAAACCGGCCGGGCTGTCCTCGCCGACCTGGCAGAGCAGGCGCCGCGCGACGACGCGACCCTGCTGCTGGCCCGCACCCGCACCGTCCCGGCGGAGGACACCGCACACTGGCAGATCCCACCCGATCCGGCCGCCGTCTCCGAGGCCCGAGGATGGGCAACCCGCCAACTCACCATGTGGGGCCTGGACGACCTCCTCTTCACCACCGAACTCATCGTCAGCGAACTGGTGACGAACGCCATGCGCTACGGTCGTGCGCCGGTGGAGCTGCGGCTGATTCGCCACGACGTTCTGGTCTGCGAGGTCACCGACGCCAGCAGCACCCAGCCCCGCCTCCGACGTGCCCGCACTACCGACGAGGGAGGACGCGGCCTGTTCCTCGTCGCCCAACTCGGCGCGCGATGGGGCTGCCGCCATGGCCAGAACGACAAGACGATCTGGTCCGAACAGCTCATCGAGTGTCCCCCCTGACCGGTGGCCTTCTCGTCGCGGGTGTGTCATGCCGTAGCCGACGACGAGGTGGGCGCATCAGAAGCCCCGACCGCCCCACTTGGACCCCCACCGCGTACGCGGCGAAGATCACTGTGCTCATGAGGGTCGAGAAGCCCAGGCGGTGCTGGCAGAGCACGTACAGCGGGGTCGGCAGGGTGGTGCCCAGCATCGTCACGGCGAAGGCCAGGGCCACCAGCCAGAACGCCGTACCGCGTGGTACGGCCGGCCGGCGCGGACGCTTGCCGACCGGTGTCCGCCCGGGTGCCGCACGGTGGCGCAGGCCATGTTCGACGCCCTGGGCCGGCACGGGAACGTGGCGCCTCTGCTCGTCGAGCGGATCCCCGTCGGCCCGAACGCGATGGCCGTACGGGAGCGCTGCGTCGCCGTCCTGCTCGCAGACGGATTCCCGCCGCGGGTGGCGGCCGACGCGTACGCCATGCTGTCCCGCTGCATGCTCGGCTTCGCAATACAGCTCCGAGGGCATCACGGCGCGGAGCGGCCCGGCGACGACGCCCGGGCGTCCGCCGTCTTCCGGGCCGCGGACCCGTCGCTGTATCCCGCCACCGCGGCGGTGGCCGACTGGCTTCCGGTGCCGCTGGAGGACGAGTTCCCCTTCGGCCTGGAACTCGTCCTCGAGGGGCTCGGTCGGCTGCGCGACGGCGACTGACGGTCAGCGCGGCGTGTCGCCGTCGAAACCGTGGTGGCCGAGGCCGGCGACGGTGAGGTTGGTCCGCATGGCGTCACGGCTCGCCGTTTCGGAACCGCTCCAGGTCTCGGACGAGCACCAGGTCATGCGACGGCGGTCTCGGCAACGAATCGCCGGCCATCAACCGTATCGACGTACAGGACGAGCCCGATCCCCGGTACGTGGGACGACGTGGCGTCAGCGATCCCGTGGGACGACGTGGCGTCAGCGATCCCGCGGTCGGCGACCGTGTGGTCCTGTTGTGGACCAGCCCACGGGCCAAGAAGTGGTTCGAGGCGCGGCCCGATGCCCCGGGCGAGGTGCTCCTGGGGAGGCAGCTGCGCTGCCTCCAGCGTGTCGTCGAGGACTACTTCGACGAGATCGCCTCCGCGGCTCCATTTCCGCGGCCGCGGCCACCGACGGATGACGCAGACCGGAGGCGCTACCCGCGGTCCCCGCCACCAGACCTACGAGGGCGACGAACCGGGCTTCACCGTCACCGCCGGCAGTACAACCCTGCGCATACCGCGCTCCGAAGTCCTCGCCCTCGACGAGGCCCGCAGCAGCGACGGCGCGTACCGTGAGCGGCGCGACCGCTTCCGCGGCCTGCTCCTCTACCGCCTCCTGCAGGAACTCGTCGCCGTCACCCCACGCCCCGCGGCGAGGACACCATCCGTCGCGACCTGGAACGCAACCGTGGGGTCGAGCGCCTCAGCGCCTCATCGAACGCGTCTGGCCGTGGACCAGGCGGCAGGGAAGCGCTCCGGAGCGTCACTCCAGACAATCGGCTGACCGACTCTCCACGAAACCCGGGGCCTGACAGTGTGCGCGAGAAGCTCATGCACTTCATCTGACGGGCGGGAGCCGGAAACGGGGCCTCATGGGCCACCGCGCCAGTCCCCGACCTACTCAGTCACCGACTGCGGTGCCTGGTTCCGAGAGCATGGCGAAAGCCTTGTCGGTGAAGTCCGACAGGTCGATGCCGCTGCGTACGGTCTCGGGCAGCCGGGTGTAGACGAGTTGGACGGCGCGCAGAACTCCCACTCCGGCGCGGGCGAGGACAGTCGCTCGCAGCTGGCTTTCCAGGGTCGCCGGGTCCGCGCCCTGTGCGGCCGTGCGGTCCAGGAAGGCGTCCGCGAAGGCCTGTTCCGCTTCGAACAGGAGGTGGCGCTCGCCCCGGCCGGCGGGGATGCTCGGGAGCTGCTGGCGCCCGGTCAGGAAGACGGCCAACGCCATCTCGTCATGGCGGCCCAGATCCTGGAGTGCGTTGCGCAGGGCCATCAGGGGCGGCTCCTGTGCCGGGCGCGCCCTGATCTCGTCGGCCAGGACCGGGGTGAGCTCCAGCATGCGCTGGTGGATGAGGCTGTCCTTGGAGGGGAAGTAGCGGAAGAAGGTGCGCTCGCCCACCCCCGCGGCAGCGGCGATGTCGCGCACCGTCGTCGCCTCGTAGCCCTTCTCCTGGAACAACCGCGAGGCCGCCTCGATCAGCGCGTCATGGGTGCGCCGCTTGTTCTGTTCCCTGCGTCCTGGTTCTGCTGAGGTTTCCACGCCCGCAGTATCTCAACCCGAGGAACGATTTCGGCAGTCCTGCCACTTTGCTAAAGTGGCAGGACTGCCAGTTCTTTGGACTCCCCTCAAGGATCAAGGGAACCCCTATGCCCACGTTCCTCCACGGCCTCGGCCGCTTCGCCTTTCGCCATCGACGATCCATACTGGCGGCCTGGCTGGCTGTGGTCGCGGCGGCGCTGTCCTGCATGATCGTCTTCGGCGGCTCCGACAAGCTCGACAACAGCTTCACCATCCCGGGTTCCGAGTCCCAGCAGGCCCTGGACCGGATGAAGACCGACTTCCCGTCCTACTCCGGCACCAGCGCGCAAGTCGTGTTCACCGCGCCCAAGGGCCACAAGGTGACCGATTCCGCCGACCACGCAGCGATCGAGTCGGCCGTGGACGCCGCCCGGTCCGCCCCGCAGGTCATCAAGGTCATCAGCCCCTTCCAGTCCCGCACGGTGTCAGCCGACGGCAGCACCGCCGTGGCCCAGGTCCTGTACAAGGTCGCGCAGAGCGACCTGGATTCGGACGCGCTGGACAAGCTTGAGTCCAGCGCCGCCCACGCCGTCGCCGACCGGCACGGGATGCAGACCCACGTCGGCGGGTCCGCATTCGGCAACGCGCCGTCGCAGGACCACACGAGCGACATCATCGGCGTCGGTATCGCGCTGATCATCCTCACCCTGGCCTTCACCTCCCTGCTCACCGCCGGGATCCCGATCGCCACCGCGCTCCTCGGCGTCGCCACGACGACCTTCGGCATGCTCTCGCTCACCGGGGTCTTCTCGATCTCCTCGACCGCGCAGAGCCTGGCGCTGATGATCGGCCTCGCGGTCGGCATCGACTACGCCCTGTTCATCGTCAGCAGGCACCGTCACCAACTCGCGCACGACATGGATCCCGAGGAGTCCGCCGCCCTGGCGGTGGGCACGGCGGGCAGCGCGGTGGTGTTCGCGGGAGTGACCGTGATCATCGCGATGGTCGGTCTGACCGTGGTGGGCATCCCCTACCTGAGCACCATGGGCCTGTGCGCCGCCGGAGCGGTATTGGTCGCCGTGCTGATCGCGACCACCTTGCTGCCCGCGATCCTGGGCTTCGCGGGCACGCGGCTGATCCCCAAGCCTGGCTCGCGCGCGGCGCGCCGCGAACATGCCGTCGGAGGCACCGTCGAGCCTGCCGAGGCGGGCGCCGCCGAGCACGCCGCCAAGCATTCCAAGCACTCCAAGCCGAGTGCCGCCGAGGGCAAGGCCGTCAACATGGCTGAGCGCTGGTTCCGTCTGGTCACCCGCCAACCGCTGCTGACCCTGGTGGCCGTGGTCGCGGCCCTCGGCGCGCTCGCCTGGCCCGCCCACGACATGCGCCTCGCACTGCCCGACAACGGCACCGCGGCCTCGACGGCCCCGCAGCGCATCGCGTACGACCAGATCAGCGACAAGCTCGGCCCCGGCCTCAACGGCCCCTTGCTCGTACTGGCCGACACCAAGAACAGCAGCGACCCCGCCACGGCCGTCAAGAAGATCGCCTATTCCATCGACAACCTGTCTGACGTGGCCGCGGTCGGCAAGCCCATGACCAACAAGGCCACGCAGACCGCGCTCATCCAGGTCATCCCGAAAAGCGCGCCCAGTGCCAAGACCACCGAGACCCTCGTCAACGACATCCGCGACAACCGGGCGAAACTCGAAAGCGAGACCGGTGCCACCTACCAGGTCTCCGGCAGCACCGCCGTGGGCATCGACGTCGCGTCGAAACTGAACGCGGCACTGCTTCCGTTCGGCGCCGTCGTGATCGGCCTGTCGCTGCTCCTGCTGCTTCTGGTGTTCCGCTCGCTGGTCGTTCCGTTCAAGGCCGCCATCGGCTTCGTGTTCTCCATGGCCGCGACGCTCGGCACGGTCGTAACCGTCTTCCAGCAGGGCCACCTCCTCAGCATGGTCGGCCTGGACGCCACCGGCCCGGTCAGCAGCTTCCTGCCGATCATCCTGCTGGCCGTGCTGTTCGGCCTCGCGATGGACTACGAGGTCTTCCTGGTCTCCCGGATGCGCGAAAACTACGTCCACGCCAGGAACCCGCTCGGGGCGGTCCTCAGCGGCGGACGGTACAGCGGCCGGGTCGTCACCGCCGCCGCCCTGATCATGATCTCGGTCTTCGCCGCCTTCATCAGCTCCGACAGCACGATGCTCAAGCAGATCGCGTTCGCGCTCGCCGCCGGCGTCCTGCTCGACGCGTTCTTCATCCGGATGACCTTCGTCCCGGCCGTCCTCGCGCTCACCCGGCACACCGCCTGGTGGATACCGAAGTGGCTGGACCGTCGGCTGCCCAACCTCGACATCGAGGGCGAACGGCTCCAGCACGCGCACGACACGCGGCACCCCGCCCCCGGCCCCCAGCCGGAAAGCCATGACGAGACCCCGGCCACCCCCGCCGGCAACTCGGCAGGTATCTGACGGGCGTCACCGGCCATGGCTGCGCGTGGCTTCCGCGCGGCATGGCCGACGTCCATGGGCGGGGCCACCGCCACTGGAGAGACCAGCCCGACCGACACGGTCACTCAGATCCTCCCCCCGTGGTCAGCGGCAGGGCGCCATCCGCAACCTTGCCACCCGCCCCGCTCGACAGGGCCCTGGAGGCGCACACCCTGGCACTGCCGGCGAGGGTCAACGCCAGGATCCGGACCGACGGCGGCACGAGCACCGCGACCGCAGGACTGCTCACGGCGGGGGCGGACAGCGACCTCGCCGCCGCGCGGGTTCACCACCTCCGCGGCACCCCGGGCACCCCACAGTGATTCGCGTTTCCCCCGGGCAGCCACAGCCCTCGACGAAGGAGAACGAGCGTGTACCGACCCAAGTCCGACCAGGACCCGAAGGCCCGGCCCGGCCATACCAACGGACTCGTGCGCGGGCCCCGGGACGGTGACGGCACGGGTCGGCCCCGTATGTCCTGGGCACGTCGGCGCCCCGTCAAGATCGCCGCCGCTTTCCTGATCGCGCTGCCCCTCGTCGCCGTCGGGATCGACCGAGGTGTCGCATGGCACATGGAGTCCAAAATCGCCGACGGCTTCAAGAGCGGCATGGACACCCCGAAGGAACCGTCGGTCACCATCTCCGGCTTCCCGGTGGTGACACAGGCGATCAACGGCACTCTGGACCACGTACACATTGCCGCGCACGGGATACCCGCCGACGGCTCGCGTCCCGTGCCCATCACCGAACTCGACGTCAACCTCGATGATGTGAAGTCCTCCGGCGACAAGTCCGAGGCCCAGGCAGACACGGCCGACGCGACCGCGCTCCTGTCCTACAGTGACCTGTCCGACGCCCTGGGGGTGCAGATCAGCCAGGGCACCGGAGCGGGCCGGATCAACGTGTCGGTGGGACTGCCCATGGGCATCCAGGTCTCCCTCAGCATGCGCGTCGCGGCCACGGCGAACAACAGCATCGCCTTCTCGGACTTCCGCGGCAGCCAAGGCGCACTCCCCACCCCCGTGGAGAACCTGCTGAACCAGAAATTCGAGGAGCCGCTCCCGTTGAAGAACATCCCCGAAGGCCTGCACCTGCAGACGATCAGCACCACGGACAAGGGAATCGTCGCCCACCTCTCCGGCCACACGGTCACCTTCAAGCCCGGCTCGTCCGCAGCCTGACCTCCACGGCGACGGAGCCCTCGGAACGCGCGGACGCTCCGAGGGCCGGCCGACGCACCCGTGCGGGGCAGGGAGCCGCGTCGATACCGGACGCAATCGAGCATCGGGTTGGCGTCCAGCTCAGTCACCGCAGGAGAGGCGTTCCTGGGCAGTCCTCGGAGTCATCGTTGATGAGCTGGTCCATGCGCCGGCAGCCCGTCGGCGACTTGACTCGCTGTGGCTTCGGCACCGAGAGGACGTGGCCGAGTCCGGCTTCCTCGATCATGCGGCGGACATGCCAGCCCGGCCGTAGAGGGCGTCAGCGGATGTCATCGCTCCGGTGTCAGCGCCACACACGGCACTTCGTCACAGCGCACGGCGCCCGGCGCCCGGCGCATCCTTCGGCCTGGCCCACCGTGTCGACCCTGGCGATCCGCCAGATCCGCCAGATCCGCGAGCCGTGGCCACTCACACAAGGCTCGCCACGAACCTGGTCCTCGCCGGGTGCGGAACCGCTGATCCACCGCGGACCTCATCCTCGCCCGGACTGGGGACCGCCGATGAACGCCGGTGCGCGAGCCCCATCAGTCGAGGTCCGGCAGCGGCCGCCGGGCGACCTTACCCGCTTCGTCGAAGGGAACGCCCAGCATGCGCAGGGCCATCTCCGCCATGTTCTCGGCCGCCTTGTCGCCGTCGATGTCGGGCCTGGCGAATCGCAGCTCCAGCAGCGCCATCAGGCTGCCGCCCAGCGCGGACAGCGCGACGGCGACGTCGGGGAGGGCGAAGCGGCCCGAGGCCGCGCCGCGCTCCAGGTCACGGAGGGCACGCGGGGCCAGGCCACGGTCGGAGTGCAGTTGTCCGAGTCCCCGGTGACGCAGGATCTCCATGATCTCGGGGTGGGACTCGGCCATCTTGATACTGAGCCGCAGGCCCGTGGCGACGAGTTCGGCGGGGTCGTCGATCCCGTGCAGGAGTTGGTCGACGGCCTCGCCGTACTCGTCGAGGGCGTCGGTCACCGCCGCGTCGAACAGCTCCGTCTTGGACTCGAAGTGGTTGTAGAAGGAGCCGAAGCCGACGTCGGCGCGCTCCGCGATCGCCTGGATGCTCACGCCGGCGTCCCCGGACTCGGCCAGGATCTGCCGGGCCGCCCGGACGAGTGCCTGCCGGGTGGCGGCGCGGCGTCGTTCGAATCGGTTGCTGGGCGGGGCTGATGTCGACATGCCTTGATCCTAGCAATATCCGCAGTTCTGATAGATGAATCAAATAACCGGGGCCAAACCCTTGACGCGGATCAGATCAAAGATGACGATCTCCTCAAACAGCAGTGTCGCTGATTGGGGACGCCATGCCACAAGCCGACGCCACCGGACCGGACCCCAGGGACGCCGACGGGACCGCGGCCGACGGGACCGCGGTGAGCGAGAGCCGCTTCAGGGATCTCATGGCCGCGGTCTGCGCACCGGTCACCGTCGTCACCACCACCGACGACGGCGTGCCGCACGGGGCGACCGTCACTGCCTTCGCCTCGCTGTCCCTGCGTCCGCCGCTGGTCAGCGTCGCCCTTGACGAGTCGTCAACCCTGCTGGCGAAGATCCGGCGGACCGGCCGGTTCGGGGTGAACGTCCTGAGCCGGTCCCAGGAGGACCTGGCGCTGGTCTTCGCCCGCCGGGGCGCCGACCGTTTCGCCACCGCCCCCTGGTGCCTCGACCAGGGGCTGCCCTGGCTCGTCGGCTCGGCGGGCTGGCTCGTCTGCGACGTGGCACAGACCGTGCGCGGCGGCGACCACCTCCTGCTCTTCGGCCTGATCACCCACGCCCACCGCACCGACGAACCACCCCTCATCTACGGCAACCGCACCTTCGGGACGCACTCCGCCCTGGCCGTACCAGCCCCCGCACAGGCCCGATGGTCGCTCAGCGAGTCCATCGCCGCCTGCGCCCGCTGACCACCCACCACCCACCACCCGCATGGAGCCGCACATGATCACGTCTGACTCCCCCTCACCGACGCCGACGAGCGAGGAACTCGTCGCGTCGGTCGCAGCGTTGAAGTCCTTGATCGGCAAGCACGCCGCGCAGGGCGACACCGACCGGCGCCTCGCCGACGAGGTCGTCTCGGCCCTCGGCGAGGCGGGCGCGTTCAGGCTCGGGGCGCCCAAGCGCTTCGGCGGACACGAGGCACCGATCCGCACCTGGCTGGACGTCTGCTCCGCGGTCGCCGAGGCGGACGGCGGCGCGGCCTGGGTGACCACCCTCTTCAACGCCGGCGCCTACACCGTCGGGCTCTTCCCTGCGCAGGCACAGGAGGAGATCTTCGGTGCGGACCCCGAGGCCCGCGTCTCGGGTGTCCTGGCACCGACCGGACAGAGCCGCAAGGTCCCCGGCGGCTGGCGGATCACCGGCCGCTGGTACTACGCCTCGGGGTCCTGGCACGCGACGTGGGCCGGGGTGGGGATCCCGATCACCGATGCGTCGGGGGAGACCGTCGATCAGGGCATGGCGCTCATACCGCGCGGTGATCTCACGGTGGAGGACACCTGGTTCACCACGGGCATGCGGGGCAGCGGCAGCAACTGCGTCGTGGCCGAGGACGTTTTCGTGCCCGAGCACCGGGTGATGTCGGTGACGCAGGGGCTGACGGGCTGGAACGTCGACCACCACCCAGGTGGCGCCCTGTACCGGTCGAACCTCGGCTCCGTGCTGGCGCTCGTCCTTGTCGGCCCGCAGCTCGGCCTGGCCCGGGCCGCGTTGAGCCTGGTGCGGGAGAAATCGGCGTCCAAGGCGATCCCGTACACCTTCTTCGGCCGGCAGGCGGACTCGACCGCCTTCCAGCTCCAGCTCGCCGAGGCGGCGATGCGGATCGACACCGCCCACCTGCACGCCTACCGTGCCGCCGACGACATCGACCGGGCCGCAGAGCGCGCCGAACACCTCGACATGTTCGTCAGGGCGCGCGTGCGCGCGGACGTGGGGTACGTGGCCGAAAACGTCGGCCGGGCCCTCGACATCCTCATGTCCGCCCACGGCGCGGCGAGCTTCGCGGAGACCAACGTGCTCCAGCGGATCTGGCGCGACGCCAACACGGGCGCCCGGCACGGCGTCGTCGTCGGCACCGTCGGCTACGAGGCGCTCGGACAGGTCCTGGCAGGCGTCGACCAGACGGTCACTCCCCTCATCTGAACCCCCGCATCAGTCGACGGAGGGCATCATGCCGGACCCCCTGAGCAGCACGACCGATCTCAAAACGGCCCATCAGGACCTGCACAGTGAGCAGGGTGCCCTGCGCGGCGAGCACTCCGGGCGCTCCAGGAATCCCGTGATCAAGGTGGCCGATCTGGCCTGGCTGGAGTTCGAGAAGCCGGACCTGGACCGTGCCGAGGTGTTCGCCCGCGACTTCGGCTTCTCGATCGCGGCGCGCACACCCGACAGCCTCTGGCTGCGCGGCACCTTCGCCGGTCCGGCCTGCATGGTGATCCGGCGCGGCCGTACGTCCCGGTTCATCGGTCCGGCGTTCCGCACGGCCGAGCAGGCCGACCTGGACCGGCTGGCCCGCGCCACCGGCGCCGACGTACGTGGCGCGGACGCGCCCGGCGGGGGCAAGGTGGTCGACCTGCTCGACCCCTCGGGCTTCCCCGAGCAGCGCACCGCGGTCGCGGACGCGAGGTGAGGCACGCATGAGCACGACTCACGCCGCCCCCGGCACCGCACCCGTGGTGATCGTCGGGGCGGGCCCGGTAGGCGTCACGGCGGCGATCCTGCTCGCCCGGCGGGGTGTGCGCACGGTCCTGCTGGAACGCCATCGGGACGTCTACCCCATGCCCCGCGCGGTGGCCATGGACGACGAGGTGCGCCGGATCCTGCAGGCGGTCGGCGTCCACGATGAGTTCGCCGCCATCGGCCGCCCCGCCAACGGCCTGCGGCTGCTGGATGCCCGGCACCGGGTGATGGCCGAGTTCCGGCGGGACGACCCGCACGGACACCACGGCTTCCCGCAGACCACGCTGTTCGACCAGCCCGTGCTGGAACGGCTGCTGCGCGACGCCCTGGCCCGGTACCCGGAGTGCGAGCTGCGCGGCGGTGTCGAGGTCCTGGCCGTCGACCAGGACGTGGACGGTGACGACCCCGGCCGGGTGCGGGTCACGCTGCACCAGGAGGGCGAGGAGGAGACGGAGCATCTGTGGGCGGAGGCGGTGCTCGGCTGCGACGGCGCGGGCGGTCTCACCCGCGACGCCATCGGCGCGGTATGGGAGGACCTGCACTTCGAGGAGCGCTGGACTGTCCTCGACGTGCGCACCAGCCGACCGGTGCGCACCTGGGAGGGCGTGGAACAGATCTGCGATCCCGACCGGCCCGGGACGTTCATGCGCGTCGGCGAGGACCGCTACCGCTGGGAGTTCCGGCTGCCCGAGGGCGAGACCCTCGACGGGCCGGACGGGCGGGAACGCCTGCGCGAGCTGCTGGCCCCGTGGATGGAGGTGCCGCTCGGCGACGACACCGGCGACTTCGCGGTGATCCGGCAGACGCAGTACACCTTTCGGGCCCTTGTCGCCGACCGGTGGCGCCAGGGCCGGGTCTTCCTGCTCGGCGACGCCGCCCACCTCACCCCTCCCTTCATCGGGCAGGGGCTGTGCTCGGGCATGCGCGACGCGCACAACCTCACCTGGAAGCTCGCCCGGGTCCTTCAAGGCGGTGCCGATGACAGGCTGTTGGACAGCTACCAGAGCGAGCGCAAGCCGCACGCCCGGCAGATGATCCGCCTCGCGGTCGCGATGGGCTGGGCCATGACCGGCGGCCAGGACCGGACCGCCGCGCTGCGCCGCGGAGTGCTGGGCGCCACCTACCGCATCCCCGGTCTCTCCTCGTACCTCGCCGAGCACGCCCTCAGCCCCGCCCTGACCCCGGGCCCACTGGTGCACCGGGGCCGACCGGGCGGCAACCGCCTGGCCGGCACCCTGTGTCCGCAGCCCTGGGTCATGGTCGACGGTTGGCGAGTGCGTCTCGACGAGGCGCTCGGTGACTCCTTCGCCGTCCTGACCGCCGTACCGCCGACCCCCTCGCTGCGGGCCCTCGCCGACGCCCTGGGCGCCCGCGTCCTCCACCTGACCGGCGAAAGCGCACGGCCGGGGGACACGGCCGTCGCCGACGACGGCACCCTGGCCGCCTGGCTGCGCGCCGGCCGCGCCGACGCCGTCCTGCTGCGACCCGACCACGTCGTCCTGGACGCCGTCCCGGCGGGCGGCGACGCGAGCCGCCTCCCGGGCTCACCCTCCTGGGCCCCCCTGCTGTGCACGGCACGGCGCCCCGTCCCACTGACCGAACAGACGGCCCCGGCCGCACAGTTGAGGAGCACCATCCGATGACCACCCCGTACGGCACCTCGCGGGCCGAGCCGTTCTGGAAGCCCGACCCCGCCTCGGCGGCGGACTCCCGCATCGCCGACTTCGGCCGCTGGCTCAGCCGCCATCGCGCTGTGGACGCGTCGTACGACCACACCGACTACGCCACCCTGCACGACTGGTCGGTCACCGACCTCGAGGGCTTCTGGGGCGCCGTGTGGGAGTACTTCGAGATCGAGGCGGCCACCCCGTACGAGCGGGTGCTGGCCGAGGAGACGATGCCCGGCGCCCGCTGGTTCACCGGCGCCACTCTCAACTACGCCCACCACGCCCTGCGTCACCTGCCCGCCGACGCGCCGGCGATCGTCGCGCTGGACGAGACCGGATCCGGCTACGAGGTGACCGGGGACGGGCTGCGCACCCAGGTGGCGTCCGTCGCCGCCACCCTGCGCGACCTGGGCGTCGGCCGGGGCGACCGGGTCGTCGGCTACCTGCCCAACACCCCGCACGCGATCGTCGCCTTCCTCGCCGCCGCCAGCCTCGGCGCAGTGTGGTCGGTGTGCGGCCAGGACTACGCGCCGCGGGCCGCCGCCGACCGCTTCGCCCAGCTGGAGCCCACCGTACTGATCGCCGCGGACGGCTACCTGTTCAACGGCACCACGCACGACCGCCGCGAGGCGGCCCTCGACCTGGCCCGCGCGCTGCCGACGTTGAAGGCCACCGTGCTCATCAACCGTGTCGGCCTGCCCTGGCCCTCGGGGGCCTACCCCTCCCTGGTCATGCCGTGGGAGGACGCGGCCACCCGCGCCGAGCAGCTGCACTGCACGCCGGTGCCGTTCGACCACCCGCTCTGGGTCGTGTTCTCCTCCGGCACCACCGGCCTGCCCAAAGGCATCGTGCACGGCCACGGCGGCGTCCTGCTGGAACACCTCAAGACCCTCGGCCTGCAGTCCGACCTCGGCCCCGGCGACCGCCTGCTCTGGTACACCACCACCCACTGGATGATGTGGAACCTGGTGGTCTCCACGCTGCTGACCGGCGCGACCACGTGTACGTACGACGGCAGTCCGGCGCCCTTCGCGCGCCCGGACGTGCTGTGGGAGCTGGCCGCCCGCCACCGCGTCACCGTCTTCGGCACCAGCCCCCAATACCTGCTCGGCATGGCCAAGTTCGGCATCGACCCATCCGTCCACGACCTCTCGTCGATCCGCGCCGTCGGCTGCACCGGCTCCGCCCTCCCCGCCTCCGCCTACCCCTGGGTCCGCGACCACGTCGGCACGCACGTCCAGCTCGCGTCCACCAGCGGCGGCACGGACATCGTCGGCGGCTTCGCCGGCAGCGCCGGCACCACCCCCGTCTGGGCCGGGGAGCTGTCCGCGCCCAACCTGGGCGTCGCCCTGGCCGCGTACGACTCCGACGGCAACCCGGTCGTCGACCAGGTCGGTGAACTCGTCGTCACCCGACCCATGCCGTCCATGCCGCTGTACTTCTGGAACGACCCCGACGGCAGCCGCTACCACGACGCGTACTTCTCCACCTACCCCGGCGTATGGCGACACGGCGACTGGATCACCCTCACCTCCCACGGCTCGGTGATCGTGCACGGCCGCTCCGACTCCACCCTCAACCGCAACGGCGTACGGCTCGGCAGCGCCGACATCCACGACGTGGTCGAACGCCTCCCCGAGATCACCGAAGCCCTCGTCATCGGCGCCGAGGAACCCGACGGCGGCTACTGGATGCCCCTGTTCGTGGTCCTCGCCGACGGCGCGGTCCTCGACGACGCCCTCACCGGCAGGATCCGCGACGCCATCCGCACCGGCGCCTCACCCCGCCACGTCCCCGACGAGATCATCGCCGTGCCCGCCATCCCGCACACCCGCACCGGCAAGAAGCTCGAAGTCCCCGTCAAACGCCTGCTCCAGGGCGCCCCGGCCGACCAGGTGGTCAACCCCGGAGCCGTGGACGACCCGGACCTCATCGACCACTACGCCCGCCTGGGCGCCGAACGCCGGGCCCGGAGGAACCCCGCATGACACAACCGGCCGACACCGAACCCGCAGGGCCGCCGCTCCGCGGAGCCATCGACGTGCACGCCCATTTCCTCACCCCACGGCTGCGCGCCGCGATGGAGGCGGCGGGCCACGGACAGCCCGACGGCATGCCCGCCGTTCCCGACTGGAGCCCGGAAGCGGCGCTGGCCATGATGGACCGGACAGGTATCGCCGCCGCCCTGCTGTCGGTGTCCTCACCCGGTGTGCACTACGGGGACGACACCGCCGCCCGGGAACTGGCCCGCGCGGTCAACGACGAGGGCGCGGCCGTCGTCCGAGACCACCCCGGCCGCTTCGGGCTGCTGGCCTCCCTCCCGCTGCCGGACCTGTCCGACGCGCTCGCCGAGACCCGGTACGCGATCGAGGATCTGGGCGCCGACGGCATCACCCTGTTGACCTCGTACGCCGGCCGCCACCTCGGCGACCCGTACTACGAGCCGCTCATGGCCGAACTCGACCGCTACTGCGCGGTCGTCTTCCTGCACCCGACCTCGCCGCCGTGCTGGGAGGCGACCAGCCTGGGGCGCCCGCGCCCGATGCTGGAGTTCCCGTTCGAGACCACCCGTGCCGTGGCCAACCTGGTCCTGAACGGCGTTCTCGACCGGTATCCCGCCATACGCTTCGTCGTCCCGCACGCCGGCGCCGCGCTCCCGGTCCTCGCCGACCGCATCGGCGCGTTCGCGGTCGCCACCCAGGATCCGCCCGTCGATGTCCTCGGCGCCCTTCGTGGGCTGTACTACGACGTGGCCGGCCTCCCCCTGCCGCGCCAACTGCCCGCACTGCTGACCCTGACGGACGCGGACCACATCCTCTACGGAAGCGACTACCCGTACACACCCGACTGGGCCCTCCACGGCCTGGCCCAAGCTCTGGCCGGCAGCGACGTCCTGACGCGCGATCAGCGGGAGTCGGTGTGGCGCGGCAGCGCGGAAGGGCTCTTCCCCCGGCTCGCTCCGTCGCCGGTGGGACGCGACTGACGCCCCCGCAGGCGGCCCTCGGAGCTTGCCCCCGCTCCGAGCGCCTTCGCGTGCGTCCCCGTGGCTGTCAGAGATCTCAGGGACGTCAGGCCGCGGACGAGCCGGGGCGGAACGTGACCGTGTGGCCGGTAAGGCGGGCGCTGATTCCGCGGTCCGTGGCGTTGATCGTCCGCAGGCGCAAACCCTCGGGGACGTTCTTCACGGGGAGGGGCTTGTCGAAGGCGTTCTCCAGCAGATCCTGCACAGGGGCGGGAATCTCGCCCTGAGCGACGCGGAGGTCGTTGAAGGCGATGCGGTTGCCGGTGGCCGCCGAGACGGCGGTACTCACGGTCACGTCGCCGGCAAGCGGCAGTCTGACCTTTCATTCGGCAGCACCCCGAAGGGGCGCGGGGAACTGCGCGACCAGCCACGACGGACCCGCGGGTAATGCACCCCACCTGAGCGGAGCGCCTACGCGCCGACGCGCTCGGGACGGCTGAGTCGACGGACCTGTGTGACGGCGAGGTCGCCGTCCGCCCCCACCGCGATCAGGGCGGCGGTCGCCGCGCGCGTGCCGTCGTCGCGCCAGGTCCCGGCGTTCACGCACTCCAGGAGCGCCAGCAAGTGCCCTTCGAGTGCCCGGCTGAGCGGCCCGGGCGGGACGCTGGTCTGGAAGACGCCCTGGCGCTGCCCCTGCTCGATGATCGCGGCCGCCATGTCGCGGGCGGGGGCGAGGACTTCGTTCACGCGTTCCGCCCCCAGGTCCTGGGGCGCCAATCTCAGCAGCGTGCGATAGCGGTCCCCGACAGGCCACAGGGCCAGGACGAAGCGTGCCATGGCGGTGATGGCGTCAGGGTCCGGGATCGTCACGGCCGCCAGCGCTCGTCGTAGCGTCTCCGCGGCCTCCGCGACGAGCCCCTCGACCAGCGCGGCCCGTCCGGCGAAATGGTCGTAGACGGTACGACGCACCACGCCGGCGGCCTCGGCGATGTGGCTGAGGCTGCTGTCGGGATCGCGGCCGAGTTCCTGTCTCGCCGCTGGTCAGCTGTGTCTGGCGGCGCCCACCGGTGATGCGTGGATCGGTCATGTCGGACCTCCGGTCGACGGGTGGGAGGGTGAATCGATACTTGCACATCGATGGGCAATAAACTAATCTGCACATCATTGGGCAAATTAAAGCCCGCGGCGCTGTGGTCGCACCCACACGGTTCCTGCCGACCCACCACCCCTTGAACTTGCCGCTTCGCCCTGAGGAGCTTTCGATGCCGCTCTTTGTCAACACGCCCGCCGAGAAGATGACGGGTCCCTATCCACGGCGTTGGTGGGCTCTGCTGGTGCTGTGCCTGAGCCTGCTGATCGTGGTCATGGCGAACTCGTCCCTGATCGTGGCCGCACCGGACATGACCAAGGACCTGGGCCTGTCCAGCAGTGACCTGCAGTGGGTCATCGACGGCTACACGGTCCCGTATGCCGCGCTGATGCTCGTGCTGGGCTCGATCGGCGACAAGTACAGCCGCCGCGGAGCGCTGGTCCTCGGCCTGCTGATCTTCACGGGCGGCTCGGTGATGGGCGGCCTGGTCCACCAGACCGACCTCGTCATCACCGCCCGCGCGATCATGGGCGTCGGCGCCGCCGTCGTCATGCCGGCCACGCTGTCCCTGCTCGTCGCGATCTTCCCGAGCGCGGAGCGCGCCAAGGCCATCACGGCCTGGAGCGCCACCTCCGGACTCGCCATCGCGGCCGGCCCGCTGGCCGCCGGCTGGCTGCTGGAGAGCCACGCCTGGGGCTCGACCTTCCTGATGAACGTCCCCATCGCCGTCGTCGGCGTCGTCGGCGCACTGCTCCTGGTGCCGCCGTCGAAGGCGGAGAAGATGGGCGGCATCGACTACGTCGGCGGTCTGCTCTCCATCGTCACCGTCGCCTCCCTGGTCTACGCGACCATCGAGGGCCCGCACTTCGGCTGGGGCGTCGGCCCCATCACCGCGGCCGTGGTCGCCGGTGTCGGCCTGCCGGCCTTCGTCGCCTGGGAGCTTCGCCACCCCCACCCCATGCTGAACGTGCGCAAGTTCACCGAGCGCCCCTTCAGCGGCTCCATGCTCGCGGTGCTGTTCTTCTTCTTCGGCACCTTCGGCGCGATCTACTACGCCACCCAGTTCCTGCAGTTCGTCCTCGGCTACAACGCGCTGGAGACCGGCGTACGACTGCTGCCGCTGGCCGGAGCCGTCTTCGTCGGCGCCGCGGTGACCGGGCGAGTCGCTCCGAAGCTGGGGGTGAAGCTGATGGTGGGCACCGGCATGCTGATCGGCACCGCGGGCGTGTTCCTGCTCACGCGGATCGAGTCGGGCTCGACGTACACCGACTTCCTGGCGCCGCTGCTGATGCTCGGCTTCGCGATCGGCCTGAGCCTGTCACCGGCCACCGACACCATCATGGGCTCCTTCCCCGAGTCGGAGCTGGGCGTCGGCGGCGGTGCCAACGACACCGCGCTTGAGCTGGGCGCCTCCCTGGGCATCGCCATCCTCGGTTCGCTCCTCTCCACGTCCTACAAGGACAAGCTGACCGACCTGATAGGCGGCCACCTCCCGGCCGCCGCGATGGACACCGCCAAGGACTCGGTGGGCGGCGGCCTGGCGGTCGCCGAGCAGGTCGCGAAGAACCCCCACGGCGGGGCCCAGCAGGCCCAGACCCTGGTCGCCGCGGTCCACGAGTCCTTCGCCCACGCCGTCGCCCACACCAGCCTCGTCGGCGGCATCATCATGGCCGCCGGAACCGTTGTCGTCCTGCTGGTCCTGCCCACCCGTCGGGCCGCCGGCCGGCACCGCCACGAGGAGCCCGTGGCGGCGGAGGCCGACCGGGACGAGGAGTACGTCGACTCCACTCAGTGACCCGCTACGGATCACCGCGGATCCTGCCCGGCCTCGTCTCCGCGAGGCCGGGCAACGGTCCTTCCCCGCCCTCGACATCGAAGGCAAGAACCTCGAAGAACGGCTCCGCACCTCCCAGGACGCCGAGACCGGGACGCAGCCGGCACCCCAGCGCTGAAGCCGCTGCGCTGATCGAGCCCGAGGCTTCCTACGTGAACGGCTTCATCGAGCGAGCGGTCGCACGCGGCGAACTGCCCGGGAGGCCGACAGCCGCGGACTTCCTCCCGTCCATGCGACTGGCCGCGGCCACGAGCCGGCCGTCTTCGAGGGCCGGGTCACCGATACCGACTACCTCAAGCGACTCGTCGACGACGCGCTGCTGCCCGCTCTCCTGCACTCCTGATCTTTGGACCCGTACGAGGCCGACGTGACCCATGGCCCGGCTTCGGGGTGCCACTGTCACCGGCGGAGTCCTCTCAGCCGAACACCCTCTCCTGAAAACAGGGTCCGCCTGCCGCGCCACGGAACTGACGGCCCAGACAGAGGAAGATCGGGTCGGGGACGGGACGGCCACTGCGTGCCAGAATGGGCGTGCCGTCCGAATGCCGTATTGATCCGTTGAGGTTGATTCCGTGTCCAAGCCAGTGGCCCGCGAGCCCTTGAGGCGCAATTCGCGTTCCAACCGGGCACGCATCCTGGAGGTGGCGCGGCGGGAGCTCGGCCGGAACCCGGACGTTACCCTGGAGGAGATCGCGCAGGCCGCCGGTGTGGTGCGCCGGACGCTCTTCGGTCACTTTCCGGGGCGCGCAGCCCTCCTGGACGCTCTGTCCGATGAGGCGTCCGCGGCTGTGCGGGGCAATGTGCCGGAGAGGTCGGACTCGACGGATGCGCCCGAGCGTGCGCTCGCGCGGTTCGTCCTTTCCATGTGGCCCGTGGGAGACCGTTACCGCCTGCTGCTGGCGCTGGCGCGGCGGGACCTGGGAACGGAGCGGGTGTCCGAGGTGCTGGCGCCGGCCCGCCAGGCAGTCACGGCCGTACTGGAACGAGGGCAACGGGACGGTGTGTTCCACGATCACCTGCCGCCGGCGGTGCTCAGCGCCGGGTTGGAAGCTCTGACCGTCTCCCTGCTGGAGAGCGTCAACACAGGCGCATGGGAGGACGACGGAACGCGGATCGCCATGGCCACCCTGATCGCGGCAGGCGTCCCGGAGAAGCGGGCGAGCGACGTTGTGGGCGGCGTCGCATCAGAGGTCCTGGCCGAGTCCTCCGCCGAGGCCTGAGCTCACCGACACTCGACCCGACGGCGGATCGACCGTCTTGGAGCCCCGGGGCTCCCGTGACCGCACCCCATCAGCTGCCGGCGGTGGCCGTGGCCGTCCGCTGCGACGGACGTCCTACCCGATGTGGCGAATTCGGCCCGGGTTCGACTTCGAGAGTTTGTTTAGCCAGTAAACATGATCTCTGACCTGCGAAAATGAAGAGCGGCAGACGAGTCGGGCTGTACGCCGGGTTCTGTTCCCCGGTCCCTCGCGGGAGCCGGGGTGACGGCCATCCATCTAGGGCCGGTGTTGCCACCGGCCTCGTGCGGTCTACCCGTGGACTCGGGCGGGCAGCCCTCGGGCGTCCACGCAGGGACACCGGGGTGTCCCCTCTTGACCTTGCTCCGGGTGGGGTTTACCTAGCTGCCCAGGTCACCCTGGGCACTGGTGGTCTCTTACACCACCGTTTCACCCTTACCGAGGACCGAGGTCCCCGGCGGTTTGCTTTCTGTGGCACTGTCCCGCGGGTCACCCCGGGTGGCCGTTAGCCACCACCCTGCCCTGTGGAGCCCGGACGTTCCTCGGGAAGCCCCCTAAGGGGACTCCACGCGGCCGTCCGCCCGGCTCGTCTGCCGTGTCGACCATGTTACCGGGCGTGTGGACCCCTTCGGTGCCGAGGCCATCGTCGCCAGCACCGACCCCGCCAGGATCAACGCGAACGAGACCGCGATGCCCGGAGTGAAGCGCTCGCTCAGGAACAGGGCCCCGGCCGCCACCGCCACCGCCGGATTGACGTACGTGATCACCGTGGAGCGGGTCGGGCCTATCTCCTTGATCAGCTCCAGGAACGCTACGAACGCCACCGCCGTGCAGAGGACGCCCAGGGCCAGGAGGGAGAGCAGGACGTTCGTCGACGGCATCGACGTGGGCCAGGTGGCCGCCGCCGCGGGGGCGTAGACCAGGGTCGCCAGGGTCAGGCACGGGGCTATGAGCTGCAGGGTCGGGACGTCTTTCAAGCGGCGGGCCGCTATCAAGGGTGCTGTCGCGTAGCCGATCACCGTCAGCAGGACCTCGCCGAGGGAACGGGCGTCGCCGCCGGTCAGGTGGGGGATCGTGAGGACGCCCACGCCGGCCAGGCCGATCAGGAGGCCCGCCACCCGCCGTGCGCCCAGGTGCTCCCGCTCCCCGCCGAAGTACCTCGCCGCCACCACGCCCACGATCGGTACGCCCGCGATCAGCAGGCCGGCCGTCGAACTGGACAGGTGGCGTTCCGCGTCGGTCAGCGTGAACCACGGGCCCATGATCTCTATGCACGCGAAGGCCAGCATCGGGCGCCAGTGGGTGCGGAGCACACCCAGGAGGTGACCCTGGCGGATCGCCAGGGGGAGCAGCAGTAGGGCGCCCACGCCGCAGCGGGCGAAGACCACCGTCGACGGGGACACCTCGTCCACCGCCACCTTGATCATCAGATAGGGGATGCCCCAGATCACTCCCATGAGGGAGAAGAGAAGCCAGCCTCGTGCAGTCATGCGCACAGCATCGGTGTCATGACCGTGCCGCGTCTTGAACGCTGTTGCGGTACGCCGCCGGGGTCACCCCCAGCACCCGGCGGAACCAGCGGGTGAGGTGAGCCTGGTCGGCGAAGCCCACCAGTGTCGCCACCTCCGCCGGGCGCAGGCCCGAGTCCAGGAGGGCGCGGGCCCGGGTCACCCGGTACTGGGCCAGCCAGGCGTACGGCGGGACGCCCATCGTCGTACGGAAGGCCCTGAGGAGCTGGTAGCGGGAGAGACCCAGGTCGGCGGCCAGGGCGGAGAGTGAGGGTGGGGCCGTGAGTTCGTCGGCCAGTCGGTCTCGGACCTGGAGGGATATTCGCTGAGCACCGGGGACGTGGTCCCTCGCCGGGCGGGCCGTGGAGTGGCGGCGGGACAGGGCCGTCAGCAGCCAGGGGAGGCGGGATTCCGCTTCCAGTGGGTCGGGGGAGGCAGCCAGGTCGGTGTGGGCCTGGCGCAAGGCGGCGGCCAGTTCCGGGTCGTCCAGTACCGGGTCGCGGAAGTGCGGTGTGCCGAAACCCAGGGTGCCCTCCGCCAACAGGGACGAGTCCGCGTACAGGGCACGGTAGGCGTAGCCGTCGGTCGTGGTGGCCGGGCGTCCCGTGTGCATTTCGCCCGGCGCCAGGACGACGATCGAGCCGGGACCGTTGTAGACGCGGCCGCCCCGGTAGTCGATCACCTCGGAGCCACCCACGCACACCCCGATGGTGAACTCGGCGTGTGCGTGCGGGGCGTAGATGTGGCGTTCGAAATGCGCCGTCAGCAGGTCCAGCGGCGGCCCGCAGCTGCCCAGCCGAGCCCTCGTCCACCGTGCTTGTTCCGCCACCTTCGGCACCCCCCTGTGCGCTGAGGGTGCAACGCCTTCAGGCACCGGTTCCATGCCCCATCCGCTCCAGCGTGTCGAACGCCGCTCCCATCCGCGCCCGGTGACCCTCGAACCGGCCGCGCACGTCACCCACTTCACGCTGCTGGGTCGCCGACGCGAGGTGAGCGTCGTGCGGTTCCACGCCGACGACGCCACCGGTCTCGTACGACTGCTCAAGCGCGAGCGAACCGCACCTTCGTCGTCCCCGGGTCGGCCTGGGTCAGCCGGACCCTCAGCCGTTCGCCCAGCGGAAGACGCTCGCCGTCCTCGATCCGGCCTATGACGGCGGGCGACTGCAGCTGCACGCGTCCCACGGTCGGTTGACGCTCCTCGACCTCCACCACGTAGCCGTCGAAGACCTCCCCGACCCGGTCCTTGAGCAGGGCCGCCTCGACGATGTCGACGCACTCCCGCTCCACCGTGCCCGCGCGCCGCGAGCCCTCGGCCATCTCCTTGGGGAGCAGGTGCAACGCCATCAGCACCCAGTCGGGCGGGGTCTCGCCGGCCGCCGCCGCCAGGCACAGCTCCGAGGCGTAGCGGTCGGCCAGGCGGCGCAGGGGCGCGGTGCAGTGGGCGTAGGGGGCGGCCACGGCCGCGTGGGTGGTGACCGCGGGCAGCACGCCGTCCCGGAAGACGGTGTAGCCGGCGCCGCGCAGCAGCGTGGTGCACTCCTGGAGGAAGGCCGCGTGGCGGGGGCGGCGGGGGTTCAGGGAGCGGATCAGCGCGGCGTACGAGACATGGTGCGGCCAGTCGATGTGCAGGGCGGTCGCGGTTCGGCGCAGTCGCGCCACCGCGCCGTCGGGGGCGGTGGGCAGGGTGCGCAGTACGCCGGTGCCGTGGGCCAGCATCAGGTCGGCGGCGGCCATGCCGGTGAGCAGGGAGATCTGGGCGTTCCAGGCCTCGGCGGCCAGCGGGGCCCGGTAGCTGAGCTGGTAGGTGTGGTCGTACTCGACGATCTCCTGCTCCGGCACGTTGAGCGAGATGCCGCCGCGCTCCACCTCCAGCCGCTCGCGTGCCTCGCCGATCTCCTTGAGCAGGGCGAGGGGTTCCTCGGCGGTCCCGTCGTCGATGTGCTGCTGCACGTCCGCGTAGTCCAGCTTGGCCCGGCTGCGGACGAGGGACCGGCGGACGTCGGCGGTCAGCATCCGGCCGTCTTCGTCCAGGTCGATGGTCCACAGGACGGCCGGGCAGGTCTGGCCGGGGAGCAGGCTGGCCGCGCCCTCGCTCAGTACGGCGGGGTGCAGCGGGACCCGCTCGTCCGGGAAGTAGAGCGTGTTCACGCGGTGGTGCGCCTCGGAGTCCAGCGCGCCGCCGGGCACGACGAAGGCGGCGACGTCGGCGATGGCGTACCGGACGCGGTAGCCGCCGTGGTGCCGGGCGAGGTGCATCGCCTGGTCGAGGTCGTTGGCGGTGGGCGGGTCGATCGTGAAGAAGGGGAGGTCGGTCGCGTCGTGGGCGGGCACGGCCGGGTATCTGGCGGCGCCCTCGGCCTCCGCGGTCACCTCGGGCCGGAAGGCGTCCGGTACGCCGAGGTCGGACCGGAGCGCGGCGAGCGCGGCCCGGAGGGGGGCCTCGGGGGCGCCCTTGACACGGATGTGGCGGCTGGGCATACGACGAGCGTAGTCACATCGCGCCGTTGTGGCGCTTTACGCTGGCGCCAAGCGTCGATGACGAAATCGATGGTGGACTTGATGGTGAAGAGGAGTACGTGTGCTGGTCCTGCTGCCGCCCTCGGAAGGCAAGGCGTCCTCAGGCCGTGGTGCCCCGCTGAAGCCGGAGTCGCTGTCCCTGCCGGGGCTCGCGGACGCGCGCGAGACCGTGCTCGCCGAGCTGGTCGACCTGTGCGCCGGCGACGAGGAGAAGGCGCGCGAGGTCCTCGGGCTGAGCGAGGGGCTGCGCGGTGAGGTCGCCAAGAACGCGGGGCTGCGGACGGCGGGCGCGCGGCCGGCCGGGGAGATCTACACGGGGGTGCTGTACGACGCTCTCGGCCTGGCCTCTCTGGACGCGGCCGCGAAGAGGCGGGCCGCGCGGTCGCTGCTGGTGTTCTCGGGGCTGTGGGGCGCGGTCCGGGTGACGGACCGGATCCCGTCGTACCGCTGCTCGATGGGGGTGAGGCTGCCTGGGCTCGGCGCGCTGGGGACGCACTGGCGGAAGCCGATGGCGGCGGTGCTGCCGGAGGCGGCCGGGGCGGGGCTGGTGCTGGATCTGCGGTCGGCGGCGTACGCGGCCGCGTGGAAGCCGAAGGGGGAGGTGGCCTCGCGGACGGCGACCGTGCGGGTGCTGCATGCGCCGACGCGCAAGGTGGTGAGCCACTTCAACAAGGCGACGAAGGGGCGGATCGTACGGAGCCTGCTGGCCGCCGGGATCGCGCCGGGTGGCCCGGGCGAGCTGGTGGAGGCCTTGCGGGACCTGGGGTACGAGGTGGAGGCCGTGGCGCCGGGGAAGGCTGGGCAGGCGTGGGCGCTGGACGTGCTGGTGGAGGAGGTTCGCTAGGCGCGACACTGTGCATTGCAGCATGCGCAACACTCTTTGCGCGGTGCGCATCACCCCGGCAGGATGTCGGCCATGCCCACCTCCATGCCCACCTCCGTGCTGGACCTCGCCCCTGTCGTTCCCGTCGTCGTGATCGAGGACGCCGGCGATGCCGTGCCGCTCGCGCGGGCGCTGGTGGCCGGGGGGCTGCCCGCGATCGAGGTGACCCTGCGGAGCCCGGCCGCGCTCGACGCGATCCGGGCGATCGCCGATACGGTGCCGGACGCGGTGGTCGGGGCGGGGACCGTACTGACGCCCGGGCAGGTCACGGAGTGCGTGGCGGCCGGGGCGCGGTTTCTGGTGAGCCCGGGGTGGACGGACGGGCTGCTGGGGGCGATGGTGGCGTCCGGGGTGCCGTTCCTGCCGGGCGTGGCGACCGCCTCGGAGGTGGTCGCGCTGCTCGAACGCGGGGTGCGGGAGATGAAGTTCTTCCCGGCGCAGGCCGCCGGCGGCACGGCGTATCTGAGGTCGCTCGCCGGCCCCCTCCCGCAGGCCCGCTTCTGCCCGACCGGAGGGATAGGCGCGGACAACGCCCCGGAGTACCTCGCCCTCCCCAACGTCGGCTGCGTGGGCGGCACTTGGATGATCCCGGCGGACGCCGTGGCCGCCCGGGACTGGGCCCGCGTCGAGTCGCTGGCGCGGGCGGCGGCGGCCCTCAGGGACGCAGGTGGGACGTGTCGTTGAAGAGCCGTACGCTCGCGTTGCCGTCCGCGTAGTACGCCACCGCCGACAGGGAGGCCGCCGACAGTTCCATGCGGAACAGGGACTCCGCCGGGGCGCCGAGGGCGAGCCGCACGAACGTCTTGATCGGCGTGACGTGGGTGACCAGGAGGACCGTGCGGCCCGCGTAGGCCGCGACCAGCTTGTCCCGGGTGGCCGCGACGCGCGTCGCCGTCTCGGCGAAGCTCTCGCCGCCGCCGGTGGGGTGGGCCTCCGGGTCGGCGAGCCAGGCGTTCAGGTCGTCCGGGTAGCGCTCGCGGACCTCGCCGAAGGTGAGGCCCTCCCAGGCGCCGAAGCCCGTCTCCTTGAGCCCCTCCTCGATCGTGACGTCGAGACCGAGGCGGTCGGCCACGGCGGCGGCGGTCTGGCGGGTGCGGGTGAGCGGGGAGGCGAGGATCGCCTCGATCGTGCCGCGCCGGGCGAGGGCCTCGGCGGCGCGCCGCGCCTGCTCCTGGCCGGCGTCGGAGAGGGCGGGGTCGGTGCCGCCGCTGCCGGAGAAGCGTTTCTGGGGGGTGAGGGGGGTCTCGCCGTGGCGCAGGAGGACGAGAGTGGCGGGGGCGCCCATGTCTGGCGACGCCCAGCCGGAGGCTGGCTGAGGAGCCGCCGCTACGTTGCGCGCGGCGCGGGTGTCGGGGGCTACGGCTTCGGTAGTCGTCACAGTGCGAGCCGGTGGGGGCTGGTCGCGCCCACGCGGCGGAGCCGCATATGTCTCAGCCCCGCGCCCCTTACGGGGCACCGCAGCCGCCGCGGACCTGACGTCAAGCTCCGCCGTGGACGCCGAAGCCGACCACTGTCCGCCCCGCTTCCCCGCGTCCATCGCCTCGTTCGCCAGGCGGTCGGCGTGCTTGTTCTGCTCCCGTGGGATCCACTCGTACGTCACCTGCCCCGCCGGGAACACCCGTGCCGCCTCCGCCGCCAGCGGCTTCATGCTGGGGTGCTTGATCTTCCAGCGGCCCGTCATCTGCTCGACGACCAGCTTGGAGTCCATGCGGACGTGGATGACGGCGGTCGGATCCAGGTCGTGCGCCGCGCGCAGGCCCGCGACGAGGCCGCGGTACTCGGCGACGTTGTTGGTGGTGACGCCGAGGTACTCGGCGACCTCCGCCAGCGTCTCGCCGGTCGCCGCGTCGATGACCACCGCGCCGTAGCCGGCGGGGCCCGGGTTGCCCCGGGAGCCGCCGTCCGCCTCGACGATGAACTCCCTTGCCACGTAAGCCCCTTACTACTGTCCGGACTACAGGCCGGACTCGGCCGTGCGGACCAGGATGCGGCGGCAGTTCTCGCAGCGCACCACCGTGTCGGGCGCGGCGGCGCGGATCTCGTTCAGCTCGGTGATGGCGAGCTCCTGGCGGCAGCCCTGGCAGCTGCGGGCGTACAGCTTGGCCGCGCCGATGCCGCCCTGCTGCTCGCGCAGCTTGTCGTAGAGCTTCAGCAGGTCCGCCGGGACCGAGCCCGCGATGACCTCGCGCTCCTTGGTGACCGTGGCCGCCTCGGCCTCGAGTTCCCCGGAGGCGGCGTTCCGGCGGGCGGTGGCCTCGTCGATCCGGCCCTGGACGGCACCGACCCGCTCGGTCAGTTCGGCGACCCGCTCCTGCGCGGACTCGCGGCGTTCCATGACCTCCAGGACGACGTCCTCCAGGTCGCCCTGGCGCTTGGCGAGGGAGACGATCTCCTTCTGGAGGTTCTCCAGGTCCTTCGGGGAGGTGACCGCGCCGGAGTCCAGGCGCTGCTGGTCGCGGGCGGCGCGCTGGCGCACCTGGTCCACGTCCTGCTCGGCCTTGGTCTGCTCGCGGGCGGTGTCGCTCTCCTCGGTCTGCGCGGCCACGAGCAGGTCGCGCAGCTGGGTGAGGTCCTTCGTCAGCGACTCGATCTCGGCGTGTTCGGGCAGCGACTTCCGCTTGTGCGCCAGCTGCTGGAGGCGGACGTCCAGGGCCTGGACGTCGAGGAGTCGGATCTGGTCGGCGGGCGCGGCGTTCAGTTGGGGGCTCCAAGGGACGGTGAGTGGCTGGTCCAGGGGTCGGTGACCGTCTTGGAGACGTGCACGCGAAGGTCCCAGCCGTGGCGGTCGGAGATTTGGTCGAGCTGGGCTGCGGCCAGCTCGCACCAGGGCCATTCGGTGGCCCAGTGCGCCGCGTCGAGCAGCGCGAGGGGACTGTGGGCCACGGCTTCGGAGGCCGGGTGGTGGCGCAGGTCCGCCGTGAGGAAGGCGTCCACCCCGGCGGCGCGCACGACGTCGAAGAGGCTGTCGCCGCTGCCGCCGCTGACGGCGATCGTACGGACGAGGGCTTCGGGGTCGCCGGCGACGCGGATGCCCTGCGCGGTGGCGGGCAGCCGGGCGGCAGCCCGTTCGGCGAGGTCGCGGACGGTCACCGGGTGGTCCAGTTCGCAGACGCGGCCCAGGCCCCGGCGGCCCTCCGGGTCGGTGGGGTCCGGGACGAGGGGTCGTACCACCCTCAGGTCCAGAGCCCCCGCGAGCGCGTCGGAGACGCCCGGGTCGGCGGTGTCGGCGTTGGTGTGGGCGACGTGCAGCGCGATGTCGTTCTTGATGAGGGTGTGGACCACCCGGCCCTTGAAGTGGGTCGCCGCGACCGTCGTCGTACCGCGCAGATAGAGGGGGTGATGGGTGACCAGCAGGTCGGCGCCCAGCTTCACCGCCTCGTCGACGATGTCCTGCACGGGGTCGACAGCGAAGAGGACCCGGGTGACCTCCTGCCCGGGGTCGCCCACGACGGTGCCCACCGCGTCCCAGGACTCGGCCCGCTCGGCGGGCCACAGGCTCTCCAGCGCGGCGATGACTTCTGAAAGACGGGGCACGAGGAAAGGCTACCTGCCTGTTCCGCGGGGCTGTACCTGCTCGCCCACGGGAGGCTGCGCGCAGCACACCCGTCCCCGTTTCCTCAGGCGAATCGCCGAGTGTGCACCCGTATGTGTGAAGACGTGGGCAGCCGGTCCCCCGTCTGTGCGTGCGAAAACTAGCTTCGTGGCTGGAGGTGACCGAGCGATGACGATCTGTGCGATCGAACCCTCGGCTGCGGACGAGGACGACAGCGCGCCGAGAGCGGGCTGCACCATCACGGCGGACGGGGCGTACGCGGCCCGGCTGGCCCAGCGGGAGGGTTCCTGGTTCCCGGAGCGGTGGACGCTGGACGGCCCCGAGCCGTACGCCGTGCCGCTGCCCGGCAACCAGCCCGAGGAGCCGGGCACGGAGGTGCAGCCGATGGGTGATGGGCGGGTGCTCATCCACCGGCTGGTGGACGGCCGCCACCACTTCGCCCTGCTCTATCCGACCGGACCCGGCACCGGCGAGCTACCGCTGGGCGCCGTGGAGTGCCCGGATCCGGGTGCTTCGCTACGACTGCTGCCGCCCGCGCCGGGAGGTGTGCGGGCGTACGCGCTCGCCGTGGAGCCGCGCTCCTCCACCGTGTGGCTGGTGGCGGGCGGGGCGTTCGGGCCGGAGCGGCTCGCGGTGGTCCCGGGGCGCTGTTCGGGCGGGATCTGGCTGGACCGGGACGGGCGGATGCTGGCCGTGGACCGGGAGCTGGGCGGGCGGACCAAGGCGGTCGTGGTCGACCTGGGGCGGGGCGGCGAGGTGTCGCCGCTGCTGCAGATCGCGGCGGACAGCGACGACCGGCTGCTGCTCGCCGACCCGGACAGCGGGCTGATCCTGGTCGGCTCGGACGCGCCCTCCCCCGGGCAGGAACGGTTGGGCTGGGGTGTCCTCGGCAGCACGCTGCCGGTGCGTTTCCCGGAGAGCCTGCGGCCGGCGGAGTGCGTGGTGACGCCGTTCGCGATCCAGCCGGGGCTGGTGCTGATGCCGGAGAGCTGCGGGGTGGCGCTGCGGATCGACGGTCCGCTCGGCAGCTGGGTGGGCGCCTGGCGGCCGAGGGAACGCGGGGTGTGCCATCTCCCGGCGCCGCAAGGGTGGTTGGCCGGCGCCGGGTTGTGGACGCGGGACGGGGTGCTGCGGCTGCCGTACGCCACGGGGGAGGTCCCGTGCGGTGTGGCGGCGGTCGCGGTGTCCTGGGGGGAGACGGGGGGTTCGACGGGGGGTTCGGGGGAGCGCGGGGGGCCGGGGGACGCGGGCCCGGGGGATCCGGTTCGGGACGGCACGGCTGCCGGGGCGTCGGGTACGTCGGGTACGCCCGGGGAGTCGGCGGTACCGGACCCTCCGGAGCCTGTCGTGGCCCGGCCGGTGCCCTTGCAACAGGCTCCGCTGGGGCGGCTGTAACGAAGTAGAGGTGGCTTGTAACGAAGTGGCAGCGGTCGGCGTGGCCGCCTGGATTCGCCCCGTGGTGGGCCGGTTACACTCGCCGCGCTGTTAGAAAGATCATGTTGACGGGGTGAATTCTTCCGATGAGCGACGCCAGCACGTACGAGCAGCTGTCCGCCGGCCTTCAGGAGACGGATGGCCACGGCAAACACCGTGGTGAGGTCTCGGCCCAGGACAGCGAGTCGGCCCCGAGCGGCCGGCACCGCAAGCCGGAGCCGGTCGAGTCGGCGGCCTGACGGTACGTACGACAGCGGCTCCGCCCTTCCGGGGCGGGGCCGCTGTCGTTTGTCGCCTTCGATGTGGGGCCGCTGTCGTTTGTGGCGTGTTGTGTGTCGTCCTACTGCCGCTTCAGCCCCAGCACCTCCGCCGCCGCGAAGGTCTCCCCCGGCGGCCGGTCCGCGTAGTGCGGGGTGAGCAGGGCGTCGAGTTCGTCGTAGCTGAAGGTGTCCTGCTTGCTGTCGAACTTCGCCTGGACCCGCGGCCGTTCGACGATCGCGACCATGCCTCCGTGGACGACCAGCAGTTGACCGTTGATCCGCTCGGCAGCCGGGGACGCCAAGTAGCCGACGAGCGGGGCGACATGTTCGGGGGCGAGCGGGTCCAGGCCCTCGGTGGGCCGCTCGAACCCGGCGAAGACGTCCTCGGTCATCCGGGTGCGGGCGCGCGGGCAGATCACGTTGGCGGTCACGCCGTACTTGGCGAGGGCGAGGGCGGTGGAGGTGGTCAGGCCGACGATGCCGCCTTTCGCGGCCGCGTAGTTGGGCTGGCCCGCGGAACCGGCGAGGAAGGCCTCGGAGGAGGTGTTGACGATCCGGCCGTAGACCTTCCGGCCTCCCGCCGCCTTGGACCTCTCCCGCCAGTGCGCGGCCGCGAAGTGGATGGTGTTGAAGTGGCCCTTGAGGTGGACCCGGATCACCGAGTCCCACTCGTCCTCGGTCATGGAGAAGACCATGCGGTCACGCAGGATGCCGGCGTTGTTGACGAGGATGTCCAACTTGCCGTAATGGGTCGTCGCGAGCGTGAGAAGGTCTCGCGCTTGTGAGAAGTCGGCGACATCCCCGCTGTGAGCGACCGCCTGGCCGCCCTCCGCGCGGATCTCCTCGGCGACCTGTTCGGCGGGACCGGTGGAGGCCTTGCCCGAACCGTCCCGGCCCGGCTGACCGAAGTCGTTGACGACGACGGCCGCGCCCAGCCGGGCCAGTTCGAGTGCCTCGGCCCGGCCGAGCCCCCGGCCCGCGCCGGTGACGATCGCACTGAGCCCTTCGAGCGGCTTATCCGACAGCGGCCTCTCCGACAGCGGTTTCTCCGACAGCGGTTTCTCCGACCCTGACGTCTCCGACACTGACCTCTCGGACATACGGCGGCCCCTCAGAGCTCTATGCAGGTGCGCAGCGCGGTGCCGGTGCGCATCTGGTCCAGGGCCTCGTTGATCTCCGCCAGCGGCACCCGGTGGGTGATCAGGCCCTCCAGGTCGACGCGGCCGGCCCGCCAGAGGGCGATCGTGCGCTCGTAGGAGCGGACCACGTCCCCGCCGCCGTACATGGACGGCAGGATCCGCTTCTCGTCGAAGAACAGCTCGAACATGTTGAGCTGGAGGAAGTCGTCCATGGCGCCGGCGCCGACGACCACGAGGGTGCCGCCGCGCCGGGTGTTCTCGTACGCCGTGCGGGCGGTGGCGGACCTGCCGACGACCTCGAAGACGTAGTCGAAGCCCTCGCCGCCGGTGACCTCCTGTTTGGCGCCGGGCAGTTCGTCGGGCGGGACCGCCTTCGTCGCCCCGAACCTGAGCGCGGACTCGCGCCGGGACGCGACCGGGTCGACGGCGACGATCTCGGCCGCCCCCTTGAGCCGTGCCCCCTGGATCGCCGAGATCCCGACCCCTCCGCACCCGATCACGGCGACCGACGAACCGGCCTCCACGTCGGCCGTGTTGAGGGCCGCGCCGAGCCCGGTGGTCACCCCGCAGCCGATCAGCGCGGCGATGTCGAAGGGCACGTCGTCCGGGATCGGCACCGCGCACCCGGCGTCGACCACGACCTCCTCGGCGAAGGTGCCGGTGCCCGCGAAGCCGAAGACATCCCCGCCGTGGCGCTTGAAGTTGGGGGTGCCGGCGTTCATGAACCCGGCCAGGCACAGCTCCGTCTGTCCGCGTTGGCAGGCGGGGCACTCGCCGCAGGCCGGCAGCCAGCAGACGACCACCCGGTCGCCCGGTTTCACCCGGGTGACGCCCTCCCCCACCTCCAGGACCTCGCCCGCGCCCTCGTGGCCCGGCACGAACGGGGCCGGCTGCGGCAGCACCCCGTTCATCGCCGACAGGTCCGAGTGGCACAGCCCGGTGGCGCGCACCCGTATCCTCACCCTGCCGGGGCCGAACCCGACCGCCTCGACGTCGTCGAGGACCTCCAGCTTCTCCTGGCCTGTCTCCTGCAGTACGGCTGCGCGCATGGTGCGGCTCTCCCCTCAACTGCGTACGGGACCAAGCTGGCTCAAGCTTGATCAGGAGTGTTCGACGATCGTGTCGGCGAGGACGGGCGCGTCCTCCCGCTCGGCAGCGCTCACGGCGACCCGGGTGGACTCCGATGTGTGCCACATGCGGATCCGGAGCGTCTCCCCCGGGTACACCACGCCCGCGAACCGGGTGGTGTACGAGCGCACCCTGCTCACGTCCCCGCCGAGCAGGGTGTCCACGACCGCCTTGAGCGTCATGCCATAGGTGCACAGCCCGTGCAGGATGGGCCGGTCGAAGCCGGCGAGCTTGGCGAACTCCGGGTCGGCGTGCAACGGGTTGTAGTCGCCGGAGAGGCGGTAGAGCAGGGCCTGGTCCTCACGGATCCGGCGCTCGACGGTCCGGTCCGGCTCGCCGTCGGGCGGGGCAAGCCGGGTGGAGGGGCCGCGGTCGCCGCCCCAGCCGCCCTCCCCTCGTACGAAGATCTGTGCGTCGTTGGTCCACAGCGGGCCGTCGGCGTCCGCGACCTCGGTGCGCATCACCAGGACGGCCGCCTTGCCCTTGTCGTACACGGCGGCGATCCGGCCGGTGGCGGTGGCCGTGCCCTCGGCCGGGATGGGGCGGTACAGGGTGAGGGACTGGCCGCCGTGCAGCACCTTGGCGAGGTCGACGTCGACGCCGGGCATGGACAGTCCGCCGATCACCCCGGGCGAGCCGGCGCCCGCGACGGTGGCGAAGCTGGGCAGCACATGCAGCCGGGTCTCCAGGGTGTAGCGCAGCTCGTCGGGATCGGTCGCGGGGCGGCCCGCGCCGATGCCGAGGTGGTAGAGCTGGACGTCCCGGCGGTCCCAGCGGATCTCCCCGGACCGGGGTTCGGCGGCGAGGGCCTTGGCTGCGTCGATGGGCATACGGCTCCTGAGGTGTCTCAAGACCCCGGCACGGCCGTCCGCACCGTCGGCCGCACCGAGGTCGTCACGGGCCGACCTAGAACGCGTTCCAGTCCGGCGCCCCTTGTATAGCCCAGCACCCGGCAGTTGTGAAGGCTCCTGACACTGTGTCAGGTCTGCTGTCGATTCACCGACCGGTGACATTTGTCCTGCCCGAGTCCGTACAGGCGCATCTGCCGCGCCGGGGGCTCGGGTTCGTAGCGTCGTAGTCATGACACAGACAGGTGGGACAGCGGGCCGGGCAGAGCGTGCCGTGTCCTTCGCGGGGGCGGTCAAGACCTTCGGCGCGGTGCGCGCCGTGGACGGGGTGGACCTGGAGATCGGGCGCGGTGAGACGGTCGCACTGCTCGGCCGCAACGGCGCGGGCAAGTCGACGACGATCTCACTGCTGCTCGGGCTGAACACGCCCGACGCCGGCACGGTCGAACTGTTCGGCCTGCAGCCGGCGAAGGCCGTACGGAACGGGCTGGTCGGAGCGATGCTCCAGGAGGCACGGGCGGTACCCCGGGTCACCGTCGGCGAGCTGGTCGCCTTCGTGGCCCGGCGCTATCCGATGCCGATGCCCGTCACGCAGGCCCTGGAACTGGCCGGTATCGGTGAGCTGGCCGGCCGGCGGGTGGACCGCCTGTCGGGCGGGCAGACCCAGCGCGTGCGGTTCGCCGTGGCACTGGCCGGGAACCCCTCGCTGATCGTCCTGGACGAGCCGACCGCCGCCCTGGACGTGGAGGCACGGCACGCGTTCTGGCACTCGATGCGGGCCTTCGCCCGGCGCGGGCACACCGTCCTTTTCTCCACGCACTACCTGGAGGAGGCGGACACGCACGCCGACCGCATCCTCGTCATCGACCGCGGCCGGATCGTCGCGGACGGCACCGGCGAGCAGCTCAAGCGGGCGGCCGGCGGCAGCCTCGTCTCCTTCGACCTGGCGGGCCGCTCCACCGAGGGCCTTTCCCGACTGCCCGGCGTACGGTCCCTCGAGGTGCGCGGCGACCGCGCGCTGCTGCGCACCGACGACTCGGACGCGACCGTGATCGCACTCGCCGCCCGGAACGCGATCCGCGGCCTCGAGGTCACCCCCGCCTCCCTCGACGACGCGTTTCTGGCCCTGACGTCCCGCCCGCGAACCGGAGACGGCGTGATGTCCGGCCCCCCGCACCCCGAAGCCACCCCGGCGACCCCGAACGACACCTCCCCCGCCCGCACCGCCCCCGAGACGGAGACCGTCTGATGCTCGACTACCTGCGCCTCGAAGTACGCCGGACCCTGCGCGACGTCGGCTTCGTCATCGGCGGGGTCGCGCTGCCCGTGATGATGTACCTGCTGTTCACCAACCTCGGCGGCGACGACAGCGGCTACCGGACCCAGGCCATGGTCGGCATGGCCGCCTACGGCGCGGTCGGCTCGGCCCTCAACACCGGCGGCGGGGTCGCCGAGGACCGGGCGATCGGCTGGCTGCGGCAGCTCCGGGTGACCCCGATGACCCCGCGCCAGGTCGTCCTCGGCCGGGCGCTGACCGGCTCGGTGACCGTACTGCCCGCGATCCTCGCGGTGCTCGCGGCGGGCGGCCTGGTCAACGGGGTACGGCTGGACGCCTGGCAGTGGGCGGCGATCGCGCTGCTGCTGTGGCTGGGCTCGATCCCCTTCACCCTGCTCGGCCTCGCCAACGGCTACGGCCTGACCTCCCAGACCACCGGCGTGGCGAACATGGCCTGCAACCTGGGGCTCGCCGTGATCGGCGGCCTCTGGTTCCCGATCAGCCTGTTCCCCGGCTGGCTGCGCGCCGTCTCGGAGTACACCCCGACCAACCGCTTCGCCGAACTCGGGACCTCCGTCGCCGACGGGCACACCCCGGCACTCGGCGCGATCGTCGTCCTGACGGCTTGGCTGCTCGCGTTCGGTTCGTACGCTGTGATGGCGTACCGCCGGACCGGGCGGACCGCGTGATCGGGGGAGCGAGAGAGATGTCCTGGATGCGAGGGATCACCTGCCGGATACGCCGACGGCGGGCGGCGCGGGCCGGGTGGACGGCCGACATGGCGGAGTTCAGGGCCGCGCAGAAGGAGGCGCGCCGCAAGGGCGAGTGGCCCGAGCACCCGGGTCCGCCGCCGACCGGCTTCTCCCTGCTGCCGTGGCTGCTGATGGGGCTGGGTTCCTTCTCCAACCTCCTCCAGGGCAAGACCCCCAACCCCTGGATCGGCGGCCTGGGCCTGTTCGCCTTCAACTCCCTCTACATCTACGTCGTGTTCCGCTCCTTCGTGAGGGAGAAGCGCGAGGCGGTGTCGACGCGGGTGGCGCTCGGCGCCATGTGCCTGATCACCTGCGGTCTCGCCGCCGGCTACGGCGGCAGCTGGCTGTACTTCTTCCCGCTGCTCGGCCTCGCCACCGGGGCCTGCCTGCGCGGCCCGCGTCTCGGCCGGGTCGGCTTCTCGCTGACCGCCCTCGCGGCAGCGGTCTCCGTGTTCCGGGCGGGCTGGGACGCGATCAACGTCGCCTACGGCACCTTCCTGTCCACCATGGTGACCGCGGCGATCCTCTCCCTCTCCGAGGCAGTACGGGAGCTGCGCGCCGCCCGCGAGGAGCTGGCCCGGCAAGCGGTCGAGAAGGAGCGGCTGCGCTTCTCCCGGGATCTGCACGACCTGCTCGGCCACACCCTCTCGGTGATCGTCGTCAAGTCGGAGGCGGCCCGGCGCCTCGCCCCCCGCAATATGGACGCGGCCCTCTCCCAGATCTCCGACATCGAGTCGGTCGGCAGGCAGGCACTCACCGAGATCCGCGAGGCGGTCACCGGCTACCGCGAGGGCAGCCTCGCGACCGAACTCGACCGGGCCCGCTCGGCCCTCACGGCGGCGGGCGTCGAGCCGGTGGTCCGGCAGAGCGGGACGCCGCTCGCCCCGCAGACCGAGACGCTGCTGGGCTGGGTGGTGCGCGAGGCGGTCACCAACGTGGTCCGGCACAGCGACGCCACCCGCTGCGAGATCACCGTCGGCAGCGGTGCCGAGCAGGTCCGGTTGACGGTCACCGACGACGGCACCGGCGCGAGCGCCGCCGAGCCCCGCCGGGAGGGCGTCGGCGGCACCGGTCTGAAGGGGCTGACCGAGCGCCTCGCGGCGGCGGGCGGCTCTCTCAGGGCCGGCCCGTCGCCACGCGGCGGCTTCACCGTCACCGCGGAACTCCCCACCGAGTCCGAGGAGTTGCTGACCACTGTGGTGGCGGCGACTACGGCGCCCAGGGCGAGCTGACGACCCAGCTCACGTCGTCGGCCCAGGACGTGGCGCTGTCCCAGGCGTTGGAGCCGCCGTCGCTCGCTATGTACACGTTGTAGTTGTAGTGGCGCAGATATCGCGTCGGGTAGTTGTACGAGGCGAACGAGGTGCCCGTGCCGCTCTTGCCGGTCTCCGGGCAGAACGTGGCGTCGGCTCTGAACGTGGCGGTGCCGTCCATCGGCTGCCTCAGGAGCTTGAAGTTGTAGTGCCGCAGATAGTCGCCCGGGTAGTTCCTCGACTCGAAGGAGACACAGGAGCTACTGGCCAGTCCTCGGCGGACGATCCAGGTGGCGTCGCTCTTGTCCAGGGCGGAGCTGCCGGAGGTGATGGCGGAGAGCACGGCCGCGTTGGCCTGGTGACGGACATAGTCGGTGGTGCAGCAGGACGTCGTGGCCTTCAGGGAGATCTCCGAGGCGGGGTTGAGCGTGCCGGTGGAGCCGGTCGCACCGCCGTAGCCGACGGAGACGATGTTGGACTGGACGGCGTCGTCGGCGGCATCGGTCGGTATGCCCGAGGTCATCACGCCCTCGAAGAACGAGCCGATGGAGCCGTTGCTGTTGTCACCGCCGGTGCCGAGGACGATCGCGCCCTCCTGGTGCATGGGCGAGTAACCGCTGGTGGTGGGCTCACCGCCGGAATACGTGGTGGTGAGACCGCCGGATTGTGCGTTCCCCCATTTCAGTGCGAAATGGTTCTGCCCGTTGTTCTTCAGCAGCGCGGTGACGAAAGGTGTCGCTCCCGTGCCCGTGTTGGAGGAGTTTGTGCTGTAACCGAGGTTGGACTGGAACAGGCCGTTCTCCAGGTCCGCCTGCACCCAGGGGCCCGAGCCGTAGCAGGGCGCGAACCAGCACTCGGTGCCGAAGTTGATGGCGTCCATGTGGCCGTTGCCGGTGTCCTTGTTGTTGGTCTCGGCGTTGCCGTAGTCGAAGCAGCAGGCGCCGTTGACATGGGTGCCGGAGGTGACCATGTACATCCCCTCGGCGGCACCGTTGGTGGCGACACCGGAGGTGGAGTTGTCCCGGTAGCCCATGCCTGCCGAGATCTCCAGGCCATAGACCTGGTGCCCGCCGACGGTCACCGGCAGCGCGTCCGCCGGCGCCCCGACGTCGGCCGCGCCGGCCCCGCCCGCGCCCTCGACGGTGAGGTCGTTGTGCTTGCTGGACTGGTCGTAGATCTTGGTGATGATGCAGGTCGTACCGGCGCAGAAGGAGTCCTGCGCGGCCGCGTTGGCGTATCCGCCGGTGGACAGCAGACCGATGTTCGCCGTGGCGCTGTCGGAGGCACGCTGCACCTGGTAGAGGGATCCGCTGTACGACGAGTACAGCGCCCGGACCATGCTGTGCGCGGCGACGCACGGCGTGCCGGCGGTGGCGTAGACGTCACAGGGCAGCGAACTCGCGGCGGCGGCCTGCGGGGTGCCGGCCCCGACGACGAGCGCGGCGACGGTCACGAAGGCCGCGAGCACGGACAGCGCGGCTCTCTTCACTCGGGGCGGACAGGAGCGCATGGCTCGTAGGGACACTGAGAACACGGTGCACCTCTTCTTCGGTTCCTCGTAGGGCGGTGCGGGTTCTTGGCCGGTATACCGAACGTCGTTCGACCGAAATACCGAACCTATTCCGCGGTCGAAATACCGACCATTCAGCGGGAATTCAGGGAATTGCAGAGGTGATTGTTTGAGCACGGTCATCCGGCGTCAAGACCTGCGACGCGGAAAAGGACCACTCTTTAATGGCCGGACCCGGGGCTAGGCTTGGGCTGTGTACGAGCCTGCGAACGAGATGCCCCGGGACCACCGGCCCGCCAAGTCCATCAGGGTGCTGCTCGCCGAGGACCAGGGCATGATGCGCGGGGCCCTCGCCTTACTGCTCGGGATGGAGCCGGACATCGAGGTCGTCGCCCAGGTCGCGACGGGCGACGCGATCGTGGACGCGGCGCTGACCCACCGGCCCGACGTGGCCCTCCTCGACATCGAACTGCCGGGCCGCAGCGGCCTGGACGCGGCGGCGGAGCTGCACGAGCAGGCGCCCGACTGCCGGGTGCTGATCCTGACCACCTTCGGGCGGCCCGGCTATCTGCGCCGGGCCATGGAGGCCGGGGCGGCCGGCTTCCTCGTCAAGGACGGTCCGGTCGAGGACCTGGCCCGGGCGGTCCGGCGGGTGCTCACCGGGGAGACCGTGGTCGACCCGGCGCTCGCCGCGGCCGCGCTCAGCGCCGGGCCGAATCCGCTCACCGCCCGCGAGTGCGATGTGCTGAAGGCGTCGGTGGACGGCGCGACCGTCGCCGACATCGCGGCGAAGCTGCATCTGTCGGAGTCGACGGTCCGCAACTACCTCTCCGCAGCGATCGGCAAGACCGGCACCCGCAACCGCGCGGAGGCGGTGCGGGAGGCGCGGCAGCAGGGGTGGCTGTGAGCGCCCGGCGGCTAGGCCCGCTCAGTTACCTCGTCACCTCCGCCGACTTGTAGACCGTGCCCTGCGGGGCCACGCAGACGAACCAGTTCGCCGTCGGGAAGCCGTCGACCGCGCGGATCACGTTTCCGTCGTCGTGCGCCGAGAAGCCCACGGCGGGGTGGGCCACGCTGGTCGTGCCGTCCTTCCAACGGCAGGTGACCTCCTGAGCCGTCTTGGCGACCGCACCGATCACCAGCCGCCCCGAACTCCCGGAGGCGGACGAGAATCGGGTGGCGATGGCCTCCATGTCCGTGCCGGAGTAGGACTCCAGCGTGCGGACGGTGTTGAACATGACCTGCTGGAAGTGCTCCTCGCCCCAGCCCCGGGTCGCGAAGTAGGAGATCTTGCCGATCAGATCGGCAGGCTTGCGGACCCCGGCCGGCTTCAGGCCCAGTTCGGCCATGACGTCGAACTGCCGGTTCGCCTCGGTCTCGTTGCGCGGTGCTCCCCACACCTGGACAGCGACGCTCCACTCCTTGCCCTGGTAGGTCCCCCGAGACAGCTCGGTCCCCTGAGGGTCGTACACATGCCGTGCCTCCGCCGACGCCGGCGGCTTCGCCACGTTCGTCCGCCGGTCCCCGTGTCCGTCGCCCGGCAGCCCGGTCACCGCCAGTGTCGCCCCCGTCGATCCCGCCAGTACCGCCACCGCCGTGGCCGTCGCCATCGCCCAGCGCCGGGCCCGGCGCCGTCGGCCGCCGCGCATCACCGCCTCCACCGGGGCTATGCCGATCTCGACCTCGTCCGCCGCGACCGCGAGGAGGAGGGCGATGTCCGTCTCCGTCTGTGTCATGCCGTGGTTCTCCCGGTTCGCGTTCATCAGCCACGCCCTCCCTGCGTCACCATCTCGGCCAGTCCCCGTATGGCACGGAGTTTCGCGATCCCCTTGGCCGCGTTGCTCTTGACCGTGCCGACCGAGCAGCCCATCGCCTCCGCCGCCTGGGTCTCCGTCAGGTCCTCCCAGTAGCGCAGCACCACCGCCTCCCGCTGCCGCGGCGGCAGTTGGGCGAGTGCCTTGAGCAGGGCGCTGCGGTCGTCGGCCTGGGCGATCCGGTCCCCTGTGTCGGGCACCTCGCGCACCAGGCCCGAGTCGTCCCTGGGCGCGAGGAACTCCTTGAGTTTCCTTCTGTGCCTGCGTGCGTGCGCGTTGATCATCACGCGCCGTACATACGCCTCCGGATCATCGGCCGAGCCGACCTTCCGCCAGGCCACGAAGACCTGTTCGAGCGTCGACTGCACCAGGTCCTCAGCGGCGTGCTGCTCCCCCGTGAGGAGAAATGCCGTACGCATCAGCCGCGGCCAGCGGCCGATCATGAAGCTCTGGAACTCCTCGTTCCGAGCGTTCTCCCGTTCCCCCATGGGCACCTCCTAGATGTAAAGAGGAGTCCGCGAGCCGCCCGGACCGTTGCCTCATCCAGCAGGAGTCGGCGAAATTCCTCCCGGCAGGCCACAGCAGCATCAGCACCGCCCCGGCCAGCAGCAGGCCGGTACTGGTACGGAAGGCCAGCGCCTACCCCTCGGTCAGGGCCGCGGCCCCGCCACCCGTGCCGGTCCTGGCCGCCGCGATCGTCGACATCACCGCGAGCCCCAGCGAACCGCCCATCGTGCGCGAGGTGTTGATGAGTCCCGAGAGCAGCCCGGCCTCCGTCGGCGCCGCCCCGGACGTGGCCAGCGCGGCCAGCGGGGTCGCGGCCAGGCCCGCGCCGAGCATCATCAGGATCCCGGGGAACATGATCGCCGTCGTATAGGCCCCGTGCGGGCCCATCGTCGACTGCCGGCCGAACCCGGTCACCGCGACCAGCGTGCCAGTCACCGCCACCCTCCGATCTCCCGCCCGGCGCATCAGCCGGGGCGCCGGCTTGGAGCCGACGAGCACCGCGACCGAGCTGGGCAGCAGGGCGAGGCCCGCCTCGATCGGGGAACATCCGCTTACGGCCGTACAGGTCACCGGCGCGCCCGCCGAGCAGCATGAACCCGGCGAAGGCGATGGCGTACGCGTTCACCACCGCCCCCCAGAGGGGGTACCCCCAGCAGGCCGGACGGGCTCAGCCCCAGGTCCGCGCGCATCGACGGCAGCGCCACGTTCACCACGGACACGTCGAGCACGACCAAGAACTGCCCCGCGCACGCCAGCGCCACCACCAGCCAGGTGGAGGCGCGGTACGGCGGGATGCTCGTGGGGTGTCCGCGGCTTCAGGCCTGACTGTCATGCTCTCAAGCCGGTTACGGTCCTTGGATCGGCTTTTCGGCCCACCCGGTCCTCGGTCGTGCGGCCCACGTCACCGGCTCCGCCGTCACACCGCCCTGCGCAGCAGGGTCACCACCGCCGCCCCGCCCAGCCCGATGTTGTGCGCGAGCCCCACCCGCGCCCCCGCCACCTGCCGCTCTCCTGCCGTCCCCCGCAGCTGCCAGACCAGTTCGGCGGTCTGCGCGAGGCCGGTCGCGCCCAGCGGGTGCCCCTTGGAGATGAGCCCACCGGAGGGGTTGACCACCCAGCGTCCGCCGTACGTCGTCGCCCCGGACTCGACCAGCTTCCCCGACTCGCCCACCGGGCACATGCCGAGAGCCTCGTACGTCAGCAGCTCGTTGATCGAGAAACAGTCGTGCAGTTCCATGACGTCGACGTCCTCGATGCCGAGGCCGGAGCGGTCGTACACCTGGCGGGCCGCCGCCCGTGACATCGGCCGGCCGACGACGTCGATGCACGAGCCCGACGCGAAGGACTCCTCGGTGTCCGTCGTCATCGCCTGCGCGACGATCTCGACGAGACCGGTGAGCCCACGCCGTTCGGCGAACCGTTCCGAGACGACCACGGCCGCCGCCGCGCCGTCGGAGGTGGGCGAGCACTGGAGTTTGGTGAGCGGGCGGTGGACGGTGCGCGCGGCGAGGATGCCGGCGACGTCATACACGTCCTGGAACTGGGCGTACGGGTTGTGCGCGGAGTGCCGGTGGTTCTTGGCGGCCACGGCGGCGAGTTGCGCCTCGGTGGTGCCGTACCGCTCCATGTGCTCGCGGGCGGCGTCGCCGAAGATCTGCGCGGTGGGCGGGGTCGTCTCGAAGCCGTGCCGGGCCGCCATGACGCCGTAGTGCCGGGCGACGGGTGAGGTCGAGAAGTCGTTTCCGTCGGCTCCGCCGCCGAGCGCGCCCTTCTTCATCTTCTCGAAGCCGAGGGCGAGTACGCAGTCGGCCGCCCCGCCCTCGACGAGCTGCCGGGCCAGCATCAGGGTGGTTGCGCCGGTGGCGCAGTTGTTGTTGACGTTGTAGACGGGGACGCCGGTAAGACCCAGCTCATAGGCTGCGCGCTGGCCGGCGGTGGAGGGCTGGAAGCAGTAGCCGACAGGAACCTGTTCCACATCGCCGTACGAGATCCCCGCGTCGGCGAGGGCGGAGCCGCCCGCCTCCCGGACCATGTCCCAGTACTGCCAGTCACGCGTCTCGGGCTTCTCGAACCTGGTCATTCCGACCCCGGCGACATACGCCCTCGTAGCCCTCACGGCACTCATCGCGGCACTCATGGCGCGTGAGATTAGAACACGTTCCATAAATTGACCAGGGTCTGACGGTAGATCAGAAACCCATGGGGCGGTCAAGGATTCATTAGAAGCTCGAAGCAACGGAATAGTTGCCTGTGCATACGAGGTTTACCCGGCACTTATCCGATGCGGCTCCCTCACTTCCCGTCACTCTCTTGGCCCGGAGGCCTCACTCAATGACGCACACGACGGCCGACCAGCCCGCCCGGGGCGCGAGCGGGGCCGTGGTCCCGGTCCTCGCCTTCGCGGGCATCGTGGTCGCGGTGATGCAGACCCTGCTCGTTCCGGTTATCAAGGACCTGCCGCAGCTGCTGGGCACCGAACCCAGCAACGCCACCTGGGTCCTGACCTCGACGCTCCTGTCCGGCGCCGTGGCCACTCCGATCATGGGCCGCCTCGGCGACCTGTACGGCAAGCGGCGGATGCTGATATTCAGCCTCTCCGTGATGGTGGTGGGCGCGCTGATCAGCGCACTCACCAGCGAGCTGCTCACGATGATCGCGGGCCGTACCCTCCAGGGCTTCGCCATGGGCGCGATCCCGCTGGGCATCGGCCTGATGCGCGACATGCTGCCGCGCGAGAAGCTCGCCTCGGCGATGGCCCTGATGAGCTCCTCCATCGGTGTCGGCGGCGGTCTCGCGCTGCCCGCCGCGGCCCTGGTCGCGCAGCACGCCGACTGGCACGCCCTGTTCTACGGCGCCGCCGGCCTGGGTGTCATAGCCATCGTCCTCACCCTCCTCGCCGTACCGGAGTCCCCGGCACGCGCCGAGGGCACGTTCGACGTCCTGGGCGCGATCGGTCTCTCCGTGGGCCTGGTCCTCTTCCTCCTCCCGATCACCAAGGGAAGCGACTGGGGCTGGACCTCCGGCACCACGCTGGGCCTCTTCGCCGCCTCCGCCGTCGTCCTCCTCCTGTGGGGCGTGATGGAGCTGCGGGTCAAGGCCCCCCTGGTCGACCTGCGCACCACGGCCCGCCCGGCGGTGCTCTTCACCAACCTCGCCTCGATCATGGTCGGTGTCAGCTTCTACGTCGTCTCGCTGGTCCTGCCCCAGCTGCTCCAGCTCCCGAAGGCCACCGGCTACGGCCTCGGCCAGTCGATGGTCACCGCCGGTCTGCTGGTCGCCCCGCTGGGCCTGACAATGATGTTCACGGCCCCCGTCTACGCCCGACTGTCCGCCAAGTACGGCCCCAGGACCACCCTGATCCTCGGCATGCTGATCATCGGCATCGGCTACGGCGGCGGGCTGGGCCTGATGAGCGCGGCCTGGCAGAGCCTGGTCATCGCGGTGATCCTGGGCGCGGGCATCGGCCTCGCGTACTCCTCCCTCCCGGCCCTGATCGTCGGCGCGGTCCCGGCGTCCGAGACGGGCGCGGCGAACGGTCTCAACACCCTGATGCGGTCCATCGGTACGTCCGTGTCCAGCGCCGTCATCGGCATGGTGCTGGCCAACACGGCGAACAACGTGGGCGGCGTCGCCATCCCGACCATGCACGGCTTCCGGGTCTCCTTCCTGATCGCGACGGGTGCGGTGGCCGTGGGCCTGGTCCTCGCCCTGCTGCTGCCGAAGCGGAGCCTGCCGGCGGCGGAGGCCGCCCAGCACACGCGGCTGCGGGCGAGCAGCGACGAGGACGCTGCGCTGGCCAATGCCGAGGAAGTACTGCGGGGCTTCCGCGGACGCGTGCTCGACGCCGCGGGTGTTCCGGTGGCCCGCGCCAAGGTCACGCTGATCGACCGGCGGGGGCGGCAGGCGGGCGCCACGCTCTCCGGTGACGACGGTACGTACGCCTTGGCGGTGCCGGCCGAGGGGGCGTATGTGCTGGCCGCGAAGGCGGTGGGGCACGGGCCGTTGGCTTCTTCGGCGTCGCATGCGGGGGACGAGCGGGCGGTTGACCTGGACCTTTCGTTGCCTGGGGAGACGGTGTCGGCGTAGCGGGTCCGTTGTCGGCTGCGGGTGCGTGGGGGCTGGTCGCGCCCCCGCGGGCCTAGCCGCCATTGACACAGCCCCGCGCCCCTTTCAAACGAGGGCATTTTCAAACGAGGGCATTTTCATTCGCACCCCCTGTCCGGGCTCCGGCAGGGGGTGCGGCAGCATGGGCGGCCGGAATGTCGTACGACCGAAAGGACCCCCATGGCCTCGGCCGCACCCAAGCCCGAGATCCTCGCCGCGTTCGAGGCGGCCAAGGGGTTCATGCCCCTGCACGAGGGGCTGGCGCTCCACGCGGCCGCCGTCGAAGCCGGAACCCTGGGTCTCCCCCTCCTCGAGGTCGGGACGTACTGCGGCCGCTCCACCCTCCTCCTCGCCGACGCGGCCCGCACCACCGGTGTCACCGCTGTCACCGTCGACCATCACCGGGGCAGTGAGGAGCAGCAGCCGGGCTGGGACTACCACGACCCGGAGACGGTCGACCCGGAGCTCGGGTTGATGGACACGCTGCCCACCTTCCGGCGGACGCTGCACCGGGCCGGGCTCGAAGACCATGTCGTCGCCGTCGTCGGCCGTTCCCCGCAGGTCGCCGCGTTCTGGAACTCGCCCCTCGGATTCGTCTTCATCGACGGCGGCCACACCGACGAGCACGCCACCGCCGACTACGAGGGCTGGGCCCCCCATGTGGCCCAAGGCGGGCTCCTCCTGATCCACGACGTCTTCCCGGACCCGAAGGACGAGTTCACCGGCCAGGCCCCTTACCGCGTCTACCTCCGCGCCCTGGATTCGGGCGCGTTCACGGAGATCGCGGCCCAGGACTCGCTGCGCGTCCTGCGGCGTACGGGGGCGGGGATCTGAGCGCGCGGTTAGAGTCGCTGACGTGTCGTACACAGGCCCGGAATTCGATTCCCCGCAACAGCGGCGCTCCCGGCGGGCGCCCATGACCGTCGCTCTCGCCGCACTCGTGCCCGGTGCGCTGCTCGGGTGGGTGGTGTACGAGGGGGTGGGGAAGCCCGGTGGGAGTGGTGGAGGGCAGGTGGGCGCGGGGACGTCCAGGTCGGCGCCCGCGTCGCCCGTGTCACCCAGTGATGACGCCAAGGCGCCGAGCCCCAGTGCGGCCCCCTCCCTCAAGGGCAAGGTCGTCGTCATCGACCCGGGGCACAACCCGGGGAACTTCCAGCACGCGTCCGAGATCAACCAACAGGTAGATATCGGGACGAACTGGAAGGAGTGCGACACGACGGGGACCTCCACCAACGCCGGTTACACGGAAGCCCGGTTCACGCTCGACGTCGCGCATCGGCTGCGGACCCTGCTGGAGCGGCAGGGGGCCACCGTGAGGCTGACCCATGACGGGGACCGGCCCGCGTGGGGGCCGTGTGTGACCCAGCGCGCGCAGATCGGGAACGACGCGCACGCGGACGCGGCCATCTCCATCCACGCCGACGGGGCACCCGAGGGCGACCGCGGCTTCCATGTGATCCTCCCGGCTGCCGTGCACTCCGGCGGCGCGGACACCCGCCCGATCGTCGGCCCCTCGCGCACCCTCGGTGAGCGCGTCGAGAGCGACTTCGCGAAGGTGACGGGCAGTTCTCCGTCAAACTACGTCGGCAACGGCACCGGTCTCGACGTACGTAAGGATCTCGGCGGTCTCAATCTGTCAACGGTTCCCAAGGTGTTCATCGAGTGCGGCAACATGCGCGATAGCAAGGACGCGGCACTGCTGACGAGCGGGGCCTGGCGACAGAAGGCGGCGCAGGGAATCTCTGAGGGAATCGTGAGTTTCCTGGGCGGGTAGGCACCGGCGGCCGGATCCGGGCGGACACCCTGATCGTTCGAACGATAGTGTCCCTCCTACGATTCCTACGATCGATTCCTACGATGAGGGGCACATCCCCGCGACGCCTCCTCCGCCGACGAGACGACCTACGAAGGACCTGAAGTGAATATCCGCTCCCTCACTAGAGGCGACGGCGTGGTGATCGGAGCAGCGGTGTTGCTGTTGATCGCGTCGTTCCTCGACACGTTCGACAAGGCCGGTTCCCCGAACGCCTGGGACAATCTCGGCCTGGTGATGAGCATGTACGTCGGCGGTGTCGCCGGCGCGGTCCTGATCGTCCTCGCCCGCGCGTTGCCGCAGCCGCTGAAGTTCGTCGGACTCGACCTGGGCCAGATCGGCGTCGGTCTCACCGTGTTCGCCGTGTGGACCGCGTTCTGGTCGACCATCGACCCGCTGGGCGCGTTCGACAACTTCAACAGCCTCGACATCGGCGCCGGTTCCGGTCTGATCCTCGGTCTGATCGCAGCCCTGGTGCTGGCCGCGGCCGCGATCGCCACCCCGCTGGCCCCGGCCCTCCAGGCGGCCCTGGTACCGGCCCCCAAGCCCCAGGCCCCCCAGCCCTACGGCGCCCAGCCCGCCGGTGGCTACGGCTACCCCGGTGCCGCCGCCCCGCAGCAGCCGTACGGTGCCCAGCCGCAGCCCGGTCAGCCGTTCGGTCAGCAGCAGCCCCCGGCCGCCGCACAGCAGCCGCCGGCCGCCGCCGCTCCCGACTTCTCGCCGTTCTGGTTCGCCGTCCCGGTGGCGCGGCCGCTGTTCGCGGAGGACGGCTCGGCCGCGCCGATCGCCGAACTGGCCCCCGGCACCTGGTACTTGGCGGTCGAGCAGCGCGGCCCCGTCCTGGTCGCGCAGACGCAGGACGGCCGCCGTGGCGTGCTGCAGGACACCTCTGGGATCCAGCGCGGCTGAGCCGAACCATCGAAGACCGCGTACGGCCCCTTGCCCTTTCGGGTGAGGGGCCGTTGTCGTAGAGTCGTCCGTCCACTCGATTGTCTGACGCTTCGTCAGGAGGCCTGCATGCGGCTCGGGTTGGCACTCGGATACTGGGGGCGCGGGCCCTCTCCGGACCATGTGCCGCTGGCGCAGGAGGCGGAGCGGCTCGGGTACCACTCGGTGTGGACGGCGGAGTCCTGGGGCTCGGACGCCTTCACGCCGCTCACCTGGATCGCCGCGCAGACGTCAACGATCAGGTTGGGTACGGCCGTTGCCCAGATGGCGGCCCGTTCGCCGACCACCACCGCGATGCACGCGCTGACCCTGGACCATCTGTCGGGGGGCCGCGTGATGCTGGGGCTCGGCCTGTCCGGGCCACAGGTCGTGGAGGGCTGGTACGGCCGCCCGTTCCCGAAGTCACCGCTGACGGCGACCAGGGAGTACGTGGACGTCGTACGGCAGGTGCTCCGGCGGGAGGGGCCGGTGGAGGCAGAGGGGCGCTTCCACTCCCATCCGTATCGCGGCTCTGACGCCACCGGGCTCGGCAAGCCGCTGAAGCCGATCACCCACCCCCTCCGGCCCGATCTGCCGATCCTGCTCGGGGCCGAGGGGCCGAAGAACGTCGCCCAGACGGTCCGGATCGCCGACGGGTGGCTGCCGCTGTACTGGGCGCCGAGCCGGCCCGAGGTGTACGGGCCCGCGGTGGCCGAGCTGCCGGAGGGCTTCCTGGTCGCGCCCATGGCCCAGGTGAGGGTCTGCGACGACGTCGCCGCCGGGCTGCTGCCCGTGAAGGCCATGCTCGGCTTCTACATCGGCGGGATGGGGCACGCGGCCCGCAACTTCCACGCCGATCTCATGGCACGCATGGGGTACGAGGAGGAGGCGCGGCGGATTCGGCGGCTGTTCCTGGAGGGCCGCCGCCAGGAGGCGGTCGAAGCCGTGCCGGACGCGTTCGCCGACGAGATCTCGCTGGTCGGCCCGCGCGCACGCATCGCCGAGCGGCTGGAGTTGTGGCGCAAGGGCCCGGTGACCGATCTGCTGGCGCTGGCGCCCGACCCGCATACCCTGCGGGTGCTCGCGGAGCTCAACTCCTAGATCGTCAGCAGAAGACGGCGAACGGGTCCAGGGTCACTCCCCGGGCCCGGCGGTTACGCGTTCCCGGGTCATGCCCTGGGTCGCTCCCCCGCCGCCGAGTCCGAGCCGGCCCTTGAGCCCGATACCGGTGGCCATGCCGCGGGAGCCGAGGCCGAGCGGGGCGCGGCAGGGAAATCGGCGCCGGGGTCTTCGGCCGGGCTCCGGCCGGGCGAGCCGGACACCGGGCGAACGGCACTCAGACACTCCGGCGCCGAACCCGAACCACGTCTCTCAGTGGGTGAGTTGAGACGTCGTGGGCACCTGGTTGGTGACCGGGGCCCCTGCGCTCTTCCCCGCGTCCTTCACGTTGTTGATGACGTCGTTGAACGAAGCGGCCGCGTTGCCGTCGCCCTTGCGGAGCTTGGACGGCAGGTCCTTGAGCGCGTCGATGCCGGACGAGAGGGGCGCGACGGCCTTGGACAGCAGCGGGTCGCCCTGGGCGTTCCGTTTGGCGGCCTGGAGCCGGTTGTAGGCGAAGGTGCCCGCGAGACCGGCCTTGGTCAGGGCGAAGGTGCGGCCGTGGGCGCCCTTCTTGAACTTGCCGGCCTTCCAGGGCTTCACGATCCACTGGTAGGTGGCACCGGCCGCGAGGGACGCGTTGGTGACGAACCGCGTCTTCGCGAACTTCTGCCGTTCGGCGGACGTACTCGGACTGGGCGTGTCGGCCACGGGCACCGCGGCCCTGCCGGTGTCGGTGGACTTGCTCTGAGTGCTGCTGCATGCGGTCACACCGGCGACGAGTGCGCAGCAGAGGGTCAGCGCGACGACAAGGCGCCGTATCGGTACGGGCACGGGGTCCTCCCGTGTGTCTCGATGTCCTCCCCGAGCGGGTGCTTCCTCCGGCAGCGTCACCCAGATGGCGGCGCTGCGCCACTCGGGGGAACCCCGTTCAGGTTTCAAGGACCGATCGGCGGCAACCCGCAGGGTATGTCCCCTGAATCCCGTCATGGTGCCAATCAGGCCGGCACGGTCGTCGCGGTCGTCGCCGACATCATGGCCCTCATACTGGGCCTCTGGATACTGATGTACCTGCTGGACGCGAACCGGGCGAACAGCCTGGTCCAGTTCGTCCACAACGCGGCCAGCTGGCTGGCCGGCTGGTCACACGACCTGTTCACCTTCAACGACGCGTGGGCGAGGGTGGTGGCAGGGTACGGCCTGGCGGCCGTCGTCTACCTGTTCATCGGCCACGCGATCGCCAACCGGATGCACCGCCACTGAGAACACCTGCCGGTTAGCGCCCCGGACGGGGCGCTAACCGGCAGGGTCCCTTCAGGCGCAGCAGTCCACCTCAAGCCCAGAAGGAAGCTGCTCTCCACCGAACACCGCACAGGTGGCGTCATGCCCACCCAGCGCGGCCACCGCCAGCAGCAGCGACCCCGCCGTCCACGTGGTCAGCTCCCGCGGCCAGATCGCGTCGTCCTCGAAGACGTAACCGGTCCAGTACAGCCCCGACTCCGCGTCCCGCAGATGCTGGATGGACTGAAGGACCTCCAACGCCCGGTCGGACTCCCCCACCGCCCACAGCGCGAGGGCGAGTTCGGCCGACTCCCCGCCCGTCACCCACGGGTTGGGTACGACACACCGCACCCCGAACCCGGGCACGACGAACCGCTCCCAGTCCTTCTCGATCCGCGCACCCGCCTCCGCACCCGTCAACGCCCCGCCCAGCACCGGGTAGTACCAGTCCATCGAGTAGCGGTCCTTGTCGAGGAACCGCTCCGGGTGGCGTCGTATCGCATGGCGCAGCGCACCCACCGCCAACTCCCAGTCGGGTTGCGGCTCTTCCCGCTGCTCGGCGATGGCGAGCGCGCAGCGCAGCGCGTGGTGGATCGACGAACTCCCGGTCAGCAGCGCGTCGTCGGTGGCCGTTCCGTCGTCCTCGCGCCGCCAGCCGATCTCGCCGCCCGGCTGCTGCAACCGCAGCACCCACTCGACGGCCGCGTACACGGCGGGCCACATCCGGTCGAGGAAGGTGTCGTCGCCGGTGGAGAGGTAGTGGTGCCAGACGCCTACGGCTATGTAGGCGACGAAGTTGGACTCGCGGGCGCGGTCGGTGACGTCGTCGTGCGTGCCGTCGGCGTAGGCCGCGTACCAGGAGCCGTCCTCGTTCTGGTGCTCGGCGAGCCAGTTGTAGGCCCGCTCGGCGGCGGTGTGCTCCCCGGCCGCGTCCAGCGCCATCGCGGCCTCGGTGTGGTCCCAGGGGTCGAGGTGGTGACCCCGGAACCACGGGATCGCACCGTCCTCCCGCTGTACGGCGAGGATGCCGCGGACGGTCGCGGCGGCCTGCTCGGCGGTGAGGACCCCGGGCAGGACGAGGTGTTCTGTCCGGGGGGTGGTCACTTGACGGCCACCTCGATGATCGTGTCGTCCCCGGTCCGGGGCAGGTGCGGCTTGGTGGCGTAGACGACGAAGCTCTTGCCCATGACCGGGTTCAGCGCCTGCTCGGCGACGCGCGTGGCCAGCGGCTTCTTCATGATGTCCCAGACGAGCAGCTTGTGGTACGCCCGTACCGGCAGCGCCTTGTCGTTGTCGACGCCGAACGCGCACTTCAGCCACCAGTACGGCGAGTGCAGCGCGTGCGCGTGATGCGTGCCGTACGGCCGCAGACCGGCTTCCCTGATCTTCCCGATCAGCTCGTCGGCCTTGTAGATGCGGATGTGCCCGCCCTCGACCTCGTGATAGGCGTCGGAGAGGGTCCAGCAGACCTTCTCGGGGCCGTAGCGCGGCACGGTGACGGCTATCCGCCCACCGGGCCTTAGTACGCGCACCATCTCGGCGAGCACGCCCTTGTCGTCGGGGATGTGCTCCATGACCTCGGAGATGATGACGACGTCGAAGGACTCGTCGGGGAAGGGAAGGGCCAGCGCGTCGCCCTCCATGGCGGTGGCGGTCGCCCCGGCCGGGGCCTCACCGGCCTCCTCCATCGCCGCGAACCACTTGGCGACCTCGCGGATCTCCTCACCGTTCTGGTCCAGGGCCACGACCTGGGCGCCACGCCGGTAGCACTCGAAGGCGTGGCGGCCGGCCCCGCAGCCGAGGTCCAGTACGCGATCGCCCGGGGCGAGCGGGAACCGGGAGAAGTCGACGGTCAGCACGTGGCCCTGCCTTCGGAATTGACAACCTCTGAAGAGACAAAGTCTGGTGACACGACCTCGGAGTCGGCGGAGCGGCCGGGACACGGGGTCGCGGGGCGATCGACGGCCGAGGTCGCGGGACGAGCAGCTGCCGCTGTCGCGGAACCATCGGCCCTCGTGGCCGTGGAACGGTCGGCCGCGACGGTCTTGGAGCGGCCGGGTGCCGTGGTCGTGGGGCGGGGCTCCGGTCGGCTCGTGGAGGTGGCGATCGCCTCGCGGTACCGGGTCACCGTGCCCTCCGCGGCGCGGGCCCAGGTGAAGTGCCGTAGTACGCGCTCTCGGCCGGCCCGGCCGAGCCGTAGCCGCAGCTCGGGGTCGCCCAGGAGTCGGCTCAGGCCGGCGGCCAGCGCGTCGGCGTCGCCCGGCGGCACGGCCAGGCAGGTCTCGCCGTCCCGTCCGGCGACCTCGGGAATCGCGCCGCCCGTCGTCGCGAGCAGCGGGGTGCCGGTCGCCATCGCCTCGGCGGCGGGCAGCGAGAAGCCCTCGTAGAGCGACGGTACGCAGGCGACCTCGGCGGAACGGACCAGGTCGACGAGTTCGGCGTCGGAGATGCCCTTCACGAACTCGACGGCGCCGCTGACGCCGTACCGCGCCATGGCCTGCGCGACGGGCCCCTCGGCGGGCCGCTTGCCGACGACGACGAGGTGGGCGGCGGGGTGCTCGGTCCGTACCTTGGCGAGGGCCTCGACGAGGAAGACCAGCCCCTTCAGGGGGACGTCCGCGCTGGAGGTGGTGACGATCCGGCCGGGCACCTGCGGTACGGCGGGACTCGGCGCGAAGAGGTCGGTGTCGGCGCCGATGTGGACCACATGGACGCGGTCCTCGCGTACGCCGAGATGGTCGACGATCTCCTGGCGGGAGGTGCCGGAGACGGTGAGCACGGAGGGCAGCCGGCGGGCGACCCGCTTCTGCATCCGGGTGAAGGCGTACCAGCGCCGAACGGAGAAGCGCCGCTTCCATCCCTCGGCCGCGTCCAGCTCCAACTGCCGGTCGACGGTGATGGGGTGGTGGATGGTGGTGACGAGGGGCGCGCCGATGTCCCCCAACAGGCCGTATCCCAGCGTCTGGTTGTCATGGACGACGTCGAACTCCCCGGCGCGGGCGCGCAGATGGCGGCGGGCGCGGAGCGAGAAGGTCAGCGGTTCGGGAAAGCCGCCGGTCCACATGGTGGCCACTTCGAGCGCGTCGACCCAGTCCCGGTACTCGTCACGCCCGGGCGTCCGGAAGGGGTCCGGGGAGCGGTACAGATCGAGGCTCGGCAGCTCGGTGAGGCTGAGCCGGGAGTAGCCCTCGTCGAGGACGGGGTACGGCTGTGAGCCGATCACCTCGACACGGTGACCGAGCCGGGCCAGCTCGCGGGAGAGGTGCCGTACATAGACGCCCTGGCCGCCGCAGAACGGGTTCCCTTTATAGGTGAGGAGCGCGATGTCGAGCGGTCGCTCGCCGTCGGCGGCGGGTTCCTGGTCGGCACCCGCCCGCCTGGCCTCAGCGGTCACTCTGGGCCCCCTTCTCCCTGCACTTTCCCGCGAGGTTACGCCGGGACGCTAATCTAGAACAAGTTTCAGACTTGATCGTTCAAGAGGCTCTGAATCTACCGGCAGGTAGGGGCGGAGTGAGCAGTGGATCAGGTGATTCGCGCCACGACGCGACCCCTGCCATGCTGTCTGATCACTCGCCCCGAGCCTGCCCTCACCGAATGTCACGGACGGGACCCATGCCTGCGGAAGCCAAGGTGGACATCGGCGCCAGATCGGCCACCCCGCCGCTCACCGAGCGGCAGGAGGCCCGGCGCCGCCGGATCCTGCACGCGAGCGCCCAGCTGGCCAGCCGGGGCGGTTTCGACGCGGTGCAGATGCGTGAGGTGGCCGAGTCCTCCCAGGTGGCCCTGGGCACCCTCTACCGCTACTTCCCGTCCAAGGTCCATCTGCTGGTCGCGACCATGCAGGACCAGCTGGAGCACATGCACGGCACGCTGCGCAAGAAGCCCCCGGCGGGCGAGACGGCGTCCGAGCGGGTCGCGGAGACCCTGATGCGGGCCTTCCGGGCCCTGCAGCGCGAGCCGCACCTGGCCGACGCGATGGTCCGCGCCCTCACCTTCGCCGACCGCAGCGTCTCCGCCGAGGTGGACCAGGTCTCCCGCCAGACGACGGCGATCATCCTGGACGCGATGGGCCTGACCGACCCGACCCCCGCCCAGCTCTCCGCCGTCCGCGTCATCGAGCACACCTGGCACTCGGCCCTGATCACCTGGCTCTCGGGCCGTGCCTCCATCGCCCAGGTGAAGATCGACATCGAGACGGTGTGCCGACTGATCGATCTGACGGAGCCGGGCGAGCGGCAATGAGCGAGCCCCATCGAGCAGGTGTGGGCATGCGAAGACCTACGAGACGGGTTCCCTTCGCCGGTATTGCCCGGATCAGGTGGTAGGGGTCGTCGTCCGGCCTCGCTACTGCCTTTCGACCTCTCAGCCCGACCGTCGACGTCGGCACTGGCGGATGCTTCTGCATCTGCGTCACGCCTGAGTCGGCTACTCCGCTCGGACTCCCTCACTCGCCTCGTAGGCTGATTCCAGGATAGAACGCGCGGAGCGGAAGACAACACCCCAATGGTGGATTTTTTCGGCTTTTTCTGATATGCGGCATTTGCGGGCCGCTCGGACCGTCTGCCGCCCTCTGGACCCACAGGGGCCCCGGGCCCCGGTCCCCTACCCCACCGTCCCCAGCCCGCTCCAGCTCCGCCCGATCGCGGTCTCCCCCGCCCACCGCTCCAGCAGCCGCCGGGCCTCCGTCTCCGGAGCCGCCAGGGACACCCGCTGGGCCCCGGCGTGGACCTTGCGCGCCTGTTCGTGGGTGCCCTCGCTGCAGCAGGAGCAGAGCATCTGCAGGCTGCTCGCGGGCTCCGCGCCGAAGTCGTGCTCGACGAAGAGGGCGATCAGCGCATCCAGGCCGGCGGCCTCGCCGACGTTCACCGTCACCTCCAGGGTCGGCAGCTCGGAGGCCGGCGCCAAGTCACCGGATCGGCCGCCGGGGCGAAAAGCCTCTGGCGAGGCCCCCGCGCGAGATTGGAGAATCCCCTCATGGCACTCATCCACAACACCACCCTCAAGCCCACCAAGGTGGAACTCGTCGCCGCCTGGCTCCCCACCCGCCCCTGGTACCGGGGGCCCGCAGCACCGGAGTTGGTGAAGGCCGGCGGGTTCCGGCTCGACGACCCGGAGGGCGAGGTCGGGATCGAGTTCATGGTCGTCGCCGAGGGCTCGGACGCGTACCTCGTACCGCTCACCTATCGCGGCACCCCGCTGGACGGCGCCGAGCACGCGCTCGTCGGCACCATGGAGCACGGTGTGCTCGGTACCCGCTGGGCCTACGACGGCTGCCACGACCCGGTGCTGACGGCCGGGTTGGGGGCCCTGATCGAGGGGCGTGCCGCGGCGCAGGCGCAGAGCATCACCGACACCCCGGACCGGGAGGTCGCCCGTGGGTACGCCGGAACGGGCCCGCTCCCCGGCCTCGGTGCCCCCGTCGACACCGACGAGAGCACCGAGTTCGCCGTAGCGGACGAGGGCCTGGTGCTGCGGCTGCGGCGCGTACTGACCCCCGGGTCGCTGCCGCCCGCCGACGCGGCCGGGCATGTCACCGGAGCCTGGCAGCAGCCGGACGGCACCCGCGCCAGGGGGTTGTTCGCCGCTCTCCAGCCTCGCTAGGCCCTGTCCTGGTCCTCGGGTCCTCGGGTGGGAGCCAGTCCTCGGGCGCCGGCTAGTCCTCGGGCGGGAAGACGGGTTCCCCACTGCCCAGCAAGGTGATCGTGATCGCCTCCACCGGGCAGTTCTCCGCCGCGTCGAGGATCCTGCCGTTGGCGTCCGTCTCCGGGTCCACGGGGTGGGACTGCATGGCGGAGTCGAGACGGAAGGCGCCGGTGGCGCGGTTGACGCACTGCGCCGAGCCGATGCAGATCGAACGGTCGACCTCGACATGCCAGCGGTCACCCGCCCCCACGCTCGAATACGCTCGCGCGGGAGGAACCCCCATCTCTCACGCCTCCCAGCCGGCCGGGAGGTGGATCATCTTGTGTTCGAGGAACTCGCTGTAGCCCTCGGGCCCGAACTCCCGCCCCAGACCGGAGTTCTTGTAGCCGCCGAACGGCCCGAGCATGTCGAGGCTGAAGGTGTTGACGGAGTAGGTGCCCGTACGGACCTGCCGCGCGACCTCGATGCCGTGCTCCACGTCCGCCGTCCACACGCTTCCGCTCAGCCCGTAGTCCGAGTCGTTCGCGATCTTCAGGGCCTCGGACTCGTCGCCGTAGGGGAGAAGGCAGATCACCGGACCGAAGATCTCCTCCCTGGCTATCCGCATGGAGTTGTCGACGTCGCCGAAGAGGGTCGGTTCGACGTACCAGCCCTTGTCCAGACCCGCCGGACGGCCGCCGCCCGTGAGGATCTTCGCGCCCTCCTCCTGCCCGATCCGGATGTAGTCCAGATTCCGTTGCTGCTGGCGGCGGGCGACGAGGGGGCCCACCTGGGTGGCCGGGTCGAGCGGGTCGCCGACCTTCAGGGCGCTCGCGGCGGCCGCGAAGGCGTCGGCGAACTCGTCGTAGCGGGAGCGCGGGACGAGGATGCGGGTCTGGGCGACGCACGCCTGGCCGTTGTTCATCCAGGCCGCGGGGACGATCCCGGCGACGGAGGCGGCCACGTCCGCGTCCGGCAGCACGACCGCCGCCGACTTGCCGCCGAGTTCCAGGGTGACGCGGGTGAGGTTCCGTGCGGCGACCTCCATCACCCGCTTGCCGGCCGCGACCGAACCGGTGAAGGAGACCTTGTCGACACCCGGATGCGAGACCAGGTACTCACTCACCTCGCGGTCCGCCGGGAGGATGGACAGGACGCCGTCCGGCAGCCCGGCCTCTTTGGTGATCTCCCCCAGGATGTACGCGTCCAGCGGCGACTCCGGGGACGGTTTGAGCACCACCGTGCAGCCGGTGAGCAGCGCGGGGGCGAGCTTGGCCGCGGCGACGAACTGCGGCACGTTCCACGGCACCACGGCCGCCACGACCCCGACCGGCTCCCGCCGCACCAGGATCTTCCCCAGCACCCCGTCGCGCGTCTCCTCGTACGTGAAGTCGCGTGCCACCCTGATCGCCGCGTCCCACACCATCATCGCGCCGAGCGCCTGCGCGAGAACGCTCCACGAGTACGGCGAACCGTTCTCGGAGGAGATCACCCGGGCGATCTCCTCATGCCGTACGGCGATCGCGTCCTTGATCCGCGTGACGACCTCGACCCGCTCGTCAAGGCTCATACGCGGCCAGGGGCCCTCGTCGAAGGCCCGCCGCGCGACCCCGACCGCGCGGTCCACATCCTCGCGCGAGGCATGCGGCACCCGCCCGAAGACCTCCTCGGTATGCGGCGAGACCACCTCGATGACGTCTTTGCCCAGAGGGTCGGTCAACTCCCCGCCGATGAAAAGCTGCCCATGTTCCAGGAACTCGGTCATGGCGCCCCGCCACCCTTCCTGACGATGTTTCAGAACTGATACCAGTTCTAGTTGAACTAAGCCAGGGATGGGACCGAATAGGCCCCACCAGCGGTTTTCCGGCTGGTGGGGGGTGCCGTTACCCGCGCGGGCCGTCATGACCTCCACGGGCCGCCCGGTACATGCCGTCGAAGTGCCTGAGCGCGTGCACGCCGTCCTCGCGGGACTCCGCGATCCGCTTGGTCGTGCGCCCTAATTCGGTGCCTGGAAGCCGCCGATCCGCTCCTCGAGCAGTTCGGCCAGCCGCAGCGGGGTGCGGTCCTCGAACATCGGACCGATGAGCTGCACTCCCACCGGCAGACCCTCGGGGGACCGCCCCGCTGGTATGGCGGTGGCCGGCAGGCCGGGCATGGTGGCCAGACCGGCCCAGACGAGCTGGTCGAAGTACGGGTACTCGTCGCCGTCGATGTCGATCCGGCGCTCCATCGGATTGGGGTCGTGGTCGTGCGGGAACGCGGGAGTGGGCGTGATCGGGCACACCACGGCATCGAACTCGGCGAACAGTTGCCCCCAGCCGTGGCGGTGCAGTTCGCGGCGGTTGTTCGCTTGGAGCCAGTCGCGGTGGCTGAACACCATGGCGCGCAGCCGTGCCGCGTCGAGACTCCGGTCGTCCGCGCTCAGTCCGGCGGCGCGGCTCCGCAGCCCATCGTACGGTTCGACGGGAAAACGTGCGACGGAGCCCGAAACCAGCAACTGGCTGTAGAGCGTCCCGGCCTCGGTCAGATCGGGGAGCAGCGGACTGTGCCGTTCGACGTGGGCGCCGCCGTCGACAAGCGCGTCGGCGACTCGGTTCACGCCCGCCCGCACCGCCGACCCGGTCGGAATGAGCGGATGTTCGTCGAGGATCAAGACCCGGAAGTCGCGGAGCCGTTCGTGGCGCGCGGGCGGCAACCTCAAGTGGTGCGCCACGCCGAGCGTCAACGGATCCGGTCCGGCCATGACGTCGAGCAGGAGCGTGAGGTCGCGGGCGGTGCGCGCCATCGGACCGACGACGGCGAGGTCGAGGTCGACCGGCAAGGCCGGTGCGGACGGCGGGACCATACCGCGGTTGGCCGCCAGCCCGAGTGTCGGCTTGTGTGCGTAGACACCACAGAAATGCGCGGGGGTGCGCAACGAACCGGCGAGGTCGGAGCCGATGGACAGCGCGCCGAATCCGCACGCCAGGGCCGCCGCTGACCCTCCGGAGGATCCGCCCGGCGTGCGGCCGTGGTCCCACGGGTTGTTGGTGGTGCCGTAGATCTCGTTGAAGCTCTGGATGTCTTGCAGCCCCAGGGGCACATTGGTCTTGCCGAGCACCACCGCGCCGGCGGCCCTGAGCCGCGAAACCTGTACCGCGTCCTCGGTCGGCACATAGTCGCGGTGTTGCGGCATGCCCCAGGTCGTGGGCAGCCCGGCGATGTTGTAGGACTCCTTGACCGTCACCGGGATGCCGAGCAGCGGCCGGTCCTCACCGCGGGCCCGCGCCTGGTCGGCACCGCGCGCGGCGGCCCGTGCACGGTCGAAGTCCGGCACACAGATCGCGTTGATCGCCTTGTCGTCCCGCTCGATACGGGCGATCGCCTCGTCGGTCAGTTCCGCCGAGGTCACTTCACCGGCACGTAAGGCAGCCGCGAGTTCTTCGGCCGTCTGAAAATTCCACTCCATGAATCGGACGGTACGGGTCTCTGTGAGAGGTCACGAAATGCCGTTTCGCGCAACGGATAGAAGGGAGACTGACAGTCACGGTGGAGGTGAGGTACCGGTTGCTGTCATCCAAAAGATTGAGCAGGCTGGACAGCGAGTCTCATCAGCGCTTCACATGTGCGGCCGATGTGCAGTCGGGCCCGGGATTGTGAAGCGAGTTCCGAGACCCCACAACTGATGCTGCTCGGGGCCTGCTGCGGAGGTCTGCCATGCCCCGAACCATCTGGTCAGGTGCCATCTCTTTCGGCCTGGTGACCGTTCCCTGCAACGTGGTCGGTGCCACGGAGGATCACAGCGTGCGCTTCCACCAGTACCACTTGGCGGACATGGGCCGGGTGCGGGTGCGGAAGTACTGCGAGATCGAGGAGCGTGAGGTCTCCACCGAGGAGATCGGCAAGGGCTACGAGGTGACCAAGGACCAGGTCATCCCGATCACCGACGAGGAGCTGCGGAACCTGCCGCTGCCGACCGCGAAGGCGATCGAGATCGAGGGCTTCGTGTCGCTGGAGTCCATCGACCCCCTTTACATCAGTGCCGGTCACTACCTCCAGCCGAAAGGGGCGGTCGCGGCCAAGCCGTACCGGTTGCTGGTCGAGGCCCTGGGGCGCTCGTCGCGGGTGGGCATCGTCAAGTTCGCCTGGTCCGGCCGTGAGCGGCTCGGCATGCTCCGGGTGCGGGACGACGTGATCGTTCTGCATCAGCTGTTGTGGCCGGACGAGATCCGCAGCCCCGACGAGATCACCCCGCCGTCCGTGGAGGTCGACGAGGACGAGGTGCGCGGGGCGCTCGCCCTGATGGACACCCTGACCCGCGACGACCTCGAAGGGCCCGAGTTCCGGGACACGTACACCGAGGCGCTGGAGGAGATCATCGAGGCGAAGCGGGAGCACAAGCCGCTTCCGGAGGCGCCGGAGCCGCAGAAGCCGGCCAAGGTGCTCGACCTGATGGCCGCGCTGAACGAGTCCGTGCAGCAGGCGAAGGCCTCCCGCGGCGAGACGACCGGGGAGGCAGACGTGCACGAGATGCCGAAGAAGAAGGCGGCCGCGAAGAAGCAGCCGGCGAAGAAGGCCACGGCGAAGAAGACGACCCGGCGGCCGCGGAGCGCCTGAGGTGCCCGGCCCCGGAACGTGCGGATCCCCCGCTCAAGCGAGATCACCGGGCGAGAACAGGTCCGGCGGCGACGGCTCTGTCCGCGCCCACCGCACGTCAGTCGACGCCGGCCAGGCCGGCGATCAGATGATCTGAAAGAAACGGAGAACCGTGAGTCCTTGGTGAGCGCAAACCTCGCCTGCTCGGCGCAAGGCCAGGGGCCGGGGTCACCTCCCCCGCTCCTTGCGGATCCGGCACAGCCGGGGCCCACACCCGAGAGAACGCCGTCCGTGGTCATGGCGGGCATTGCAGTTTCGGCAACGCCGTTTGTCAATCCCGCAGCGTCGTCGCCGTGCGGGGGCGGGCCGCCGGGGGTACGGTCGCCGGAGCGTGTCCGACCGCCGGGCAGGGCGACCGGGACCGTGGCGACAGCAGGACCCAGGGAGACGATGTGGACGCTCCAAGGCGGCAGGCAGTGGTGCCGGTCCCCGGGTCCGGGACCGCGCGCAGGCGGTTCCTCGGGCTGTGCGCGGGCGTCGGGCTGGGGGCTGCGGCCGCCTGCGACAAGACGGCCCCGGCCCACCGGTCCACCGGCCCCGCCAGCCGGCTGCCCGAGGCGGAGCGGGACCGGCCGGGGACCGACGACTGGCGCATCGGCTCCCTCGGCGCGCTGGACGCGATCGCCGGCTACACCGACCGGGTGAGCGTGACACCGGGCGAGGAGGTCGGTCTGGCCGTCTCCACCACGGCCGCCGCCTTCCGGGTCTCGGCGCTGCGCGTCGGCTGGTACGGCGGGAAGCCGGCCCGCCGCGTCTGGTGGTCGCCGCGCATACCGGGCCGCGCCCAGCCGCCCCCCGGGATCGTTCCCGGTACCCGCACCGTGCGCGCCGACTGGCGGCGCACGCTCACCATGGACACCACCGACTGGCCGGAGGGCGCCTATCTGCTCCGCCTGGAGGCCGAGAGCGGCCACCAGCGGTACGTGCCGCTGATCGTGCGCTCCACGCACGGCGCGGGCCGTACCGTCCTGCTGCACGCCCCGGCGACCTGGCAGGCATACAACAGGTGGGGCGGGCTCAGCCTCTACGCCGGCGCCGACGGCAGCTACGCCGGCCGCTCGCTGGCCGTCACCTTCGACCGCCCCTACGACCAGAACGGCGCGGAGAAGTTCCTGGTGTACGAGTGGGCGGCGGCCGTACTGGCCGAGCGGCTGGGCGTACCGCTCGCCTACACCACCGGGACGGACGTGCACGCCGACCCCGGCGTGCTGGCCGGAGCCGCCGCCGTCGTCTGTCTGGGCCACGACGAGTACTGGACGCCCGAGCAGCGCCGGCACGTCACGGCCGCCCGGGACGCCGGCACCAACATCGCCTTCCTCGGCGCCAACACCTGCTTCCGGCGGATCCGGGTGGAGGCCTCGGACAGCGGCCCCGGCCGTACCGTCGTCTGCTACAAGTCCGCCTACACCGCCGACCCCTGCTTCCCCTCCCGGCCCGCCCTTGTCACCACGGACTTCCGCGCGGCCCCGGGTGCCGACCCGGAGTCCTCGCTCACCGGCGTGCTGTACGAGGGCTACCCCGTGGACGCCCCCTATGTCGTCACGGCGCCCGACCACTGGCTGTACGAGGGCACCGGAGTCCGCGCCGGCGAGCGCTTCGACCATCTCGTGGGCGTCGAGTACGACCGAGTCGTCCCCGGCGCCACCGCTCCCGGCCCGCTGGAGATCACGGCCCACTCCCCCCTCGTGTGCACCGGTCGGCACAGCCACAGCGACTCGGCGTACTACACCGTGGCCGGCGGGGCCGGTGTCTTCGCGACCGGCACCATGCGCTGGGTGGAGGCCCTGATGGCGGCCACCGGCGACGGCAGCCGGCACCACGGCATGGACGCCGCCACCCGCGCCTTCGTGACCCGCACCACGGAGAACCTGCTGCGCGCCTTCGCCGAGGGCCCGGCGGCCCACCACCGCCCGGCGCCACGCCCCAACACCCGCCAGGTGTACGGAACAGACTCGGCGTGACCCCGGCGCCAACGCCGTCCGGGTGTCGCGGGGCAGCACCCGTAGCACCGTGGCTGCGTGCTGCCGACCCGGCGACCAACAACGACTCCCCCGCTGGTCAGACCGTCCCCCAAGCGAACTTCTCCTGGGACCATCCGATGTGAAACCAGTTCTAGTTATAGTGAGCGACGGCCGTGCGGCGGTGCGGGGGCGGAGGGCGCTGAATGATGGACGGACAGGACGGGCAGAGCAGGCCGGAGCGGTCGGCGGCGGTGCCGCCCGTGGTGAACGCGCATGACCACGGCGGGGGCGTGCGGTCCGTCGAGGTTCCCATTCCGGACAATCCCCTTGGGTACACGCTGGTGTACGTCGTGGACACGGATCGCGGGCCGGTGCTGGTCGATACCGGGTGGGACGATCCCGGGTCGTGGGACGTGCTGGTTGCGGGGCTGGACGCGTGCGGTACCGGCGTCGGTGAGGTGCACGGGGTCGTCATCACTCACCATCACCCCGATCACCACGGGTTGTCGGGACGGGTGCGGGACACCTCCGGGGCCTGGATTGCCATGCACGCCGCCGACGCGGCCATCGTGCGGCGGGCCCGGGAGACCCGGCCCGAGCGCTGGTTCACCTACATGGCGGCGAAGCTGACGGCCGCCGGTGCGCCCGAGGAACATGTGGCGCCGCTGCGGGGCGGACCCCGGCGACGAAACTCCCCGCCGGGTCTGTCCCCCGCCCTTCCCGACCGCGAGATCCTCCCCGGCGAGCTGCTCGACCTGCCTGGTCGCCGGCTGCGTGCCGTCTGGACGCCGGGACACACGCCCGGCCATGTCTGCCTGCACCTGGAGGAGGACCACCCGGCCCGACTCCCCGGGCGTGGGCGGCTGTTCTCCGGCGACCATCTACTCCCCGGGATCACCCCGCACATCGGCCTGTACGAGGACCCCGACGACGCGACCGTCACCGACCCCCTCGGCGACTACCTCGACTCCCTGGAACGCATCGGCCGCCTCGCCCCCGCCGAGGTCCTCCCGGCCCACCAGCACACCTTCACCGACACACCGGCCCGGGTACGGGAGCTTCTGGCCCACCACGAGGAACGCCTCACCGCCCTTCTCTCCCTCCTCCGGCAGCCCCTCACCCTGTGGGAGTTGGCCGTACGGATGGAGTGGAACCGGCCCTGGGAGCAGATCCCCTACGGATCGAGGAACATCGCCGTCTCGGAGGCGGAGGCGCATCTACGGCGCCTGGTGAAACTGGGGCTCGTGGAGCCGGTGGCGGGGAGTGAACCGGTGACGTACGCGGCGGTGTAGTAAGGAGCGCATGGACTCCTTGGAGCGGCTTCTCGCCGAACGTGCCTGCGAGCGTCTCGTCGTCGACTTCGTCCGTCGGCTGGATCTCGGCGAACCGTCCTCCGTCGCCGGGTTGTTCACGGAGGACGGGTGGTGGGAGTGGCCGCCGCCGGGAGACGGTCGGCGGGTGGAAGGGCGGGATGCGCTGGCCGTGTACTTCGGGTCCAGGCCGGCGGATCGGCTCTCCCGCCGGGTCATGTCCAACATCCTGGTCACGGTGAGCGGTCCGGAGACGGCGACCGCGACGTCGTACTTCCAGACGTATCGTGTCGACGGTTACCAGGGGGGCATGGTCCCGGCCGGGCCGCCCGCCCAGATCGGCCACTACGAGGACACGTTCCGCAGAGTCGACGGCCGGTGGCTGCTGGCCTCCCGCTCCCTTGTTCTGCCGTTCGCCGGCTGAACTCGGCTGCGCTGCACGCCGTCCCGCGAACCACCCTTCCAGTCCCGCCGCCTCGCGCTCCACCGCCGACAACGGCACTTCGCCCAACGGCCCTTTCCGGCCCCGTCACCAGACATGACAATGGTCACTGCCGGATTATGCGGGAATCGTTGACATATGACGGTTCGCCGGAAAGGATCCGGAAAGGATCACGTCACCAGGCCACGGTCGCACCGACCCGCCCCGGGTGCCGCCTGTGGGGGAGCGGCGTCGGGGGCGACCAGCCGCCCCGCCTCCTCCCGGAAGGTGAGGCGAACCGATGTCACAGCCCGTCCTGCTCCTCGGCGCCGGTCGCCGGCGCGCGTACGACGAGTTCGTGCTGACGCGTGTCGCCGCGGCCCGCCCGGTGGTGCTGGTGGACGCCGCACCGCCCGCCTGGGCACGACCGAGCCTGGCCGGCCATCTCGCGGCGGACCCCGGCAAGGACGGGGCGACGGCGTCGGCGGTGGCGCGGTTCGCGGCCCGGCACCGGGTCCGCGGTGTGCTGACCCACTCGGGCGAGTACACGGTCGCCGCCGCCAAAATCGCCGGGCAGTTGGGGCTGCCCGGTCCCTCCCTCGCCGCGGCCGCCGCCTGTGCCGACCCGGCCGCGCTGCGCACCCTGCCGACCGCCGGCACGGTCCCCGTCGACGACCCCGGCACGCCCCGGGTCTGCGCCGAGACCGTCGTCCTGGACGGCGAGATCCGCATCGTCGCCATCACCCGTACGACCCTGGGCCCGGCGCCCGCCCGGCAGCCGCTCCGGCACACCGTGCACGCCCATGACGGCCTGCTGCACAACCGTTTCCTGCGCCTGGCCGTCGACCGCACCGTCCACGCCCTCGGTCTCACCCGGGGTGTGCTGCACATCGGGTTACGGCTCACCGACCGCGGCCCCCGGGTCACCGACGTCACCCCGTGTCTGCCGGGCGATCTGATCCCGCTCCTCGTCAAAAGGGCCACCGGCGTGGACCTCGCACAGGCCGCCGCCGCGCTGGCCACCGGCGAGGTGCCGGAGACCACGCCCACCCGGCAGCGGGCGGCCTCGATCCGGTTCGCCTACCCGGCCGCCACCGGCCGCCTCGACCACCTGGACCTCTCCCCCGACGCGGCCCACGAGCCCGGCGCCGACCGCATGATCCTCACCCAGCACGCCGGCAACCACGTCACCGCCGGGCCGCACGCGACCGTCGACGACCGGCTGGCGCTCTGGGTGGCCGTCGGCGAGGATCCCGCCGACTGCGACGACGCCCTGCGCCGCATGGGCCGCCACCTGTCCGCGGGCATCGCCCCGGTCGCGACAGCGGCTTAGGGCCTGTCTGACAATTCCCGTCGTCGCCCGGAGGGCGGCCTCGCGGCGTCAGGTGCGTGTTCTGGGGGTCCCCCCGGCCGGAGGCTGGGGGAGTTGCCGGGCGTAGGCCCTCGTACTGGACGTACTCGGGTCTGCGCCCGGTGCGGCGAGAGTGCGTGCATGGCGTCGCGAGGCAGACGGGAACTGTCAGACAGGCCCTACGGCACGTGGGTCCGTATCAACTTCTCCGCCGCACCGAGCAGTTCGACCTCTCGGCGGCTCATCGTCGGATTGGCCGGCCGCCGCCGCAGGGCCTCCGCCAGCCCCTTCTCCGTCAGTTCGCCCGGATCGGCCAGCAGGGCAGTGAGCAGTTCGCGGGCCAACGGCAACTCCCCCACCGCGACCTGGGCGAGGATCACCGCGGACATGGCCCAGTCGAGGCCGGGCGGCCCGTCCCCGGCGTTGGACCAGTCGATGACCCGCGGACCCTCTGTGGTCAACTCCCCCAGCTCTCAACTTCGTTCGAGCCGGGGGGACCCCCATCGTTGTCGGGATGCAGGTCGAGGTGCAGGACGCGAGAGCCGGGGTCGGCCGGGTCCCGCCCGGGCACCGTGTGCAGCCGCCGTAGCAGCGAGGCGAGCAACTCACCGCCCTCCGCCGCGCCCATCTCCCCCGCCAGGAGTGCCGCCAGCATGGTCGGCCCGGACAGCCGTTCCATCACCAGGTCGGTACGGGACCCGGAGGGCCGCACCCGGGGCACCGGATACCCGTGCTCCCGTACGTACGTCATCACCGCGCCCTCGGCGGCCGCGTCCCCCCAGCCGTCCCGGTCACGGCGCAGCACCCACGCCTCGTCGATCTCGTACACATCGGCCGAACGCCCCGAGCCGAGCAGTCTCCCCGTCATGGCATGACCATAACCAGCGGCTACGATCCACAGCCGCCCCTCAGCTTCGATCCGGCGGCCGGTAAAGTAGCCGGGTCGTCATCACCCGTACGGGGGAAAGCCGGTGCAAACCCGGCGCTGGCCCTTCCCCACTTCTCGGCTTCGCTCGAACCGGGGAGACCCTATCCGTGAACCGTCACCGTGACGGTGAGCCGGACCGCCCCGTGCGGGACGTTGATCGGCTCATGTGCGCCGGCACCCGCCGTCGCACGGCACCGTCGAGGTTCACGGAGCCGAGCCGCCGGGGTGACCCGTGCCGCCCGGCTCCCCCGCAGGGAGAGGCACCCGCCGATCATGACCGTCATCCGCCGCAGCGCCGCGGTGCTGGCCGCCACCGCCGTCATCGGCGCCGCCACGCCGGCCATGACCGCGCTGGCCGCCGACGACCCGTCCCCGTCCGCTTCGACGGTGCTCCCGTCGGGCCTGTTCGGCAGCACGGACCCCAAGTTCGACGGCGTCTGGCGCCAGTCGCTCGCCCTGCTCGCCCAGCACACGGTGGGGGTGACCCCGGCCGTGAAGGCGGTGGACTGGCTGGCCGGGCAGCAGTGCGCGAACGGCTCGTACGCGATGTTCCGCGCCGAGCCGACAGCGGCCTGTGACACCAAGCTGACGGTCGACACGAACAGCACGGCGGCAGCCGTCCAGGCGCTGACGGCGGTCGGCGGGCACGACGACGCCGTCGGCAAGGCGGTGACCTGGCTGAAGTCGCAGCAGAACAAGGACGGCGGCTGGGGCTACACCCCCGGCTCGCCCAGCGACACGAACTCCACCGGCGTGGTGATCGGCGCGCTCACGGCGGCCGGCGAGAGCCCGGACAAGGCGACGGACGACCTCCTCGCCAAGTGGTCCATCCGCTGCGACGAGGACGGTGGCGGCGCCCTCGCGTACCAGCCGGACAAGAAGGGGAAGCTGGCCGCCAACGCGGACGCGACGGCCGCCGGGGTGCTCGGCGCCCTCGGCAAGGGGTTCGTGACGACGGCTGGGAAGGCCCCGGCGGACGATCCCGTCTGCGCCGACTCCGACAAGGCGCTGACGCGAGCGGACGTGGCCCGAAACGGCGCCGCTTATCTGGCGCGGGCGATGGACGATCAGGGGCACCTCGTCTCCACGCTCGCCGGTGCCACGCCCCAGCCGGACTACGGCAACACCGCCGACGCGGTCGTGGCCCTGGCCGCGCAGGGCTGGACCAAGCCGGCGCAGAAGCCCTACACCTGGCTTGAGACCCATGCCGTGCAGTGGGCGAAGCAGAGCGGGCCCGCGGCCTACGCCGAGCTGATCTTCGCCGCGCATGCGATGGGCGCGGACCCGCGCGACTTCGGCGGTACGGACCTGGTGACGGCCCTCAACGCGACGGGCCCGGCGCCCGAGGCTGCCGCCAGGCACACAGAGGAGAAGAAGTCGTCGGGGACCGGCGTCTGGTGGATCGTCGGCGCGGGGCTCGTCGCCGGCATCGGCATCGGCTTCCTGTTCAGCGGGCGCCGGAAGCAGCGCCAGCCGTGACCGCGGTCCGCCGTGCGGCGCTGCTGCTCATAGCCACGCTGACTTTGCTGGCGACCGCCGCCCCGGCGGAGGCCGCCGGTTACCGCTACTGGTCCTTCTGGGAGCGGGACGGCTCGCGGTGGACGTACGCCACCCAGGGCCCCTCCACGGCGCAGCCGGACGACGGCTCGGTCGAGGGGTTCCGGTTCGCGCTGAGCGAGGACTCGGGGGATGCGTCGCAGCCGCGCGGGACGGCGGCCTTCGGGACGATCTGCGCCGACACGGCCGCGGTCCGGGGGAAGAAGCGGGTGGGGCTGGTCATCGACTTCGGTACGACGGCGGACGCGCCGTCCGCGGAGCAGCCGCCGGTGCGGCGGACAGCCTGTGCGGTGGTCTCGGCGGACGCCACGACGGCGGAGGCGCTGGCGACGGTGGCGAAGCCGTTGCGGTACGACACGAACGCCTTGTTGTGCGCGATCGGGGGGTATCCCGAGAAGGGGTGCGGGGAGAAGGTGGCGGCGGGCGGTACGTCGGGCGGCGGGCCGTCGGTGGGGCTGCTGGCCGGGGCGGGGGTGGTCGTGGTGGTGGCCGCGGGAGCCTTCTGGCAGGCTCGGCGGCGGAAGAATGGGTGACCGCCGCTCCCTCCACCCCGGCGCCTGGTGGCTCTGGTCCCTCTCCCTCGGTGTCGCCGCATCGCGCACCACGAACCCCCTCCTCCTCGCCCTTCTCATCGCGGTCACCGCCTACGTCGTGGCCGCCTGCCGGAGCCGGACGCAGGGGTCCCGTTCCTACTCCGCCTTCGCCAAGCTCGCCCTCGCCGTCCTTCTCATCCGGCTCGTCTTCACCGTGCTCCTCGGCTCCCCCGTCCCCGGCTCGCACACCCTCGTCACCCTCCCCGAAGTCCCGCTCCCCCACTGGGCGCAGGGCATCCGGCTCGGTGGCCGGGTCACCGCCGAGGCGCTGGCCTTCGCCCTCTACGACGGCCTCAAGATCGCCACCCTGCTGATCTGTGTCGGCGCCGCGAACGCGCTCGCCGATCCGGCCCGGCTCCTCAAGTCGCTGCCCGGAGCCCTGTACGAGCTGGGCGTGGCCGTGGTCGTCGCCCTCACCTTCGCGCCGAACCTGATCGCCGACGTCCAGCGGCTGCGCGCCGCCCGCCGGCTGCGCGGCCGCCCCGACTCCGGTGTCCGGGGTCTGCTCCAGGTCGGACTGCCGGTCCTGGAAGGCGCGTTGGAGCGCTCGGTCGCCCTCGCCGCCGCGATGGACGCGCGCGGTTACGGCCGCAGCGCCGACGTGCCGGACCGGGTCCGTCGTACGACGGCCGCGCTGACCCTCGGTGGGCTGCTCGGGGTGTGCGCGGGAACGTACGGGCTGCTCACCGCCGAGGGGGGCGCCTATGGGCTGCCCCTGCTGCTGGCCGGGGTGGTCGCCGCGCTGGCCGGGCTGCGGCTCGGGGGCCGCCGTTCGCTGCGCACCCGTTACCGGCCGGACGCGTGGGACGCGCGGGCCTGGGTGGTGTCCGGGTCGGGCGTGGCCGTCGCCGGGCTGCTGGCGTTCGCCGCGGTCCGGGATCCGGACGCCCTGCATCCCGGGGTCGTACCGCTGGTCGCCCCCACGCTTCCGTTGTGGCCCGCGGCCGCCGTGCTGCTCGGTCTGTTGCCCGCCCTTGCCATGCCGAATGTGCCGAAGGAGCCGTCGTGATCCGTTTCGAGGACGTCTCCGTGACGTACGAGGGCGCGGCCGGACCGGCCGTCCAGGGCATCGACTTCGAGGTGCCGGAGGGTGAACTCGTCCTCCTCGTGGGCCCGTCCGGCACCGGCAAGTCGACGATCCTCAACTCCGTCAGCGGGCTGGTGCCGCACTTCACCGGCGGCACCCTGCGCGGCCGGGTCACGGTCGCGGGGCGGGACACGCGGACGCACAAGCCGCGTGAACTCGCCGACGTCGTCGGCACGGTGGGGCAGGATCCGCTCGCCCACTTCGTGACCGGCACGGTGGAGGACGAACTCGCCTACGGGATGGAGTCGTTGGGGATCGCCCCGGCGGTGATGCGGCGGCGGGTGGAGGAGACCCTCGATCTGCTCGGGCTCGACGGGCTGCGGGACCGGGCGATCGGCACGCTCTCGGGTGGGCAGCGGCAGCGGGTCGCGATCGGGTCGGTGCTCACCCCGCATCCCGGGGTGCTGGTTCTCGACGAGCCGACCTCCGCCCTTGACCCGGCCGCCGCCGAGGAGGTGCTGGCCGTGCTCCAGCGGCTGGTGCACGATCTCGGGACCACGGTGTTCCTGGCCGAGCACCGGCTGGAGCGGGTGGTGCAGTACGCCGACCGGGTCGTGCTGCTCCCGGAGCCGGGGGCCGCGCCGGTGTGCGGCACCCCCGCCGAGGTGATGGCCGTGTCACCGGTGTGTCCGCCGGTGGTGGAGCTGGGGCGGCTGGCCGGGTGGTCGCCGCTGCCCATGACCGTGCGGGACGCCCGGCGACGGGCGGGCGGACTGCGGGAGCGGCTCGCCGGGCGGGCCCCGGTCCGACGGTCTGTCGCCACCCTCGCGGCTCCCCCCGCCGGGCACGCCCCGGAGCAGCGGCCCGCCGCCGCGCCCGCCGCTTCCCGCGCCGGGTGGGCCGAAGCCCAGCGGCCCGCCGCCGGCCCCACGGCTCCCGCGGCGCCCGCAACCCCCACGGCTCCCCGCGCCGGGCGGACCCCGGAGGACCGGCGGCCCACCGCCGCCCGCACCACGCCCCGCACGGGGTGGGCCGAAGCCCAGCGGCCCGCCGCCGGCCCCACGGCTCCCGCCGCGCCCGCCGCTACCCGCGCCGGGCACGCCCCGGAGGACCGGCGGCCCACCGCCGCCCCCACCGCGCCCCGCACCGGGCGAACCGAAACCCGACGGCCCGCCGCCACCCCCGCCTCCCCCCTCGCCGAGGTCCGCTCCCTCGGTGTCCGCCGGGGCCGGGTGGACGCGCTGTGCGGCGTCGATCTCAGCGTCGCGGCCGGCGAGACCGTCGCTCTCATGGGCCGCAACGGCGCCGGGAAGTCCACCCTGCTCAACTCCCTGGTCGGGCTGGTCGAGCCGGGCTCGGGGACGGTCCGGGTCGGCGGCGCCGTGCCGCATCGCACGCGCCCGCGTGACCTCGTACGCCTCGTCGGTCTGGTCCCGCAGGAACCCCGTGACCTGCTCTACGCCGACACGGTCGGCGCGGAGTGCGCGGCCGCCGACCGGGACGCGGGGGCGGCCCCGGGGACCTGCCGTGACCTGGTGTCCGGGCTGCTCCCCGGGGTCGCCGACGACACGCATCCCCGCGATCTCTCCGAGGGGCAGCGGCTGGCGCTGGCGCTGGCCGTCGTACTGACCGCCCGGCCGCCGCTGCTCCTGCTGGACGAGCCGACCCGGGGCCTCGACTACGCGGCGAAGGCCCGGCTGGTCGGCATACTGCGCGGGCTCGCCGCCGACGGGCACGCGATCGTGCTGGCCACGCACGACGTGGAACTGGCCGCCGAGATCGCCCACCGGGTCGTACTGCTCGCGGAGGGCGAGGTGATCGCGGACGGGCCGACGGAGGACGTCGTCGTGTCCTCGCCGTCCTTCGCGCCGCAGGTGACGAAGGTCCTCGCGCCACAGCGCTGGCTGACCGTGGCCCAGGTGCGGGCGGCGCTGGCATGACCGGCCCGGTGCGGCTCGGCCCCCGCTCCCTGGCCGCCCTCCTCCTCGTCAGTGCCGTCGGCGTGGTCGCCATCGGCTGGCCCTTCCTCGCCCCGCCCTCCTCCCGGATCGGCTCGCACGCCCAGGACGCGCCCTGGCTCTTCGCGGGCCTGCTGCTCCTGCTGGTCGCCGTGCTCGGGGCGACCATCTCCGAGTCGGGGCTCGGTCCGAAGGCCGTCGCCATGCTCGGCGTGCTGGCCGCGACCGGGGCGGCGCTGCGGCCGATCGGTGCGGGCACCGCCGGGATCGAGCCGATGTTCTTCCTGATGGTGCTGAGCGGGCGGGTGCTGGGGCCCGGCTTCGGCTTCACCCTCGGCTCGCTCACCATGTTCGCGTCGGCGCTGCTCACGGGCGGGGTGGGGCCGTGGCTGCCGTTCCAGATGCTGGCGATGGGCTGGTTCACGATGGGCGCCGGGCTGCTGCCGGGCACCGGGCGGCTGCGTGGGCGCGGTGAGCTGGCGCTGCTGGCGGGCTATGGCTTTCTGGCCGCGTTCGCCTACGGCATGGTCGTGGACCTGGCCGGCTGGCCGCTGCTGGCCGGCAACGCCTCGAACATCGCCTTCGACCCGCATGCCGGGCCCGCCGCCAATCTGGCCCGGTTCCTGGCCTACAGCCTGGCCACCGCCATGGGCTGGAACCTGGGCCGCGCCCTGTGCACCGTCGTCCTCACCCTCGTCCTCGGACCGGCGCTGCTGCGGGCGCTGCGCCGCGCGACCAGGAGGGCCGCTTTCGAGACCGCGGTCACATTCGACGGTCCCGGGGCGTGAGGTGCCGTACGCATTCGGTGACGCGTCCGGTGAAGCACCCCACATGACGCAGGTCACCTACGACCCAGGGCAGTAGACAGACTTTCCCGAAATGTCCGATTCGCCAGGGCTCTGACCTGCGCATTGAGAGCCACGCCACACAACGGGCCAACACCGCCTATGCGACCACAACTAGTAAAAGGGGTGATTGCGGACGGGTTTCCGGCCTGCTTCTCTGGACGACGTCGCCAGGCACCACCGGCCCCAAGCGGGCCACGGAGCCGACGCACACGGCCACCGCCTACGGGTGGTTCCGGAGCACGGCGACTCCCTGTCCCCGAAGAACGAGGTTCTCCGTGCCCGTGTCCATCATCCGCCGCATCGCCTCCCCGAAGAAGGTCCTCACCGCCGCCGCCGTGGCCGCCGCCACCGCCGGTATGGCGCTGAGCGCGGCGCCCGCCCAGGCCGCCACCACCTCGACCTCCTCCGCTCAGGCGATCGCGCACAAGATGATCCCGGACGCCGCGCAGTTCAACGCGTTCAGCAAGATCGTCTCGCATGAGAGCGGCTGGAACCCCAGCGCCACCAACAGCTCCTCCGGCGCCTACGGCCTGGTCCAGGCCCTGCCGGCCTCGAAGATGGCGTCCGCCGGTTCCGACTGGAAGACCAACCCTGCCACCCAGATCAAGTGGGGTCTGGACTACATGAACTCCCGCTACGGCAGCCCGACGGCCGCCTGGAGCTTCTGGCAGGCCAACGGCTGGTACTGAGCCGGCCGACCCGCTCCCCCCTGAACCTCGGCACCCTCGCCCCCTCCTCCCGGGCGAGGGTGCCGACGTATGTCCGGACGTGGTGGACTGGGGCCCCAGAGACCCTTGAGCTCCCAGAGACCCCAGAGATCCCGGAGACCCGGACCCACCGGGCTCCGGGCCCACCGAGCCACCTGGTCCCGCGCGCCCCCGGAGGAGCGATGCCCACGGCGACACCCGCCCGCGATCCCGAGACCCGCGGTGTGCGGATGGTCTTCGTCCTGCTGGCCCTGACCGTGATGGGCGGCCTGATCGACGCCGTCAGCTATCTCGGCCTGGGCCATGTCTTCACCGCGAACATGACCGGCAACGTGGTGATCCTGGGCTTCGCGGCCGCCGGGGCGCCCGGCTTCTCCGTCCCCCACTCGGCGACCTCCCTGGCCGCCTTCCTGCTGGGCGCGGCAGTGGGCGGCCGGGTCGCGGCCCGGTTCGGCGGCGGCTCCCGCAGGCGGTGGGTGCGGGTGACCCTGGCGGCGGAGGCGGTCCTGTTGGCCGTGTCGGCCGTGGTGGCCTTCGCCCGGCCCGACGGGACGGCGACCACGTACATCCTGATCGCGCTGACCGCCTTCGCGATGGGCCTGCGCAACGCCAACGTCCGCAAGCTGGGTGTCCCCGACCTGACCGCGACCACGGTCCTGACCACGACCCTGACCGGCCTCGTCTCCGAGTCCCGCCTCGGCGACGCCACCAACCCCCGCTCCCCGCGCCGCGCGGCCGCGGTCCTCGCGCTGATCGTCGGCGCGGTCCTGGGCGCCTGGCTGGTCCTCCACATCGACCTCGGCATCCCCCTGCTGATCGCGGCGGCGGTCCCCGGGGTACTGGCGGTGGTGGCGTCCGGGCGGGAGTGACTGCAGTGACGGCAGTGTGCGGTACCGGCGTCTCGGGGGAGGCAGGAACGGGGCGTGGGAAGGGGGTGCTCCTGCCTCCCTCGAGGCGGGCCGGCGGCGCCGGGAGCCGTCGGCCCGGGTCGGGGGCCTACGACGTGGTTACCCGGAGGTGCTTCACGCCGTTGATCCACGCGGAGCGGAGCCGGTCCGGGTCGCTGACCAGGCGCAGGCTCGGCATCGCATCGGCTATCGCGTTGAAGATCAGGTCGATCTCCAGGACGGCCAGCGACTTGCCCAGGCAGTAGTGGGGGCCGCCGCCTCCGAAGCCGAGGTGGGGGTTGGGGTCGCGGGTGATGTCGAAGGTGTCGGGGTCGGTGAAGACCTCGGGGTCGTGGTTGGCCGAGGCGTAGAAGACGCCGACCCGGTCGCCCTTGCGGATCAGCTTGCCGCCCAGCTCGGTGTCCTGGGTGGCCGTGCGCTGGAAGGAGTTGACCGGGGTCGCCCAGCGGACGATCTCCTCGGCGGCGGTCGACGGGCGCTCGCGCTTGTAGAGGTCCCAGGCCCCGGGGTGGGTGAGGAAGGCGTGCATGCCGTGGGTGATGGCGTTGCGGGTGGTCTCGTTGCCGGCCACCGCGAGCATCAGCACGAAGAAGCCGAACTCGTCGGAGTTCAGGTTGCCCTCGTCCTCGGCCGCCACCAGCGTGGAGACGATGTCCTGCGCCGGGCACTGCTTGCGGTCGGCGGCCATGTTCATCGCGTAGGCGATCAGCTCGGTGGCCGACTCGGCGCCCACCTCCTCGGTGATCGCGTACTCGGGGTCGTCGTAGGAGATCATCTTGTTGGACCAGTCGAAGATCTTGGCCCGGTCGTCCTGGGGGATGCCGATCAGTTCGGCGATCGCCTGGAGGGGGAGCTCGCAGGCGACCTCGGTGACGAAGTCGAAGGGTCCGGAGTGGGCGCGGGCGGATGCGACGATCGCCCCGGCCCGGTCGCGCAGCCGCTCCTCCAGGGCGCGGATGGAGCGTGGGGTGAAGCCGCGCTGGATGATCTGGCGGACCCGGGTGTGCTCGGGCGGGTCCATGTTCAGCAGGATCAGCCGCTGGGCGTCGACCGCGTCCCGCGGTATGTGCTCGGTGAAGCGGATGATCGCGGTGTTGAGCCAGGACGAGAAGATCTCGGGGTGCGTGGAGACGTACCTGACGTCCGCGTGCCGGGTGACGGCCCAGTAGCCGTCGTCCGCGAAGCCGGCGATGCCGTGGGTCTGTTCGATCCAGCGGACCGGTTCGGCCCGGCGCAGCTCGGCGAACTCCGGGAGCGGCACGCGGTGATGGAGCAGATCGGGGTCGGTGAGGTCGAACCCGTCGGGCAGCGCGGGACAGGGCATGGCGACTCACTCCCACCGTGTACGAACCTGGATACGTATGCCTTGCGACTGCCTTACGACAGCCTTCTGACGGGCCATCAGAAATGGCCGGTTGCCGTGAAGGTAGTAACGGGTTCTACAAGTCGCAAGGGGCACGGTCACTCCAATTGCATGCACCCCTCTTGCGGTTGTGGACGGGGTGTCAGCAGACTGCAGACAGAACTAGTACGCGTTCTAGTTCTGCGTGGCGGGCCGGGCCGGGACGCCCCTGCGCCGCGCGGGTGACCGAGGAGAGGACCGAGCCCCCATGGCCGCGGAACCCGTGATCGTCGAAGCCGTACGCACCCCCATCGGCAGGCGCGGTGGCGCGCTCGCCAATCTCCACCCCGCCTATCTCCTGGGCGAGACCTACCGTGAACTCCTCGGCCGCACCGGCATCCCCGCCGACTGCGTCGAGCAGATCGTCGGCGGCACGGTGACCCACGCCGGCGAGCAGTCCATGAACCCCGCGCGTACGGCCTGGCTGACCGTGGGGCTGCCGTACGAGACGGCGGCCACGACCGTCGACTGCCAGTGCGGCTCCTCGCAGCAGGCCTCGCACATGACCGCGAACATGATCGCCGCCGGGGTCATCGACGTCGGGATCAGCTGCGGGGTCGAGGCGATGTCGCGAGTGCCGCTGGGCTCCGGCTCCAAGCACGGGCCGGGCAAGCCCTTCCCCGACGAGTGGAACGTCGATCTGCCCAACCAGTTCGAGGCCGCCGAGCGCATCGCTCGCCACCGGGGCCTGACCAGGGAGAACGTCGACTCGCTCGGGCTGCTCTCGCAGGAGCGGGCGGCGCACGCCTGGGCCGAGGAGCGCTTCAAGCGGGAGACCTTCGCCGTGCAGGTGCCGACGACGGAGGAGGAGCAGCACGCCGGTCAGGGCATGTGGCGTCTTGTCGACAAGGACGAGGGCCTGCGGGACACGTCCATGGAGGCGCTGTCCGGCCTGAAGCCGGTGATGCCGACGGCGGTCCACACCGCGGGCAACTCGTCCCAGATCTCCGACGGCGCGGCGGCCATCATGTGGGCGTCGAAGCGGATGGCCCGCGCCCTGAAGCTCCGCCCCCGGGCCCGGATCGTCGCCCAGGCCCTGGTCGGCGCCGACCCGCACTTCCACCTCGACGGCCCGATCGACGCGACCCGGGCCGTGCTCGGCAAGGCGGGCATGACCCTGAGGGACATCGACCTGGTCGAGATCAACGAGGCGTTCGCGTCGGTGGTGCTGAGCTGGGCCCAGGTCTTCGAGCAGGACCTGGACAAGGTCAACGTCAACGGCGGCGCGATCGCCCTGGGCCATCCGGTGGGAGCCACGGGCGCCCGCCTCATCACCACGGCCCTGCACGAACTGGAGCGCACGGACAAGGAGTTCGCCCTGGTGACCATGTGCGCGGGCGGCGGCCTGGCCACCGGCACGATCATCCAACGGCTCTAGGACCTGTCTGGCAGTTCCCGTCTGCCTCGCGACGCCATGCACGCACTCTCGCCGCACCGGGCGCAGACCCGAGTACGTCCAAAACGAGCGCCTACACCCGGCACTCCCCCAGCCTCCGGCCGGGGGACCCCCAGAGCACGCACCTGACGCCGCGAGGCCGCCCTCCGGGCGACGACGGGATTCGTCAGACAGGCCCTCGGCCTGCCCGCAGGGGCGGTGCGGGCGTCAGCCCGGCGCCGGTACCGCCTCCCGGTCCTTGTCGTTGACCGCCGCCGCCTTGACCATCCGGGCCCGCGGGCCCTGCAGCAGATACCCCACCCCGAAGCCCGCGCCGACCACCGCCGCGCCGCCCACCGCGTCCAGGACCCAGTGGTTGCCGGTGGCGATGATCGCCGAGACCGTGAAGAGGGGGTGGAGCAGGCCGAGGGCCTTCATCCACCACTTCGGGGCGACGACGGCGATCACGATCCCGCACCACAGCGACCAGCCGAAGTGCAGCGAGGGCATCGCCGCGTACTGGTTGGTCAGCTGGGTGAGGGTGCCGTAGTCCGGCTTGGCGAAGTCCTGCGGACCGTGGACCGTGTCGATGACACCGAGGCCCGGCAGCAACCGCGGCGGCGCCAGCGGGTAGAGCCAGAAGCCGATCAGGGCGAAGGCGGTGGCGAAGCCGAGGGCGGTGCGCGCCCAGCGGTAGTCGACCGGGCGGCGGACGCAGAGCACCGCGAGGACGGTCAGCGGGACGACGAAGTGGAAGGACTCGTAGTAGAAGTCGAAGAAGTCCCGCAGCCAGCCGATGCCGTACACGGCGTGGTTGGCCCAGTGCTCGATGTCGAGGTGCAGGAACCGCTCGATGTCGAGGATCTGGTGCCCGTGGTGCTCGGCCCGGGCCCGCCCGGAGGTGCCGTTCCCGTCCCCGGCGGCGGCCAGCCGGATCTGCTGGTAGGCGAAGTAGACGAGCCTCATCGCGAGCAGTTCGAGGAAGAGGTTCGGCCGGGTCAGCACCCGGCGCAGCGAGGGGGTCAGCGGCACCCGGCGGAAGCGGGCCGGCACCGGCTCCGCGTAGTTTGTCGGGATGGGCCGGGCGAACTCCGCTGCGGTACGGGACAGGAAGGGTACGACCGTGGCCGCGGCCAGGGCGGCCAGCAGGACGGCGTTGTCACGCACGGGGACGAAGAGGGACGGGTTCGGCAGCAGTGCTTTGGCGGGCAACGTCATCACCAGGACCACCACTACCGGCCACACGGACCGGTCGGCGGCGCGCCGCCCGGCCCGCCCGACCACCGCGAGCAGCACCCACAGCAGCTGGTGCTGCCAGGCGGCCGGTGACACCGCCACCACCGCGCAGCCGGTGATCGCGACCGCGAGCAGCAGCTGCCCGTCCCGGGCGTAGCGCACCGCGCGGCGCAGCGCGAGCACGGCCACGGTCGCGGCGAGGGCCAGGAACAGGACTATCTCCAGCGGGCCGCTCAGCCCGAACCGCAGCAGGGCGCCGTGCAGCGACTGGTTGGCGAGCGCGTCGGCCTTGCCGCCGAGGCCGACGCCGGCCATGTGGTGGACCCAGTAGGTGTACGAGTCGTGCGGCATCGCCGCCCAGGCCAGCGCCGTGCACGCGGCGAAGGTGACGCCGGTGGCGATCGCGGCCCGGCGACGGCCGGTGAACCACAGCAGCGGGGCGAACAGCAGCACGGCCGGCTGGAGGGCGGCGGCCAGGCCTATGCAGAGCCCGCCGGCCCGCTCCCCGCGCACGGCGAAGCAGCCGAGCAGGACGAGGAGCACCGGGATGATGCTGGTCTGGCCGAGCCAGAGGGTGTTGCGGACCGGCAGCGAGAGCATCAGCAGGCTGATGGCGACCGGGGCGGCCAGCAGCGCGGTACGGCGGCTCACCGGCTGGGGCAGCGCCCGGGCGGCGACCAGGCCGAGGGCGACCACCAGCAGCAGCGTGCCGAAGGTCCAGCCCCAGCCGAGGGCCTGCTCGGCGGCCCTGGTGAGCGGCTTGAGCACCAGCCCGCCGAACGGCGAACCGGTGAACCGCGTCGAGTCGTAGAGCGAGCCCTTGACGTGCAGCACGCCCTCAGGGCCGACCCAGGTCTCCAGATCCGTCAGCCGCTCCCCGCTCGGGGTGCCGAGGACGGCGGCCATCTGCCGTACGGCGAGGATCGCGGCCACCGCCCACAGGCCGAGCCGGGCCATCCTGAACCGTGTTCCCGGCTCCGCTCCCGCTCCCCCGAACGCGCCCCCCGGTCTCCCACTGTGCTCCACGTTCGCCACGCCCCGTCGGCCTCCCGCCCCGCTCGTCCGCTCTGACAACCCTGAGAACCCTGAGAACCCTATGAGGCTCCCACCCCCTTCGGACAGAGACGCAGGCAACCTCTTCTTCACCTGACGTCCGCCCATGTTTTGTCCGGAAGACGGCAGTGCGCAGGGGGCGCGGTTGCCTCGATCGGGCGCGACAAGGATCACAGTGCGCGGCCCGCATACGACCGTGGGATCGGGCATACGTCCCTGCACACACCGCATTTAGCTGCACAATGCACGGATGCGTGTACGCGACGTAACGGGCCCAAATTCTCCTATCGTCGCTTTCCGACCCGTCCGGCGCCGCACGGGCCGCGCCCCTGTCCCCGTCGAAAGGTAGGCGAGCCCCGTTTTGGCGACCGCCACAGCCGTCAACCCGTCCGTCAAGATCCCCGGCCCCCGCACTGCCACCCGACCGCCGACCGTCACCGACCCGGCACTGGTCAAGCGCGCCGTGAAGGCGGCCGCGCTCGGCAACGCCATGGAGTGGTTCGACTTCGGCGTCTACAGCTACATCGCGGTGACCCTGGGCAAGGTCTTCTTCCCGTCCGGCAACCCGACCGCCCAGCTGCTGTCGACGTTCGGCGCCTTCGCCGCGGCCTTCCTGGTCCGCCCGCTCGGCGGCATGGTCTTCGGCCCGCTCGGCGACCGGGTGGGCCGCCAGAAGGTCCTCGCCGTCACCATGATCATGATGGCGGCCGGCACCTTCGCGATCGGCCTGATCCCCTCGTACGCGACGATCGGCGTCGGCGCCCCGATCCTGCTCCTCGCCGCCCGCCTGGTGCAGGGCTTCTCGACCGGCGGCGAGTACGCGGGCGCGTCCACGTTCATCGCCGAGTACGCGCCGGACAAGAAACGCGGCTTCTTCGGCAGCTGGCTGGAGTTCGGCACGCTGGCCGGCTACATCGGCGGCGCGGGCCTGGTCACCCTGATGACGGCCCTGCTCTCCGACGGCGACCTCACCTCCTGGGGCTGGCGCATCCCGTTCCTGATCGCGGGCCCGATGGGCATCATCGGCCTCTACCTGCGGATGCGCCTGGAGGAGACCCCCGCGTTCGCCGCGGAGGTCGAGAAGTCCGAGCGGTCCCGCCCGAAGGTCCCGCTGCGCGAGATGATCACCGGCCAGTGGAAGGCCCTGCTCCTGTGCATGGCACTGGTCCTGGTCTTCAACGTCACGGACTACATGTTGCTGTCGTACATGCCGAGCTATCTGACGAGCGAGCTGAAGTACGACGAGACGCACGGCCTGCTGGTGGTCCTCGCCGTCATGGCCCTGATGATGATCGTCCAGCCGTTCGCCGGCGCGCTGACCGACCGCGTCGGCCGCCGCCCGGTGATCGCCGCGGGCTGCGCGGGCTTCCTGTTCCTCTCCGTCCCGGCCGTGCTGCTGATCCGCCAGGGCAGCCTGCTGGCCGTCGGCCTCGGCATGGGCGCCCTGGGCCTCCTCCTGGTCTGCTTCACGGCGGCGATGCCGGCGGCCCTCCCGGCCCTCTTCCCGACCCGGGTCCGCTACGGCTCCCTGTCGATCGGCTTCAACGTCTCGGTGTCCCTGTTCGGCGGCACGACCCCGCTGGTGGTGACGGCCCTGATCGGAGCGACCGGCAACATGATGATGCCCGCGTACTACATGATGGCGGCCGCGGTCATCGGCGGCTTCGCGGCCTGGCGCATGACAGAGACAGCGGGCAAGCCGCTGCCGGGCTCGGCCCCTTCCATAGAAGGAGCCGACTGAGACGCGCCCCTCACCCCGCCCTGTCCGGAAGAGCTCACGGAACTCTGCCCTCCGCTATACCGTCTGTAGTCCTGATCGACGGTACGGCGGAGGGCATCGGTTCATGATCGGCCAGCGGCGACCCCGCCGACGCACACGTTTACTCACGGTCCTCCTCATCCTCGCCGGCATCCAGCTCGGCCGGCTCTCCGGTCCCGCCTTCGCCTGCGGCGCCCTCGTCCCCGGCGACCAACGACAGGTCACCGTCGGCCGGGAGGAGTCGGTCCTGCGCTGGGACGGCACCCGCGAACAGATCGTGATGCGCCTGACGGTCGACGGCGACGCCGACCGTGCCGCCTGGATCATGCCCGTCCCGCACCGCGCCACCGTCGCCCTCGCCGACCCGGCCCTCTTCGACCAGCTGCACACCCTCACCGCCCCGGTGCGGCGCACCCGGTACCACTTCTGGCCCCAGAACGGCGACTGGCCCCTCACCACCGGCGGCAGCACCACCACGGGCCCGCCCGACGGCGCCGCGAAAGCCCCCCGCGTCGGCGTGGTCAGCCGCCGGCGGCTCGGCCCGTTCGACGTGGCCCAGCTGACCGCCACCGACCCCGGCGCCCTGGACGGCTGGCTGCGCAGCAACGGCTTCCCCCTCCCGCCCCGCCTGGACACCGCGCTACGGCCGTACGTCGAGCAGCGCTGGGAGTACGTCGCGGTCAGGCTCGCCCCCGAGACCGCGGGCTCCGCGCTGAACGGCGCCCTCGACCCGCTGCACCTCGCCTTCGCCAGCGACCAGCCGGTCTACCCGATGCGGCTGTCCAAGCTCGCGGCCACCCCGCAGTCGCTGGGCCTGTACGTGCTCGCCGCACACCGCATGGAGCCACGCGCGGCGATCGGCGGCGAGCGCCCGAGGATCGTCTACGCCGGCCGCCTCAGCCGTCCGACCGGCGATCTCCGCGAGCTCGCCGCCGGCACCCCGTACCTGACGGCGATCGGCCAGGAGCTCCCGTACCCGTCCCGGATCTCCGACGACCACGTGCTGCACCGGGCATCCTCGGACACCCCCTTCCAGCAGATCGTCTACCAGGACCGGCTGCGCGAGGCAGCCGGGATCCCGCTGTGGCTGCTGACGGTCGGCGCCGCGCTGCTGCTGGTCGTGACGGTCACCTCCCTGGCGGCCGTACGACGCTCCCGCCGCCCCGCCGTACCGCCACCGCCGGTGCAGCCCCCACCGCCGGTGCCGCCAGCGCCCCCTGCGCCGCCTCAGTAGTGCTAAGCAGGTAACTGTCAGTGGACGGTTACCGGATTTCCGAAAGGCAGCGGACGCATGAGCGGCTCTCAGCTCTGGGACGACGTCGACTTCTACTTCACAAGCCACCTCTCACCGAACGACGAGGCGCTCCAGGCGGCTCTGCGCGAGAGCGAGGCCAGCGGCCTCCCGCACGTCAGCGTGACCGCCAGCCAGGGCAAGCTGCTCCAGCTCCTCGCGCAGATCCAGGAAGCCCGGAACATCCTGGAGATCGGCACCCTCGGCGGCTACAGCACCATCTGGCTGGCCCGCGCCCTGCCCGCCGACGGCAGGCTGATCTCGCTGGAGTACAGCGCCCGACACGCCGAGGTCGCGGTCCGCAACATCGCCCGCGCCGGCCTGGAGAAGCTCGTCGAGGTGCGGGTCGGCCCCGCCCTGGAGTCGCTGCCCAAGCTCGCCGACGAGAACCCGGCCCCCTTCGACCTGGTCTTCATCGACGCCGACAAGGCGAACAACCCGCACTACGTGGAGTGGGCGGTGCGGCTCACCCGCACCGGCAGCCTGATCGTCGTCGACAACGTGGTGCGCGGCGGCCGGGTCGTCGAGGCCGGGAACAGCGAACCGGACGTGGTGGGCACCCGCGCCGCGATCGAGCTGATCGCCACCCACCCGAGGCTGAGCGGCACGGCGATCCAGACGGTCGGCAGCAAGGGCTACGACGGCTTCGCCCTGGCCCGGGTGCTCGACTGAGGGGTGCTGCTCAAGCCTCGTGGTAGAAGCCCACGTTGACGCTGCGCGGGGCGGTGCGGTCCCGGACGACGATCTCGCCGGAGCCGCCCCGGGGCAGCGCGACCGTGCCGCCGTACCCGATGGCCTGGGCGTACTCACCGACGGTCAGCAGTACCTCGGCGGACGGTTCGGCCTGGGAGCCGCGCAGCCAGGTGACCTGCCAGCCGCCCTCGGGTCCGCACAGGAACTCCAGGTGCACCCGGGAGACGAACAGCCAGTCGTCGGGCGTGGTGAGCCGGCAGACGGCGGCATCGCGGCCCACTCGCAGCACGGCGCCCGGTTCGCTGGGCGCGTCGGCCATGAGCATTCCGGCCGTCTCGCCCGCGTCCCCGGACACGGAGGCCATGGTGAGTTCGAGCACGTGCGTTCCCCCTGCGCGGTTCCTGAATCGTTCCTGGATCTCCGGCGCATGATAAAACGCCCGGCGGGGCGGCGTCCGGCACAATGAAGTCATGACCGAGCGAAAGCCACCCGGGGTGCCGTTCGAGTCCTGGGTCGACAAGCAGATCCGTGATGCGCAGCGGCGCGGTGACTTCGATCAACTCGCGGGCGCGGGCGAGCCGTTGCCGGCGGACCTGGACACGTCGTACGACGAACTGTGGTGGATCAAGCGGAAGTTGGCCCGGGAGGGCCTGGCGGTGCTGCCTCCGGCCCTCGCGCTGCGCAAGGAGGCCGAGGACGCCCTGGCGGCCGCCTACGCGGCCGCCTCGGAGCGGATCGTCCGCAAGATCATCACAGAGGTCAACGTGAAGATCCGGGACATGATGTTCAAGCCACCGCCCGGGCCCCCGCTGGGCAAGAAGCCGTACGACGTCGAGGAGGTCGTACGCGAGTGGCGGGAGCGCCGGGCGGCGGCCGGGGCGGGACCGGACTCAGATGTGTAGCAGCCGGTCCGCCAGTTCGCGGTAGTCGCGCAGGGCCAGCCGGAGCTGTTCCGTGTCGGCCGCGCCGGGGTGGTCCCCTTCGGTGGCCTGCCAGCTGCCGCGCAGGGTACGGCGGCGGCGCTCGACGGCGTCGGTGAGGCGGGCACTGAGCTCCTCGACGGCCCGGTCGGCCTCCTCCACGGCCGCGCGCGGCTCGTCGACGAAACCGGTGACCGCGTGCTGCAGGCGCCGCTCCAGCTGGCCGCACTCCTCGGTGGGCATCAGCCGGTCGCCGTCCGGCGTCAGCCGGCCGTCGCGTCCCGCGTCCCTCTCGTGGCCCGGCCCGTCGCCGGCCACCAGCACCGACTGCCCGGGCGCCTCCCGGTCGTCCGGACGCTCAGGTGCGATGCCCGGCTCCGCTGCGATGCCCTGCCCCGCTGCGACGTCCTCCCGCCCGGGGGTGACCCCGCCGACGGAGGCGTCGCCCCAGTCGGCCGTCCGCTCCTCGCGTCCCGGCGTCGGTTCGCCGCCGGGATATATGTCGCCGCGCCCCGGCTCGCGGCCGGTTCCTGTCCTCGCGTCGGTCATGTCGGTCAGCTCTCCTTCGGGCGGCTCCGGTCGGCGGACCAGGGCAGATGGCCGCCGGTGTCGGCACCGACACCGGCGCGGTGGCGGCCGGCGCCGCCGGCCGACGGGGTGATCAGGTCGTCGAAGAGGGAGCGGGCCTCGATCATGGCCGTGCGCATCTCCTCGGTACCCGCCCGGCTCTGCGAGGCCCCGCCCATGGGCTCCTGGGCGACGCGGTGGAGGCGGCGGTAACCGTCCACGTGGTCCGCGTGGTGCACCGACAGTGCGGCGACCTGGTCCTCGTACTCGGCACCGGCCGGGAAGCCACGGGCGGCCGCCACTTCGGCGAGCAGCCGGTCGATCTCGGTCACTGACTGCTGGGGCGAGTCGACGAAATGTTCCTGTGCGGTCGTCCAGCGGGCCGCGTAGCGTTCGCGCTCCGCCGACTCCAGCGGCCGCTCGTGCAGGTCGCCGTGGCGCTGCACCCGCTCGGTGAGCTCCTGCTCGGCCGCCTTTGTGTCGCCGCCGTGCTGGGCCACGACCCGCTCGTACTCGGGCCCGAAGCGCCGCTTCAGGCCGTGCGGGCTGCTGCTCCTGGAGCGCGCGGCCGCCAACACGGCCGCGACGACGACCACGGCGGCCACGATCACAATCGCGATGATCAAGCCTGTGGACATGGTTGCCTTCCGGTGTCTCGGCCCGACGGGCCGGCTCGTCCTCCGGGTGACCCGCACGGCGCCCGGCAAACAGCCGCCGGGAATTCACCGGTGCAGTGTGTCGATCCGGCGCGGGCCCGTTCGACGCAGGGGTGAAGGCACCGAGACCGAGGAGATTGTCATGGGTGAGGTCATCGCACGGCTGGCCATGTCGCTGGACGGGTACATCGCGGGTCCGCGCTCCGGACGGGAGTATCCGCTGGGCGTCGGCGGGGAGCGGCTGCACTCGTGGGTGTACGGGCTGCGGACGTTCCGTCGGATGCAGGGGATGGCGGGCGGGGCGGGTGGCCCGGACGACGAGCTGCTCGCCGAGCATGTGGAGCGGCCGGGCGCGGTGGTCATGGGGCACGGCATGTACATCACCGGCGAGATCCCGTGGGGCGACGAGCCGCCCTTCCACCTGCCGGTGTACGTCGTCACGCACCACCCGCGCGGGTCGGTCGTCAAGGAGGGCGGCACGGTCTTCCACTTCGTCACCGAGGGCCCTGAGCGCGCCCTGGAGCTGGCCCGGGAGGCGGCCGGCGACAAGGACGTCTCGCTCGCCGGGGGCGCCGACCTGGTCCAGCAGTTCATCCGCGACGACTGGCTCGACGAACTCGTCCTGCACGTCGTCCCCGTTCTGGCGTGCGGCGGCCGGCGCCTGTTCGACAACGTCGGCGACGAGCACATCGAGTGGCGGAAGACGCAGGTGGTGGACTCCCCCGAGGTCACGCATATCCGGTTGCGCAGGCAGCCCGAGTCCGTCTGATATTGGGGCCCATGACCGCCTGGACCATCGCCCCGGAACACCCCGGCTCGCCCGTGGCCGCCGCCCTGTGGCGGGCGTACTACACCGAGGTCAGCGACCGCTGGTACCTGCGCCACGAGGGCCGGCGCACCGACCCGGCCGAGCTGGAACGGGAGATCGCCGCCCGGCCGGGATCCGAACTCGCCCCACCCACCGGGCGGTTGCTGGTCGCGCGGTACGACGGTGCGCCGGCCGGCAGCGCGGGCGTACGGCTCCTGGACGCGGCGACCGCCGAGCTCACCCGGGTCTTCGTGCACGAGGGACTGCGCGGCCGGGGCGGCGCGGCCCTGCTGGTCGCCGCCGCCGAGGACACGGCTCGCACGCTCGGGGCCGGGCGGATCGTCCTGGACACCCGCACCGACCTCGTGGAGGCCCGTGCCCTGTACGCACGGCTCGGCTACACCGAGACCGAACCGCACAACGACGACATCTACGCCGAGCACTGGTTCCGCAAGGAACTCGTCAACTGATCTGCCGGGGCGCCGGTTTCTGCGGCTGCTCGCGTTCGGCGCCGCACAACTCGTCGGTCAGCTCCCGCACCAGGCGGTCCAGGTCGGTGGGCCGGTCCTGGCCCCACCAGTCGCCGAGCAGGTCGGCCAGCGACTCCTCGCGGGCCCTGGCGAGCCGGTCGGCGATCACGCGGCCCTGCTCGGTCAGGGTCAGGCCGAGGCCCAGGCGGTCGGCGAGGTGCCGCTCCTCCAGCTGGCGGGCGCCCTCCAGGACGACGGCCATCGGGACGGGGCCGCGCTCGGCGAGCCGACCCGGCTCCACCGAGCCGTACCTGCGGATCCGCAGCAGCAGCCAGCCGGCCGCGGGCAGCAGGTCCACCCCCGCCCGCTCGTTGATCTTCCGGTAGACCTCCCGGCGGCCCTCGCGGGTGCCGAGCAGCGACAGGGCCCGGCAGCACTCGTCGTACGACGACCGCTGCACCGGGTTGGGCGGGATGGTCTCCGACGCGTCCGGTGCGGTGACCGAGCCGCGCAGCCGGTCCTCCTTGAGGAACCAGGCGAGGACGAAGCCGAGAGCGGCCACCGGAGCGGCGTACAGGAAGACGTCGGTGATCGAGGACGCGTACGCGTGCAGGGCCGCAGGCCGCAGCGCGGGCGGCAGGTCGGCGATGCCGCGCGGGTCCGCCTTGAGGGCGCCCGGAGTGACACCGGGCGGGAGGCGGACGCCGTGGAAGGCGCCGGCCAGCTTGTCGGCGAGGCGGCTCGCGAAGACGGAGCCGAAGATGGCCACGCCGAAGGAGGCACCGATGGAGCGGAAGAAGGTCGCGCCGGAGGTGGCGACGCCGAGATCCTCGTAGGCGACGGAGTTCTGCACGATCAGCACCAGCACCTGCATGACCAGTCCGAGGCCCAGGCCGAAGACGAAGAAGTAGCTGCTCATCTCGAGCGTCGAACTGTGTTCGTCGAGCCGGTGGAGCAGCAGCAGCCCGAAGGCGGTGACGGCGGTGCCGGCGATCGGGAAGACCTTCCAGCGACCGGTGCGGCTGACGATCTGGCCGGAGAGGGTGGAGGACAGCAGCAGGCCGATCACCATCGGCAGCATGTGCACACCCGACAGGGTCGGCGAGATGCCCTGCACGACCTGGAGGAAGGTCGGCAGATAGGTCATGGCGCCGAACATCGCGAAGCCGACGATGAAGCTGATCACGGCGGCGAGCGAGAAAGTGCGGATACCGAAGAGCTTCAGCGGGAGCACGGGTTCGGCGGCCCGCCGCTCGACGGCCACGAAGGCGAAGGCCAGCAGCACCCCGAGCACCGCGAGCCCGATGATCTGCGGCGACCCCCAGCGCCATGTCGTCCCGCCCAGCGAGGCCACCAGCACCAGGCAGGTGGCGACGGCGGCGATCAGGAACGTGCCGGGATAGTCGATGCGGTGGCGGGCGGTCCTGCGCGGTATGCGCAGCGCGGCGGCGATCACGACGAGGGCGACCACGCCGACGGGCAGGTTGACGTAGAACACCCAGCGCCAGCTCAGATGCTCGGTCAGCACCCCGCCGAGCAGCGGCCCCAGCACGCTGGTCGCGCCGAAGACGGCTCCGAACAGCCCCTGGTAGCGCCCCCGTTCGCGCGGCGGCACGATGTCCCCGACGATCGCCATCGACAGCACCAACAGCCCGCCGCCGCCCAGCCCCTGCAACGCGCGGAAGCCGATCAGCTCGCCCATGTTCTGGGCCATCCCGCACAGGGCCGACCCGACGAGAAAGATCACGATCGCCGTCTGGAAGAGCCGCTTGCGCCCGTACTGGTCGCCGAGCTTGCCCCACAGCGGGGTGGCGGCCGTGGAGGCCAGCAGATAGGCGGTGACCACCCACGACAGATGCTCAAGCCCGCCCAGGTCACTGACGATCGTCGGCAGCGCGGTCGACACGATGGTCTGGTCCAGCGCGGCCAGCAGCAGGCCGAGCAGCAGCGCACCGATCGGTACGAGCACATTGCCGGGTACGTGCTCCGCGTCCTTCGCCTGGGTGTGCGTCATGTCCAGGGCCATGGAGACCTCCCGGGTGCTTTCAGCCATCTTCCATCGTGGAGGCTGTCACCCGGTATGGCCCGTCGAGCCCCCTTCGTACCCCCTGAGACAAGGGGATCCGGCGAACGTACGTGTGGGCGCCCCGCATAATCTGTGGAGTTCGTGAGGGTTCGTGAAGGGAGGGACGAACGCCGTGAGGGATACGACCGGGGGCCACCGGTGCCCGGAGTGCGGGACACCGAGGGGTGCGGACAACACGCCCTCCTGCGACTGCACCCGGCGGGCGTCCGACGCGCTGCGCGAGGCGCGTACGGTCGAACAGGCGGCCGCGGAGGACTTCGACCCGCTGCGGATACGGCCGTACGTCGATCTCTCCGCGGCCGGTACGGGGGCCGACGGCGCGAAGACCGAGCCGTTGCCGGCGGTCGACCCCGCGACCGTGCCGGTGCGGGCGGTACCGGAGTCGGCGGGCGCCGCCCCGGAGCCCGACGGCGCGTCCGAGACCTCCCCTGACCAGGGCGAACCCCGCCGACGCCGCCCTCGGTGGATCCTGGTCCTCTCGGCCGCCGGGGCGGTGATCGGGATCCTCGTGGTGGCCGGTTTCGCCGGCGGACTGTTCGCCCATGTGACGCCGACGCGGGACGGGGCGGCGCCGGCGGACGTCCGCGAGAGCGTCCCCGACGTGACACCGAGCACGGGGTCGCCTTCGGCGGCGGCGCCGGTGGCCTCGGCGGGAGCCCCGAGGTCGGCCGTGCCGTCCGCGTCCGCCGACGCGAGCGCGTCGCCCACGCCCTCCCCCTCACGGACGGCGAGCGCGAGTCCGTCCGTCACCGCGTCCCGCTCGGCCACGCCGAACCGGTCGGCGTCGACGACCGGCACGGCGGCCGCCTCCGCCCGGCCCACCTCGGCACCGGTCCTCCGCCCCGGCGACAGCGGCGCCGAGGTGACGGAGCTCCAGCAGCGGCTGGCGCAGCTGAGGCTCTACTCGGGCAGGGCGGACGGTGACTACGACCGCAGGACCGAGGACGCGGTGCGGACGTACCAACTGGCGCGGGGGATCCTGACCGACGAGTCAGGGGTGTACGGGACGGCTACGCGAGCGGCGCTGGAGTCGGAGACGACCGAACCGTAGGAGCCGGTCCCGGTTGTGGGCGAGTGCGGGCCGGGTGGGGGCTGGTCGCGCAGTTCCTCGCGCCCCTTACGGGGCGCTTCGGCCGCCGCTCCTTCTCAGCCGCGGGCAGTCGTGCCGCTGGGGCGGCACGGGTGGGCGCGGGCGAGGCCCTGCAAGCGCCGGTAAGCGTCTACGCCCCCAGCCTCAGCCGAGGTGCACCCGGAGCGAACCGTCCCCCAGCGCCTCCACCCGTACCCCCGTCAGGTCCCGCACCACCGCATCCGGCCCGTGCACGGCCGCCCGGGCCCCGACACCCACCACCCGCATCCCGGCCGCGCGCCCCGCCGCGATACCCGCGCCCGAGTCCTCGAACACCACACAGTCCGCCGGAGCGACCCCCAGCTCGGCCGCCCCCTTCAGAAAGCCCTCGGGGTCGGGCTTGCTCGCGCCGACCGACTCCGCCGTGATCCGCACCGCCGGCAAGGGCAGCCCGGCCGCAGCCATCCGTGCCGTCGACAGCGGCACGTCCGCCGAGGTCACCAGGGCGTGCGGCAGCCCGCTCAGCGCGGCGAGGAAGGCCGCGGCACCCGGGACCTCCACCACGCCGTCCATGTCGGCGGTCTCCTCGGCCAGCATCCGCGCGTTGTCCGCGAGGTTCTGCTGCATCGGCCGGTCCGGCAGCAGCACCGCCATGGAGGCGTGCCCCTGGCGGCCGTGGACGACCTTCATGACCTCGTCGCCGTCCAGCCCGTGCCGCTCGGACCAGCGCCGCCAGATGCGTTCGACGACGGCGTCGGAGTTGACGAGGGTGCCGTCCATGTCGAGCAGGAGGGCGCGGGCGGTGAGGACGGTGGCCGTCATCGGGCAGCTCCTAAGCAGGCCGGGCAAAGCAGAACAGAGCGGCCCCGCCCGCCGGTCAGGGAAAACGGACGGGAGCCACTTTGTTTCTCCACGGTACAAAACGGGGACGCCATCCCGCCACCGCCTTCGCCGAGCGTTCACCGAGTCTTCAGCCGGCATGGACGACGCTCACCGGGGCGCGTCCGGCTCAGCCCGCGATCGCCTCCCACAGGCTCCACACGCCCAGCACCAGCATCAGCACGGCCGCGATCTGCGTGATCAGCCGCAGCGGCACCCTCTTCATCAGCGCCTTGCCGCCGACGATGCCGAGTCCGGCCACCGCCCACAGGCCGAGCACCGCGCCGAGGCCGACGGAGAGCGGGTCGTCGTACCGCGCCGCGAGGTTCGCCGTCATGATCTGCGTGAGGTCACCGAACTCGGCGACCAGGATGAGCATGAACCCGGTGCCGGCGACCTTCCAGAAGGACTGGTCGGCGGGCTTGCGGATCTCCTCTTCCTCCTCGTCCTTCTTCAGCAGGAGCACGGCCGCGCCACCGAGGAAGAGCACGCCGGTCAGGGCGTGCACGATCTGCTGCGGCAGCAGGGTCAGCACACTGCCGGCCGCGACGGCGAGCACGACATGCAGGAGGAAGGCTGCCGCGACGCCGGCGAAGACGTAGGACGCCCGGTAGCGCGTGCCCAGGACGAGGCCGGCGAGCGCGGTCTTGTCGGGCAGTTCGGCGAGGAAGATGACGCCGAAGACGAGCGCCGTGACGGTGATGCTGATCAAGGGTCCTCAATCGGTCGGGGCCACCCCACCGAGAGTGCTGCACTTCGCGCGGTACACACGACACCTCGGCACGGCAGCACACATGGTCCACCCGCGCCGCAGGGACGGCACAGGTGTGCACTGCTTGGCCGAAGGTCTCGCTGGCGGTCCCACGATCGAGCCGATCGAGGTCCGCCTCCGGGCGCCGGCTCAGACGGGCTGAGCAGTATGTCGACGGTCCGGCGAAGAGCTACTCCCCTTCAACGCCGTCCACGGTACGTGACCACCGCGCCGAAACCCAAGGCCGAAAGTCCCGCCTGTGAGTCATGTCGCACACTTTGTTGTGTCATGTGCACGCCATTAACTTCTTACCGCACGCTTACCCATCGGCAACACGAGGCCGCGAGCATTCCCTCGCCCGCGCTCCAACACCCCACCCTCACCAGGGAGTTCGCATGGCTCGCAGCTCAACGTTCTACGCGCGTCGACGTGCCAGCATACTCGCGGCACTCACCGCACTGATAGCCTCCGCCACACTGTTCAACTCCCCGACGGCCTCCGCCGCCCTTCCCACCCCGGTCAGCGGCGCCACCGCCCGCAGCTACCTCGCCTCGCTCACCGTGGCCACCGAGAACCGCACCGGCTACGCGCGCGACCTGTTCCCGACCTGGGACACCATCAGCGGCACCTGCAACACCCGTGAGTGGATCCTCAAGCGCGACGGTTCGAACGTCGTCACCGACTCCGCCTGCACCGCCACCAGCGGCAGCTGGTACTCCCCGTACGACGGCGCCACCTGGACCGCCGCCTCCGACGTCGACATCGACCACCTGGTCCCGCTCGCCGAGGCCTGGGACTCCGGCGCCGGCAAGTGGACCACCGCCCAGCGCGAGGCCTTCGCCAACGACGTCACCCGCCCGCAACTCCTCGCCGTCACGGACAACGTCAACCAGTCCAAGGGCGACCAGGACCCGGCCACCTGGATGCCGTCACTCACGTCCTACCGCTGCACCTACGTCCGCGCCTGGGTCCAGGTGAAGTACTACTACGGCCTCTCGGTCGACTCCGCCGAGAAGAGCGCGCTCACCAGCTACCTCTCCGGCTGCTGACCCACCCGGCAGACAGGCCGGCAGCCAGAAGGTCCCGCTTTCCCCCGCATTCCGGCCACGCTCCGCTCTCTTTCCGCGCTCTTTCCCGCGCCGGAGCCTCCCCGCTGACCTCCGTCGTTCCGTACCGTACGGGGCGACGGAGGCGAACCGACCGGGAAAGAGGGCGGGCGAACGTGGCCGGACTGCGCCTGGGACCACTGCTGAGGTACACCGACGGCTCGTCGGCGACCGTCTGGGTCGAGACGAGCCGTCCGTGTACGGCCGAGGTGCGCTGCCCGGACGGCGCCGGCGGCACCACACGCACCTTCCAGGTGGCGGGCCACCACTACGCCCTGGTCCCGGTCAGCGGGCTGACACCGGGGACCTCGACGTCGTACGACGTCCTCCTGGACGGCACGCGGGTGTGGCCGTTGCCGGAGTCCCGATTCCCGCCGTCGGTGATACGCCTCCCCGCCGAGGACGACGAGCTGCGGGTGACCTTCGGCTCCTGCCGCTGGGCCGCTCCCCCGGCCGACGGTCAGGACCCGGTCGGCCCCGACGCCCTGGACAGCCTGGCCGCGCGTGTCGCCGCCGGCGGTGAACGGCCGGACGTACTGCTCCTGTTGGGCGACCAGGTGTACGCCGACGAGACCTCGGAGGAGACCCGGCGCTGGCTGGCCGCCCGCCGCGACCTGTCGGACCCGCCCGGCGCCGAGGTCGCGGACTACGAGGAGTACACCCGCCTCTACTACGAGTCCTGGCTGGATCCCGAGGTCCGCTGGCTGCTGTCCACCGTGCCCAGTTACATGATCTTCGACGACCACGACGTCATAGACGACTGGAACACCTCCGCCGCCTGGCTGGCCGACGTACGGGCCACGCCCTGGTGGCAGGAGCGGCTGCTCAGCGGGCTGATGTCGTACTGGGTGCACCAGCACCTGGGGAACCTCTCCCCGGCCGAGCTGGCCGCCGACCCGCTCTATACGGCCGTACGCGACTCCCCCGACGGCACCGACGAGTTGCGCGCCTTCGCCGCCAAGGCCGACGCCGACCCCGCCTCGGTGCGCTGGAGTTACCGGCGCGACTTCGGGCGGGTGCGGCTGCTGATGGTGGACACCCGGGCGGCGCGGGTGCTGGACGAGCGGAACCGGTCCATGCTCGAACCCGGCGAGGCCCAGTGGCTGCGCGAACAGGCTTTGGCCGACCGGGAGTCGTACGACCATCTCCTGGTCGGCACCTCGCTGCCCTGGCTGCTGCCGCACCTTGTACACGACCTGGAAACCTGGGACGCGGCGCTGTGCCGGGGCGAACGAGGCACCCGCTGGGCGGAGTTCGGGGAGCGGCTGCGCCGCGGGGCCGACCTGGAGCACTGGGCGGCCTTCCCCGCCTCCTTCGCCGAACTGGCCGGCCTGATCGCCCGCACCGGCTCGGGCCCCGAGGCACCCGCGTCGATCTGTGTGCTCTCCGGGGACGTCCATCACGCCTACGTCGCCGAGCCCGCGTGGCCGGCCGACACCGCACCCGCCTCTCGTGTGCTGCAACTCACCTGCTCGCCCGTCCACAACTCCGTGCCACCGACGATCCGGGCCGGCTTCCGGTTCGGCTGGAGCGCCCTGGCCCGGCTCCTCGGGCGGCGGCTCACCCGGCACGGACGCTGTGCACAACCACCGGTGACCTGGCGGAAGAGGGGCGGCCCCTGGTTCGGCAACCAGCTCATGACGCTGACCCTGCACGGCCGTTCGGCCCGGCTGCGGCTGGAACGGGCCCGGCGGAACGGAACCCTGAAGACCGTGGAGGAGTCCACCCTCACCACCTCATGAGGGACATCTGAGGCTAGTGGGGCGCACGTTGGCTTCTGTTAATCGCGACGGCATGATGAGGCGGACCGTCCGCTTCCTGACGCTGTGCGGGCGGTGTTCCTGCCAAGCGCCCCACACGCCCGGGAGTCATGTCTTTGTCCGCCTCGCCCCAGGAATCCGCCCCGGTCGCCGTCGCCCTGGTCGGCGCCGGACCGCGCGGCACCAGCGTCCTGGAACGCCTCTGCGCCTCCGCACCCGAGCTGCTGCCCCCGGGATCGCGCCTCACGGTCCATGTGATCGACCCGGCGCCGCCGGGCCCGGGCCGGGTCTGGCGTACGACGCAGTCCGCGGAGCTGCTGATGAACACCGTGGCGAGCCAGGTCACCCTGTTCACCGACGACAGCGTGGAGTGCTCGGGCCCGGTCCGGCACGGCCCCAGCCTTCACGAGTGGGCGGCCGGCGAGCTGGACCCCGACGACTACCCGACCCGCGCCCACTACGGCCGCTACCTGGAGTGGGTGTTCGCGAGAACGGTCGCCCGGGCACCGGAGGCGGTCCGGATCGAGACGCATCACGCCCGTGCCGTACGGCTCGCCGACGACTCCGACGACCCCGAGGGCCTCGACGGGCGCCAGACCCTCACCCTCGACGACGGCCGTACCCTGCCCGGCCTGGCGGCGGTGGTGCTGGCCCAGGGCCACCTCCCGGCGACGGCGACCCCCGAGGACCGCCGCCACCTGGCACACGCCGCCCGGCACGGCCTGCGCCACATACCGCCCGCCAACCCGGCCGACGTCGACCTCGCCCCGATCGCACCCGGCGAACCGGTGCTGCTGCGCGGCCTCGGCCTCAACTTCTTCGACCACCTGGCCCTGCTGACCACCGGCCGGGGCGGCCGTTTCACCCGCACACCGGCCGGCGGCCTGCGCTACACGCCCTCGGGCCGCGAGCCCCGCCTCTACGCGGGCTCCCGGCGGGGCGTCCCGTACCAGGCGCGCGGCGACAACGCCAAGGGCCCGTACGGCCGTCACACCCCGCTGCTGCTCACCCCCGAGGTGATCGCGGGCCTGCGCAAACGCGCGGACTCCGGCGAGGCCCCCGACTTCCTCGCGGAGGTCTGGCCGCTGGTGGCGAAGGAGGTGGAGACGGTCTACTACACGGCACTGACCGGAGACCCGGACCTCACCGAGCGCTTCCTCGCGGCCGACGGCCGGCGCGCGGAGACCGCCGTACTCGACGGGGCCGGCGTCCCGGAGGCGGACCGCTGGTCCTGGGAGCGCCTCCAGCACCCGTACGGAGAGCGGGAGTTCGACGGTGCGACGGACTGGCGCGACTGGCTCCTGCGCCACCTCCGCGAGGACGCGGCCCAGGCCGCCCTCGGCAATGTGCGCGGCCCGCTCAAGGCGGCCCTGGACGTGCTGCGCGACCTGCGCAACGAGATACGGCTGGTCGTCGACCACGGCGGCCTGACCGGCGCCTCCCGGAGGGCCCACCTGGACGGCTGGTACACCCCGCTCAACGCGTTCCTGTCCATCGGCCCGCCCCGCCGACGCGTCGAGGAGCTGGCCGCGCTGCTGGAGGCGGGCGTGGTGGAGGTGCTGGGCCCCGGTCTGGAGGTGGCCCGGGGTGACGGCGCATGGGTGGCGCGCTCCCCGAAGGTACCCGGCTCGGCGGTCAGGGTGACCACGCTCATAGAGGCCCGCCTCCCGGACCCCGACCTGCGCCGCACCGCCGACGAACTGCTGGCCGGGCTGCTGCAGGAGGGCGCGTGCCGCCCGCACACGGTGGACGGCCATGAGACCGGCGGCCTGGACGTGACGCCGCGCCCGTACCGGCTGATCGACCGCCAAGGCATACCGCACCCGAGGCGGTTCGCCTTCGGAGTGCCCACGGAGGGCGTGCACTGGGTGACCGCGGCGGGGGCCCGACCGGGCGTGGACTCGGTGACCCTGTCGGACGCGGACGCGATCGCACGGGCGGTCCTCCGGACGGCCACGACCGGGACCGGGGAGCAGCCGGAGGCGGCGCGGGGTGCCGAGCGGGACACGCCCGTGGCCGCTTAATCCTTTGCTTGTTTCGCGAACCCCCCGCGAAACTCCTGTCACACCCCCCGCGTACGCTCTATGGCTGTCGTCGGGGGGCGCAACTGGACAATCACGGGGGAACCGTCGTGTGGGAAAGCATGGGGTCACTGGAGGCCGGGCCATGGATATACGCCATGGTGGCCCTCTCCGTGCTGCTTGATGTGTTCCTGCCGATCCTGCCCAGCGGCGTGCTGGTCATCACCGCGGCCACGGCAGCCGCGGCGGGCACCGGGGCGGCTCCCGGGCAGGTCCCGCACGTCATACCGGACATCCTCGCGCTGACCTTCTGCGCCGCCGCCGCGTCGGTCCTCGGCGACCTGGTCGCCTACCGGCTGGCCTCGCGCGGCGGGGCCCGCCTGGACCGCGCGATCGCCCGCTCCCGACGGCTGAGCAGCGCGCAGGAACGTCTCGGCGAGGCGCTGTCCCGGGGCGGCGGCGCGCTGGTCGTACTGGCCCGCTTCGCGCCGGCCGGCCGCTCGATCGTCTCCCTCGGCGCCGGGGCGACCCACCGCCGCGTCCGCGACTTCCTCCCCTGGTCCGCCCTGGCCGGCCTGACCTGGGCGGTCTACAGCGTCGCCCTGGGCTACCTGGGCGCCCAGTGGCTGGGCGCGACCTGGGTGGCGACGGCGGTGTCGGTCATGGCGCTGTTCGGGGCGGGGGCGGGAGCGGGGTATCTGATGCGAAGACGCCGACCGGCGTAGTCAGAGACGCGGACTCACCCGGCGGCTTCGCGCACGGCCTGTCCACGCACCTCCAGCCCCCCGAGCAGCTCGGCGGTGGCCTCCGCCACCGCGTCCACCGCCCGCTCGAACACCTCCCGATTGTGTGCGGCCGGCGCCCGGAACCCGGACACCTTCCGTACGTACTGCAACGCGGCAGCACGGATCTCCTCCTCCGTGGCCTCCTCGGCCAGCTGAGGCGGACGCAGGGTCTTGATGCTCCGGCACATGTCCCCAGTCTCCCGCAGCCCCCTCCCTCCTGCGAGGATCGTCCCGAGGCGGCCACCGCTCCCGGGGCCGACCGACGAGAGGACAGCCCCCATGACGAACACGCCGAGCACTCCGGACAGCCCGCATGCTCCGAACGCACCGGGCCCCCGGCTCACCGTCGCCGTTCTCGGTCCCGGTGGTGTGGGCGGCCTGCTCGCGGCCCTGCTCTCCCGCTCCGGGCACCGCGTGCTGTGCCTGGCCGGCGAGGAGACGGCCCACACCCTCCGTACCAGCGGAATCCACGTCCGCAGCACCGTGTTCGGCGACTTCACCGCCCCCGTGGACGCCGACACGACCCTCCGTGAACCGGTCGACGCCTGCCTGATCACCGTCAAGGCCACCGCCCTGGACGCGGCCCTCACCCGGATCCCGCCCACGGCCCTCGGCGACGCCCTCCTCGTACCGTTCCTCAACGGCGTGGAGCACCCCGCCCTGCTGCGCGCCCGCTACGCCCCCGACCGCGTGGCCCCCTCGGTGATCCGCGTCGAGTCGACCCGCACGGCCCCCGGCCTGATCGAACACACCAGCCCCTTCGCGGAGATCGACCTGGCCGGCGCCAAGGTCCCCCGCCCCCGCCTGGAGGCCCTGGCCGGGGCCCTCACCGCGGCCGGCCCGGTCGCCCGCGTCCTGGACGACGAGACCGCGGCCCTGTGGGCGAAGATGTCGTTCCTCGCGCCCTTCGCCCTGCTCACCACCCGCTACGGCCTCCCCCTCGGCGAGGCCCGCACCCGGCACCGGGAGGAACTGGCCTCGCTCGTCGCGGAGACGGCCGCGGTCAGCCGCGCCTGCGGCGCCCCGGTCGACCAGGCGCAGGCCCTGGCCCGGTACGACGCCTTCCCGCCCGCCGCCAAGTCCTCGATGCAACGTGACGCGGAGGCGGGCCGCCCCCTCGAACTCGACGCGATCGGGGGCGCGTTGCTGCGGGCGGCGGACCGTCACGGCGTACCCGTGCCGGTGACGGCCCGTATCGTGCGGGAGTTGCGCGAAGCCGGACGCTAGTGGCCGTCCCGCCCGGGGGTCCGGGCCGCGGCGATGAAAGAAGCCATCTTCTCGCGGCTCTTGACCCCCGGCGCGGTCTCGACACTGCTGGAGACATCCACCCCGTAGGGGCCGAAGGCCTCGATGACACCGGCCACGTTGTGTTCGTCGAGGCCGCCGGCGATGACGACCTTCCCGGGTACGTCCGCGACCCAGGCGGGGATGTCGGCGAACACCCCGCTGCCCGCGCTGGCGTCGTAGAAGAAGTACTGCAGGGCCTCCGGCCGCTCGGGCGGGGTGCCGGCGGCGAGGGCGAGGTTCGGGACGGCGGCGGTCTCGTAGATCTGGACGGTGTCGAAGTGCTCGGCGACCTCGGCCGTCTCGGCGTACGTCAGGGCCACGGCGAAGACCGGGATCCGCCCGCGGGCGTACCCGGCGAGTTCCACGGCCCGCCCGGGCGGACAGTACCGCCTGCTCTTCGGGGTCACGACGATCCCGACCGCGTCGTACCCCAACTCGACCGCCCAGTCGATCTGCTGCTCCTGGGTGAGCCCGCACACCTTCACGAACGTCGACTGCTGCCCGCTCATCCTGCCCCGTGCTCCGTCCTCCCGCCCAGCGGGAACGCGATCGTGCCGCCCAGGGTCTCATTCCGGGCCGGGGACGCTGTCAGTGGCGGCCGGCAGCACCCGCCACCTAGGGCACATACGGTCCTGGGCCACTGCTGCTCACATGGCCACGGCGGGGACCGACCCGGGCGGGACGCGTCCACGGGATCAGTGCCGGGACGCGGTCGCGGTAGGCGACGTACGCAGCGCCGAACTGAGCGGCCATGAGCCCGTCCTCGGTCCGGACCCGGCGCAGCAGCCACGGAACGACGATCGCCAGGACGGCTATCCAGACGCCGAAGCCGCAGGCCAGCATGGCGCCGACAACCAGTCCGAGCAGGCCGGTGTAGATGGGGTGGCGCACCAGCCGGTAGGGGCCCTCCGTACGCAGCTCGTGGTGCTCCTGGACCATCGGGACACTGGCCCACATCGTGCCCAGGACCCAGCGGGCCCACAGCAGCAGAGCGGTGGAGGCGACGGCAAGCAAGCCGCCCAGGAGCGCGAGCTCAGGCTGCCAGTACCGGAGACCGCGCCAGAAATCCTCGGAGTGCCTGACCAGCGTGGAAAACAGGTAGGCGACTGTGATCAGCACAACCCGGCGGGGCAACGTGCGACGCAGTCCGCGCATCCAGCCGCGCATTCCGGCCTGGCTCCTCACACCGAAGTAGACAGCACCCGCGATCCAGGCCACGACAAATATCAGGACGCAGACGCCGGTGAGAGCAACGAGTGCCGAGTGAAGTGAACCCATGCCTCAAGGCTCCTCCGAGTGCGAAGCGGATCTCAACCACCCACGGGCTGATGGAGAGGCCTCCACCCACGGATGGAGACCCATCAAGGGAAGGCGCCGACCCGCTCCCGGTGTTGATCCCCGGATACATCCCGAAGTCATCCCAGTTGACGATCAGCAGCCGGGGCGTCGGGCGGCTGCCCCAGTAACCCACTCGACCGCTCCGCAGGGGCGACGGCTCCAAGCGTCCATGCCCGCAGTCCGAGACCCCACCGGACGTCACGCACGGGGATAGGACGTCGCCGACGCGGGAGTGGCGTCACCTCCGGTGTTACGTACACCAACAGCCACGGCCGGGGAGCGACGCCGCTGCTCAACGCGGACGAAACCGCCGACCAGCTGGCCGGCACAGGGCGGCCGGACGTCAGCTCTCCGCCCCACTCGAACGCATGAACCCCACGAACCAACTCGCCACCTAAAATCGAACAGGCGTAGCATTGCGGCGTGGCTGCGACCTATGACTTTCCGAGTGACCTCCTCGCCGGTCAGGAGGAGCTGCATCAGGTCCGGGCCGAGCTGTCGGCCCTGCTGAAGCGGCTCCCCTGGTCGGTCGAGCCGCTGGACGGATTCAGCGATGACGGCGGCTGGCGCAAGGTGGAGCGCCCCGCCTCCCCGGGCTGGACCGGGGACGAACAGGCCGAGGTGGAGAAGCTGCGCCGCCGCGAACACGAACTCGCGGTGTTCGTCAGCGGCCACCGCTTCTGGGCAGAGGTGACGGCTACGGACCGCGTGGACGCCCGAAGCCGCCTCAAGCACGCGCGCGAGGAGGGCTGACAACGCGAGAGGACCCCGGCCGGATCGGCCGGGGTCCTCTCATGACGTGGGCGCGGACGGTTTCGAACCGCCGACATCCTGCTTGTAAGGCAGGCGCTCTACCCCTGAGCTACGCACCCGGAACGAGTCGACAGCCTACATTGCCCGAGGCACTGTCCCGCAAACCCGTATTCGGAACCCGTATCCGGACCGACCGCGCCGGGAAGTGCCGCGGACCGATCACGCCAACCGCGAACTGACCGCCCCGTGTGTTCGTCTTTCACTGGTGGGAGAATGTCAGCACCGCCAGCACTCAGGGGCGCACCGCGGCACGGGAGAGGGAGAAGTGACGGCGACATCGGCGACTTCGGCGGCATCCGAGCAGTCGTACTCGCCTTCCGAGCGGGACCGGCGTACCCCTCTGCGGGACGTCCTCGCCCTTGTGAGTCTGCCGTTGCTCGCCGTGCTGGTGGTGCCCGGGGCGTTCGCCGGGGGTGGAACCCGGCGGTGGTTCGGGGGGCGGGCGGACAGTCAGCGGGCCGAGGCGCAGGCGGCCAAGGACGCCGCGGCCAACGCCTTCTACGAGCTGGACACCGCCCAGCGGGATCTGCGGATCTCCATAGAGACCATCTCCGCCGTCGACGACACGCCGGCCGCCCGTCGTGCCGTCTCCGACTTCGAGGCCCTGGGGCGGCGGATCGACGAGGTCAGCAACCGGTACATCCAGGCCATCGACGCCTATGACCTGGACCGGGACGACCTCGAAGCCGCGGTCGCGTCGCGGGCGCGGGCGGAGATCTCCGGGGCCAAGGACGAGCTGGTCCGGGTCAAGGGGGAGCTGGACCGGTTCGGGGATTCGCTCGGGCCGCTGCTCGGCAAGGCGGAGACGCAGCTGGCGCGGCTCGCGCCGGCCGTGGAGCGGGCCCGGCAGGCGCTGCTTGCGGCCAGCAACGCCCTCGACGCCGTGCGGGAGACCCGGCTCAGGGCCGATGACCTCGCGGCCCGGCTGGCCGCTCTCGCGCCCGAGCTGACCAGGCTCAATCAGGGGGCCGGACAGCACGGTGTGCAGGCCACGCTGGAGCGGGCCGGGCGGGTGCAGCGGGAGGCCGAGGCCATTCGGGTCGAGGCGGAGCGGCTGCCGGAGAAGGCCGCCGAGATCGATCACCGGCTGGTGAGTCTGCGGACGCGCGCGCAGGCGCTGACCACCCGGGCCGGGCAGGTCGACCCGGTGCTGAGTGAGCTGCGGCGGCGGTTCGCGGCCGCCTGCTGGCAGGATCTGCAGCAGGTGCCCCGGCAGGCCGGGGAGAACGTCCGGCAGGCCGAGCTGAAGCTGAAGGAGGCGCAGGCCGCGCGGGACGCGCAGAAGTGGGCGGACGCCACCTCACTGCTGTCGACCGTGCGGGCGCTGCTGAACAGCACCGACGAGGCGGTGTCGGCGGCCGGTGACCGGCTGGCCCGGCTGAACGCCGTACAGAAGGATCCGCAGGCGGAGATCGAGCGGACCCGGTTCGCGATCCGGGACGCGCAGCGGCTGGCGATGTCGGGGCGGAACAGTCCCGATCCGCGGCACGCGCGGCCGCTGGACGACGCGGTGGCGCGGTTGGACGGTGCGATCGGGACGCTGGAGGGGCGCCATCCCGACTACTGGCACTTCCTGACGGAGACGGAAGCGGTACGCGCGTCGGTCGCTCGGGTGGTCGCGCAGATCCGGGAGGACCGGGGCGCCTCTCACCCGTGAGCCGTTGCCGACCGGTCGGCGCGGGCGGATATTGGATAGACCCGCATTCGAGATCAGGAGGCGGAGATGGCCTCGCACACAGCGCGCTCGGGAACGCGGCGGCGGATCATGTTCGACGAGGCACTGCCTGTCGATCACCGCCTGAACACGGTCTACCGGATCGGGGCGGGCCTGATGGGTCTGTTCCTGCTGGCCTTCGGCATCCTCGGGCTCACCGACAACATCGGATTCTTCGACACCGGCGGGAACACCGCGATGGGCCTGAACACCAACGGTGCCCTGAGCGTGCTGTCGATCTGCGTCGGCGTCCTGCTGTTCGTCGGGATGGTGATCGGCGGGAACTTCGCGTCCACGCTGAACCTGGTCCTCGGCGTGCTGTTCATCCTGAACGGCTTCCTGTTCCTGGGCCTGCTCGACACGGACTCGAACTTCCTGGCCTTCAAGATCCAGAACGTGCTGTTCAGTTTCGTGGTGGGCATCGTGCTGATGGTGTTCGGGATGTACGGCAGGGTCAGTACGAACCTGCCGCACGACAACCCGTACTGGCGGGCCCGCCACCCCGAGGCGGAGCAGCGGGCCGGCACCGCGCGTGATCAGGTGCGGTAGGCGTAGTAGTACGCGTTCGGGTACGACGCGATGAGGCTCGCCACCGACCTGCGCAGGGTGTTGTTCGAGTGGTACGTGACGTACGGGATGCCGTTGCTCTTGTACGTCACGATCATCGTGTGGTCCTTGGACCCGTCCCGGTCGAAGTCCATCTGGAGGACGTCGCCGACCTCCAGCTGGTAGACGTTGGCGAGCGGGGTGGTCCGCTTGGAGTTCTGGGCGAACCAGGACCACTCGTTGACGCCGACGAACGAGTCCGACTGGATGTCGGCGTTGCCGAACCACTTGGTGTAGTCGTAGACGTAGCCCGGGACGTGCTTCCAGCCGCCGGCCTTCAGGGACTGGCTGACGAAGTTGGTGCAGTCGCCGCCGTCGGCGTGCCCGTTGAAGTCGGGGTAGTCCGTGTTGTAGTTGTTCCAGTACTTCTCGGCGTAGGCCGCCATGGCCTTGTAGTCGTACGCGGTGCTGGTCTTCGGTACGGCCACGGGGTTGCGGGTGGTGGCCGCGCGCGGGGCGTTGGGCATGGTGGTGCCGTCGTCGCCGGTGGCGGGTGCCTTCACCGAGGGCTTGGACAGGGTGTTGACGGCGAGGCCGCCGTTGTCCGTGTCCTTGATGGTGGTGAGCTGCCAGGTGCCCTGCCGGTCCGCCTTGAAGGTCAGTTCGTGGTGGGACTGGAAGCCGGTGGTCTTCGGCTCGTTGCCGGTGGCCTTCGCGTAGGTCAGCGTCGTCGTCTCGGTGACGTCGGCCTTGGCGGTGCGGCCGGTGACCCGGGTCGCGTCGAGCGTGACCTGGGTGTTGCCGGCGCTGTACGTCTCACCGAGCTTGGCGAGGCGGTTCTGGCGGCCGCGCAGCTGGGTCAGCGCGGAGTTCTCGTCACGCGACTGGGTGCTGGAGAGGCGGACATCGCCGGAGAAACGAGAGGTGCTCTGCTTCTTGGTGGCCCCGTCGACGAGGGCCTGGGTGCGGTCGGTGAAGACCGCGTCGGCCAGCTTCTGGAAAGTGGCCTTGGTCGCGGCGTCCACGGTCGGATCGTCGACGACGGCCGCGCCCGCGCTCCAGTTGGGCACGAGGGCGACGCCGGCGACGACCGAGGCAGCCGCCGCCGTGACTATGGCCGTGCGGCTGCGCTTACGGCTCAGTTTTCTGGATTTCAATGGTGTTCCCCTCTACGCCGGTACGCCTACCGGGCGACGGCATCTTCGCACGACGTGTGCGGCACCTGTGAAGGGGGTTGCACCTGGGATCCGCTTTGTGTGCCACGTACTTGGACCGTGTCACCCTGCGGCGGTCACTTGACGATGGTCGACCAGTCGGCCGGGGCCTGGGCCGGGTCCAGGGTGCGCAGCCGGGCCAGGGTCTGCGGGTCCTGGGCGTCCATCCAGTCGGAGAGTTCCTTGAAGGAGACGCACTTGACGCCCTTCTTGGTGCATATCTTCGGGATGACCTGGTCGATGGCCTTCATGTAGATGCCGCCGTTCCAGTCCTCGAAGTGGTTGCCGATGAACAGCGGGGCCCGGCTGCCGTAGTAGACGCGGTTGAAGCCGTCCATGTAGGACTCGACGGTCTGCTGCTGCCATTCGGCGTACTTGGCGGGGTCGCCGTCGGTCTCGCCGTTGGACTGGTTGTAGAGGAAGTTGAAGTCCATGGAGAGGCCCTGGTAGTCGCCGCCCGGGTAGGGGAGCATCTGGAGCGGGAAGTTCCAGACGCCGTCCTTCTTGGCGGGCCATATCTGGAAGTCGCCGGGTGAGCTGGCGTCGTAGCGCCAGTTGTAGCCGTACTTCTGCAGGGCCTTGAGCAGGTTGGGCTGGCCCTCCAGGCAGGGGGCGCGGCCGCCGACGACCTCCTGCTTGAAGTCGAAGGGCAGGGCGGGGATGTCCTTGTAGCCGGTGTTGGTCTTCCAGTTCTCCACGAAGTCGTAGAACTGGTCGATCTCGCTCTTCCACTGTGCGACGCTCCAGTCGCCGCCGCCCTTCTTCTCGCAGAAGTGGCCGTTGAAGTGGGTGCCGATCTCGTTGCCCTGCTCGTACGCCTCGCGCAGCTGCTCCAGGGTGGTGCGGATGTGCGCGTCGGTGGCGTAGTCGATGGCGGCGTCGCCCGGGGAGTGCATCGGCCCGGTGTAGAGCGTCTTCTTGCTCTTGGGCAGCAGATAGATGCCGGTGAGGAAGAAGGTCATGTGGGCGTTGTACTCCTTGGCCATCTCCCGGTAGTGCGAGAAGAGATGGTCGTCGCCCTCCAGGGCGCCGTCCCAGGAGAAGACGACGAACTGGGGCGGCTTCTCACCCGGTTTGAGCTTCTCGGGCTTCAACTGGTCCTTCTGCGGCCCGGTGTACGACGTCGACCCGTCCCCGAGGATCTTGGTCTTGCCGTCCCACTTCGGGCTCGCCGACGGCGACGGGGAGGCCTTCCTGCTGCCGGCGGCGGTGGGTGCGGTGTCGTCCTGTCTGGTCAGCACCAGATAGCCCGCGACGAGGGAGGCGACGACCAGGAAGGCCGCCAGGGTCATGAACTCCGGGCGGGCTGGCCGGCGGTCGCGGGCGGGCGCCTTGCGGCGGTGGCCGCCGGTTGTCGACTTCGTGCGGGGCTTCATGCGGGGCTCATTCTGCGGGTGGTGTGGGGAGCTTCGGGCTTCGGTGGTCAGTCAAGGCCCATGGCCTGTGCCCAGACCGCGTACGGGACGTTGTCGTCGCCGGTACCGGCGAGTCCCTTGAGCGGGAGCGGCTCCAGGGATTTGTTCAGGTCGATGCGGTACACGACGACCGACGTGGTCACGGAGGAGACCGTGCCGGTGTACCAGGAGGCGGTGTCCTTGCCGGTGGCGTTGGTGGTGCCCGCCTTGCCCGCCGCCCCGGTGCCGACGGTAGCGGTCGGGTGGGCGAGGCGGAACGATTCGGTGAGTGCCTGCTCGACGTCCTCGGCCACGTCGTCGCGGACCGCGCGGGTCGGCTGCGGGGTGTCGAGGGCGACGCGGCGGCCGTTGCGGGTGATCTTGGCGACCGAGTACGGCTCGGTGTGGTCGCCGCCGGCCGCGAAGGTGGCGTACCCGCTCGCCATCCGGATCGCGCTGGGCGTGGAGCTGCCCATGGACAGCGTCGGCACCTGCGCCCCGATGCTGTCGGCGAGCAGCCCGGAGGCCACCGCGGTGGACCGCACCTTGTCGAGCCCGGTGTCCATGCCGAGTTGCATGAACGGGGTGTTCACGGACCGGGCGAGGGCCTGGGCCAGGCTGATCTGCCCGTAGGAGGTCCCGTTGTCGTTGTTCGCGTAGACCTTCTTGCCGCTGCGGTCCCAGTACGGCCCGTCCGGTGTCGTGACCGGGACCTTGTTGTCACCGTCGTAGACGGTCTCCGGGGTGACCGCGGTGCCGGCGCCGCCGCGCTCCCTGTGGATGCCGTTCTGGAGGCCGGCGGCGTAGACGAAGGGCAGGAAGGAGGTGCCGGCCGGGACGGTGGTCGAGTTGGACTCGTTGTAGCCCTGCGTACGGTGGTCGGGTCCGCCGTACACGGCTACGATCCGCCCGTCGGTGGCGACCGAGGCGGCGCCGTAGTGCGCGGCCTCGGCGAGCTTGGGGTCGCTGTCCTTGGCCGCCTTGCGGGCCTTGGTCACGGCCTTGGTGAGGGTGTCCTCCTTCTTGCGGTCGAAGGTCGTGTAGATCTGGTATCCGCCGAGGTCGAACTGCTTGTCCGAGATATGGGCGGACTTTTTGGCGTACTGCTGCGCCAGTTCCACCAGGTAGTCGCTCTGACTGCCGGTGTCGTACATCTTGTTGGTCTTGATCGGTTCCGGGAAGGTCTTGTACTGGGCCCGCTCGGCCGGTGTCAGCTTGCCGATCTTGACCATCCGGTCCAGGATCCAGGACCAACGCTCCACGGCCCGCTTGTGGTTGGCGTTGCTCAGCGTCGGGTCGTAGAGCCCGGCGCCCTTGAGCAGTGAGGCGAGCATGGCGGCCTCGCTGGCGTTCAGCTGGCCGACGTCCTTGCCGTAGTAGGCCTGGGAGGCGCGCTGGATGCCGTACGTCCCCCGGCCGAACCAGCTGGTGTTGAGGTAGCCCTCCAGGATCTGGTCCTTGCTCATCCTGTTGTCGAGCTTGAGGGAGATCATCGCCTCGGTGAACTTGCGGCTCACGGTCTGGTTCTGTGTCAGGTAGACGTTTTTCACATATTGCTGGGTGATGGTGGAACCACCCTCGGTGTCCCCCTGGCCAATGGTCCGGTACAGGGCCCGGGTGATGCCCTTCACCGAAATGCCGGGGTCGGAGTAGAAACTCTCGTTCTCCGCCGCGAGGACCGCCCACCGCACGTCCACGGGTATGTCCTTGAGCGGCATGTCCTGCCGCTGCACCCATCCGGTCCGGGCCATCGGTGTGCCGTCGGACCAGAAGTAGACATTGTCCTGCTGGGTGGCATACGTGTTGAGGTTGGACGGTATGTCCGTGGCGGCGTAAGCGACGACGAGGAACAGCCCGGTCAGCCCGACAGCCCCGGCACAGCCTCCCAGCCACTGCCGCCAGGACGGCATCCAGCGCCGCCATCCGGCCCGGCCGGGCCGCGGGTACTGCGGCCTCAACTTCCGCGCGTACGGCGCCAGTGGCGCGAGTCGGGGCCCCACTAGGGCCCGGAACCTCGCCACCGCCGCCAGCACCCGTTCACGCGGCGACGGGCGGGCGCTGCGGCGCCGCTCGGCACGGCCGCCCGAGGCCACCGACTCCGGCTCCGGCTCCGACTGCCGTTGTCCGGGCACCCGGATCTGCATCGTGACGTCCGCCCGCAGGGCGTCCACCTTCAGATGCAGGGTCTCGTCATGCGCGGGCGGATCCGACTTCTTCCGCCGTACCCCCTCACGGCGCGCCGGGACGTCGCCCTCGCCCTCCCCCGCCTTCGCGGCGTCGGCCTTCTCGGCCCGCAGGGCGTGCAGCTCCTTCCACAGGGCCTCCGCCTTGCGCCGTGCGATCTCCTGCGCCCGCTGAGCGTCGTCGCCCTTCTGCGACAGAGCATGCTCCGCGCGCAGGCCGTCGACTTTCAGATGCAGGGTCGCGTCCGGTTCGAACGGCTTTCGATCCCGGGATCCGGCCTGGTCATTGCCGTCATCCGGGTCGCCCGTCCGCTCCGATGCGTCCGTCACGACTGCGTCTCCCCTCGCACTCGGTCTTGCGCGCGCGGTTAGACACGACGGGTGGCAGGTCCGCGGCGGGCGCGGCGCTGCGAACCCCCCTCATCCCCCGGTCTTTCGGCTCCTCGCGGCCAGCTCAAATTATCAGCGATCTTTTCAATATCTCCGCACAAGTATCGGACAGAAAGGAACACTCATGAAATTCTGAGGTGTAGTGATGCCCATCACTCCCTCATCACTCCCGTTAGCCTGTCCCCATGCCCCGCTACGAGTACCGCTGCCGCACCTGCGGCGACACCTTCGAACTGTCCCGCCCCATGGCCGAGTCGTCCGCTCCGGCAGCATGCCCTCACGGGCATGAGGACACCGTAAAGCTCTTGTCCACGGTGGCGGTGGGCGGTACGGCCTCGACCCCGGCCGCCCCCGGCTCCGGCGGCTGCTGCGGCGGAGGCTGCTGCGGCTAGGGGGCGTCCCCGCTCTCCGTACGGACCGCCGTCAAGAACTCCCGCAGGATTCGTTCTCCGGCGAGCACTCCGCGCTCCGGCAACGCGACGACGGCCGGCCCGGTCCATCCGGCGTCGGCCAGCTCCCCGTGCCCCGGCCGCCAGCCACGGTCCGCGGCCAGCAGCAGGTCGGCGTCGAGCAGCGAGTCCCCGGCGGCCAGCGTCAGCTCGGCCCCGGTCCGCCGCGCGATCTCCCGCATCGCCGCGCTCTTCGTCAGCGGTTTCGGCACGGCGTAGATCTTCCGCCCCTGCAAGGACACCGTCCAGCCACGGTTCTCGGCCCACACCGCGAGGCTCTTCACCCACTCCTCGGGCAGCAGCTCCCGCTCCACGACCAGGTAGGCGAAGAGGTCCTCGGCGATCCGGTGCTTGCGCAGCCACACCGGATCGGCGTGCTCCATCAGATACGCCCGCACCTCGTCCAGCGGCGCGCACTCGCCGGCCAGCCGCGCCAGCACGTGCCCGTGCCAGTCCCCGTCGGACACCCCGTCGACCAGCAGATGCCCGCCGTTGGCACAGATGGCGTACCGCGGCGCGGGCCCCGGCAGACTGATCCGCTCGTACTGCTTACGGGTCCGTGTGGTCGTCGGCACGAAGACGGCCGCGTCCCCGAGGTCGGTGAGCAACCGCGCGGACGTCTCGGTCATGTACGACAGCGGCTTGCTCTCGTGCACCTCCACACAGAGCAGCCGGGGCGCCCGCGCGTCCGGCATGGTCAGCGCCAGGGCACCCGCCGAGTAGATGAGCGTACGGTCGAGATCGCTCGCCACCAGCACCGCCATCAGACGTTCACCGCCCTGCCGTCGGCACCGGTCGCCCCGCGCGTGTACTTGGGATGGATCAACCCGACACAGGTGTACGGCAGTTCGCCGACCTCCTCCACCGGCACACCTCTCTGCTCGGCCAGCAGCCGCACATGGTCCAGGTCGGCGCCCGCCCCGGCCCGCGCCAGGATCTTCCAGGGCACCCGGCGCAGCAGCACCCGGGTGGTCTCCCCCACGCCCGGCTTGACGAGGTTCACGTCGTGGATGCCGTACTCCTCGCTGATCCGCTCGACGGCCGCCCAGCCCTCCCAGCTCGGCGTGCGGTCGGCGACGGCCATCTCCTTCACGGCCTCGTCCACCGCGTCCACGACCTCCTCGAACCGGGCCGCGATCGCGTCCAGGAAGGCCACCGACACATCGGCCCCGGCCAGCTCGCGGTAGAACTTCGCGCCGTGGAAGTCGTCAGGACCCACGAGGTCGGACCGCAGCACGGTCCGTGAGATCAGCCCGGAGACGGTCGAGTTGAGGCAGGCGGAGGGGATCAGGAAGTCCTCCCGGGTGCCGTACGTCCGCACGCACGAGCCGGGGTCCGCGAGCACCGCGATCTCCGGGTCGAACCCGGAGACGCCCTCCCGCTCCTCGAACTCCTCGACCGCGTCGGCGAGTTCCCGGGTGATCGCGCCCTTACCGGTCCAGCCGTCCACGAACACGACGTCACGCGGATCGTGATGGGCCGCCAGCCAGCGCAGCGCGTTCGCGTCGATACCGCGGCCGCGCACGATCGACACGGCGTAGTGCGGCAGCTCGACGCCGTACCGGAACCGCGCCCAGCGCCGCATCAGCACACCCACCGGGGTCCCGGCGCGCGCCAGCGAGACCAGCACCGGCCGGGGCGACCGCTCGGCCATCACGGTCTCCGTCACCACCCCGACCGCCTGCGCGATCCGGGCGGCCGAGGTCTCCAGGGCCGCGTGGAAGAGCGCCTGGTACCGCTCGCTCGGCTGGTACTCCACCGGCAGCGACTCGGCGTAGTGCGCGCCGCCGCTCTGGATCGCCTCCTCGCGCTCCTCGGTCGGCGCCTCCAGCGTGACGTCCGAGAGGTCCTGGAGCAGCCAGCCGACGTCCTCCGGCGGGTACGAGGAGAAGGCGGGGCCGCGGAGGGGCTCGGGCAGCATGGCGGGGCTCTCTTCGGTCAGCGCGGGGACGTACGACGGTACAACCGCGAGCAGGACGTGCGGGGCATGCGCGCCGAGCCGGGCCAACAGGCCGTCGGGCGCGTGCAGTTCGGGGGTGTCGCCGGCCGAGTCGACAAAGACGACCACGGCGTCGAAGCCGGCGCCGGCCACGTTGTACGCGTAGCGCTCGCCGGGGCCGTCGGCGGGGTTGTCGTGGGCCGGGAAGACGAGGCGGCTGCGGATGGCGTAACCGGGGTCGTCGACGGCCAGGACGGGTGAACGGGTGGTGGTGGAGTACCGCACCTCGGCGGTGACGAGGGCCTCCAGTTCGCGGGCGACCCGGAGGGGGGCGTACATCAGCTCCTCGAAGCCGAGCGTGAGCACGCGGCGGGCGTCGGGGGGCAGGGCCTCGGCGAGGCGCGCGGCCATGGTGGGAAGCGCCGTTTCGAGGCGTATTCGGTGGGCGGGGGTGAAGCCGTGGCGGCCGCCGTCGGGGAGGCCCCGGGGCCAGTGCAGGTCGATGTGGGTGACGTGGGGGGTGGTGCGGTTGTCGTTCGGGTGCGGGCCGGTGGGGGCTGGTCGCGCCCACGCGGCGGTAGCCGCAGATTCGACACCGCCCCGCGCCCCTGGGGGGTTGCACCTGGCGTCGGCTTCGGGGGCGACGCCCTGAAGCGCCTCGTACCGCGCCACCAGTTCCTGCCCCTTCTCCAGCACCCCCTCCGGCAGCCGTACCGTCCCCGAAGCCGACGCCACCAGGTCCACCCGCGCGTCGATCTCCCCGGCGAACGACGTCAGTCGCCCCGCGTCCGCCGCCGAGCGCATATCCACCAGAGCCACCACGACATAACGTTTCCGCGGATAGCGGGCGTGCAGATCCCTGATCGTGTTCAGGATCGTGTTGCCCGTGGAGAACTCGTCGTCCACCAGGACCAGCGGGCCGTCGCCGGCCAGCAGCGCGGGGTTCTCCGGGAGCAGCAGATGCGAGGTCGCGTGGGAGTGGGACTCCTCGAAGCCGCCTGCCGGGGCGATGCCGGGCACGGGGCGGCGGGTGGAGTGCAGGTAGGGGGCGAGGCCGACGCCGTCCGCGACGGAGTGGCCCAGGCCGGTGGCCGTCTCCGCGTAGCCCACCACCACCGCCCGGGCCGCCTCCTCGTCACCGAGGAGTTCACGTACCCGGCGGCCGAGGGCGAACCCGTGGCCGTACACCACCGACGGCGACTGGGGCACATGCTTGCCCAGCACGCTGGAGACCAGGAGGTGGGCCCGCTTGGGGTTGCGGCGCAGGGCGAGTCCGAGGAGGGACCGCAGACCGTCGTCGCCCACGAGTTCGACGCCGAGCCGGTCGGCGACCCAGCTGCCGGACCAGTCCCCGTTGTTCAGTGCGATGTTCATGCGCTTCCTGTGTCGTCCCCTAGGCCCGTCAGCCGGGGATTCCGGCGGCGAGCAGCTCCACGAAGCCGACGTCCTCGTTGGCCACGCCGAACACCTCGGCCCGCAGCATGGTCCGCTCGGCCCAGGCGCGGTGCGGCTTCACCTCGTTCATCTTGTTCGTGTACGCGGAGCGAAGTACACCCCCGCCGCCCCGTTCCGGCCGCAGGATGTCCTGGGCGTCGGAGAACTCCTCGTGACTGACGACCGACAGCGCGTGCACGGGGACGACATGCGAGGGGTGGATGCAGGTCTTGCCGAGCAGCCCGTTGGCCTGGTCCAGGGAGATCTCTCTCAGCAGGCCGTCCATGGCGTGCTCGATGAGCCGGTCGCGCAGCTCCACGGCCTGCTCCGCCAGGAAGGGGCTGGAGCGCAGCATCGGCTTGAACATGCGCTCCGGCACCCGGAAGTACTCCCACACCGGCCCGGTCACCGTGAACCCGGTGCCGTCGGCCCGCCCCAGCATGTTCACCACGTCGGCGATGACGGAGGCGATGATCTGCACGTCGTAGGCGGTCATGTCGGGCGCCCGCCGCAGCCCGTACGACGAGCAGAAGTCGGTGACCCCGAGGCGCAGCGCCAGCACCTTGTCGCGGTACTTGTCGACGGCGCGGGCGATGCCCTCCAAGGCGTCCACGCGCGTCTCGCGGTACATCAGCTCGGGCGTCTCCAGGACGGGCATCCCGAACAGCCGGCGGCCGCTGCGCGCCTCGGCTCCGTCCAGGGCCTGCAGGAAGGGGATGCCGCGCTCCTCGGTGAACTTCGGGAACACGAACCCGGACAGCAGCGACACGCTGCCACCGAGCCGTCGTACGAGATCGGGGATCTGGTCGGGCTCGCGCACCCGGATGAAGAGCAGCGGAAGGGCCGCGCCCTCCCGCTCCCGCGCGGCCAGGTCGGCGAACTGGCGTACGAGGTTCTCCTCGCCCGCCACCACGTCCTCGTCGCCGATGGAGTCCTCCAGGCACAGCACCATCGAGACCACGCCGAGTCCCGCCTGCTTGACGATGTCGTCGGCGAGCCGCGCCCGGGTGGCCGGGCTGTACAGCGTGGCGCCCAGGGCCGCGGAGAGCAGCCGGGCCGGGGAGTCGGCGGTGAACTCGCACGGCTCCTGGTGGAAGAGGCGCTGGCGCACCTCAGGTGCGATGTGCCCGAAATGACGCATAGAACTCCCCCGTGGCGTGGGCCTAGCCTGTGTAATTGGTAAAGGGTGGCCGGTAATAGTACGTACAAAGCCATGTCGAGGGTTCCCGCCGGGCATGAATTCCAGGTAACCCGCCTGTGTCGGTCGCGAAGCCCCCCGCGTTGTCGTGACCAGGACCGAGAGGGCAGGATGACCGCATGACGCACGCGATGCTGAAGGGGTCGAACGTCCCGCTGGAAGCCACCACGGTCCGGGCGGTGCTGCGCTGGACCCCAGGGCAGGGAGTCCCGGACGTCGATGCCTCGGCGCTGCTCCTCGGCCCCGACGGACGTGTGCGATCCGACGAGGACTTCGTCTTCTACAACCAGCCCCGGCACCCCTCCGGGAAGGTCTGGCGGCTCGGCAAAAAGCGGGTGCCCGAAGGCCTCACCGACACGATCCAGACAGATCTCCCCGGTGTCGAGCCCAATGTCGGCCGAATCCTCCTGGTCGCATCGGCGGACGGCGTCCCGTTCGAACACGTACCCGCCCTGCGCATCCTGCTGTACGACGCCTCTGCCCCCGACGCCGAGCCGCTGGCCCACTTCGACATCAAGCCGGAGACCGGCGCCGAGACGGCCCTGATCTGCGGCGAGCTGTACCGCAGGGGCGAGGGCTGGAAGTTCCGCGCACTGGGCGAGGGCTACAGCAACGGCCTCAAGGGCCTGGCGACCGACTTCGGCATCTCGGTGGACGAGTCGGAGACGATGGAGGAGCCCGCGGCCTCCCAGCCCCTGCCGCCCGAGCAGCCGGCATCGGTCCCGGCCCAGCCGGCGTACGGCTACCCCCAGCCGACCTCACCGGCCTACGGCTACCCCGAGCCCGCGTACACCCAGCAGCAGCCCCAGTCGGGCTACGGCTATCCCCCACCGGCCCCGATCCCGGTGGCGACGGTTCCCAACGCGGATTTCCGGCTGCCGCCACAGGGCCCGCAGTTCATCGGGCGGTGACCGGATGCACCCGGCGACCTACCGCTCGGCCGTCTTGTAACCCCGCCCCCACTGCAGCCCCCACCCGTACAACCGATCCAGCTCCCCCTGGAACCCGTAGACGAACTTCACCTCACGCCGGACGACCAGCTCGCCCTTCACGTTCTCGATCATCACGACCGCGCACGACCGGGCCTGCGGATGCCGCTCGTCCAGGCCTATCTCGATCCGCGGCCCGTTGCTCGGGTACAGCGTGACGATCGCGTGGGTGCGGTCGAACGCCGGTGTCTGGTCGTAGATGTACACGAACACCAGCAGCCGCTTGATGTCATCCCGATGATCAAGGTTGACGTACATCGTCTCGCCGGACGCGGACCCGAACCGGTCGTCGCCGCTGAGCTTGACGTACGGCGGTGCGTTCACGTCCCCGAGCAGGCCACCGAGCGGCTGTACGACGCCCTTGCTCCCGTCGGTGAGCTCGTACAGCGCACCGAGGTCGAGGTCGACGTTGACCATGCTCTGCCCGTGCCCGAGCACCTCCGGCGGCTTGAGCGCCTTGAAGGGGTGCCGGAACAGACTTGCCCGCTGTTCGCCGTCGAAGTCGGACGTCCGCATCCGCCAGGCGAGGTTGATGCGCAGGTTGCCGGTGGCCGCGCCCTGCTTCGTCAGGGACACCTGCTGGTGCCGCTTGGTGAGTTCGATGGAGTTGGAAGCGGCACTGCCCGAGTCGAACTCGGCCGCCCTTCCGCCCAGCAGCCCGTCGAAGAAACCCATTCCCGCCCCCAGAGACTTCTGCCAACGCCTCGGGGCGGCCGACCGTGTCGGCCGCCCCGAACAGAGCGTTCCTCGCCAGGAAGGGTGTCACACCCTCCGTTTCCGGCCCGGTGAGCCGGTTCAGACGGCGGACGAGACCTCAGCCTTCTCGTCCGTCCCCGCTTTTCCCTCGGCCGCCGCCAGCCGCTGGTTGCGTCGCACGGAGGACCAGAACGACCAGGCGATCAGGACGACGCCGACGAGACCGGTGATGACCTCGTTGATCTCGTGCTGGATGGTGACCATCAGGAGGACCGCCAGCGCACCGATCGCGTAGTGGGCGCCGTGCTCCAGGTAGACGTAGTCGTCGAGAGTGCCCTGCCGGACCAGGTAGACCGTGAGCGACCGGACGTACATCGCGCCGATGCCGAGACCGAGGGCCATGAGCACGATGTCGTTGGTGATGGCGAACGCGCCGATCACGCCGTCGAAGGAGAAGGACGCGTCCAGGACCTCCAGGTAGAGGAACATGAAGAACGCGGCCTGGCCGGCGAGCACGACCGCCGACTTCTTCTTGCCGGTGCGCTCGGCCTCTTCCTCCTCCTCGTGCTCGCGCTCCTCCTCGGCTTCGAGCCGGTCCTCGAAGAAGCCGGAGAGGCCGCCGACGATCATGTACGTGATCAGGCCGGCGATACCGGCGATCAGGACCGTCTGCGCCTTGTCGGCATGGCCGCCGCCGTGCTGGTGGGCGTGGGTGGCGAAGGTGAAGGAGGTGATCAGCAGGACGATCAGGGCGATGCAGACCGCCAGCATGTCGACCTTGCCGAGCTTGGCCAGGGGGCGCTCGATCCAGCGCAGCCACTGGATGTCCCGGTCCTCGAAGATGAAGTCGAGGAAGATCATCAGCAGGAACATGCCGCCGAAGGCGGCGATCGCCGGGTGGGCGTCGGTGACCAGTTGCTGGTAGCGGTCCTTGTTGTTGAGCGCGAGGTCGACGGCCTCGATGGGGCCCATCTTGGCGGTGACCGCGACGATCACGACGGGGAAGACCAGCCGCATGCCGAAGACCGCGATGAGAACGCCGACCGTGAGGAAGATCTTCTGCCAGAAGGCGCTCATCTTCTTCAGGATTCCGGCGTTGACGACCGCGTTGTCGAACGACAGGGAGATCTCGAGGACGGCGAGGATCGCCACGATGCCGAAGGCCTCCCACCCCCCGTAGAAGACCGCGGCGACCAGGCCGAGCGCGGTGATCGCGAACGACCAGCCGAAGGTTTTCAGAAGCACTGGCTACCCAATCATGGTGTGGTACGGGTCTCTCCCGCGCCGTACTCGGCTTTACTCACTGTTGACCACGAAGTGTAGAGGGCACCGGTGTCCTACGGCTCGCGCGGGCCCCACATCCGGCTGTGACGGGTGCTACGAGACGTTCACACCGAAGTCGAGTGCGATACCCCGCAGCCCGGACGCGTAGCCCTGGCCGACGGCCCGGAACTTCCATTCGCCCTGGTACCGGTAGAGCTCGCCGAAGATCATGGCGGTCTCGGTGGAGGCGTCCTCGGACAGGTCGTAGCGGGCGAGCTCCTGGCCGTCGGCCTGGTTGACCACCCGGATGAACGCGTTGGAGACCTGGCCGAAGGTCTGGCCGCGCTCGTCGGCCATGTGGATGGAGACCGGGAAGATGATCTTGTCGCAGTCGGCCGGCACCTTCGGCAGGTCGACCAGAATCGATTCGTCGTCTCCCTCGCCCTCGCCGGTGAGGTTGTCACCGGTGTGCTCGACCGAGCCGTCGGGGCTCTTGAGCTGGTTGTAGAAGACGAACCACTCGTCGCCCATCACCCGCCCGTCCTTGCACAGCAGTGCACTGGCGTCCAGGTCGAAGGGGGCGCCGGTGGTGGAGCGGGCGTCCCAGCCCAGTCCGATCATGACGTTGGTGAGGTTCGGTGCGGCCTTGGAGAGGGAGACATTGCCTCCCTTGGCGAGCGTGACGCCCATGATGCTGGTCCTCCCCTGGTGGTACTTCTCCGGATGTCCTGCGCGTCCGGCGCCGACCGTAAACGGTGCGGCGCCGGACAGAGCGGACTTTCGAACGGCCCGAACTCCGACGTCCGGGGCGTTCGGACGGTTCAGACGTTGACGCCGAAGTCCTGGGCGATGCCGCGCAGGCCGGAGGCGTAGCCCTGGCCGATGGCACGGAACTTCCACTCCGCGCCGTTGCGGTACAGCTCGCCGAAGACCATCGCGGTCTCGGTCGAGGCGTCCTCGGACAGGTCGTAGCGGGCGATCTCGGTGCCGCCGGCCTGGTTCACCACGCGGATGAACGCGTTGCGGACCTGGCCGAAGGACTGCTGGCGGTTTTCGGCGTCGTAGATCGACACCGGGAAGACGATCTTGTCGACGTCGGCGGGGACCGTGGCCAGGTTGACCTTGATCTGCTCGTCGTCGCCCTCGCCCTCGCCGGTGATGTTGTCGCCGGTGTGCTCGACCGAGCCGTCGGGACTCTTGAGGTTGTTGAAGAAGACGAAGTTCTGGTCGCTGCCGACCTTGCCCGTCGAGTTCAGCAGCAGTGCGCTGGCGTCCAGGTCGAAGTCGGAGCCGGTCGTGGTGCGCACGTCCCACCCCAGACCGACGATGACGGCGGTCAGGCCCGGGGCCTCCTTCGACAGCGATACGTTGCCGCCCTTGCTGAGGCTGACTCCCACGAGTCCTCCCTTGTGGTGTCCAGGGGCGGAAAGCCCCCGTCGTGCTTCGGATACCGGATCAACGATTCGATCCTAGTGACGGGTTCCCGCCCCCCGCAGGCCCTGACCCCCGAAGATTTACGGGATGTCGGCCGTGTCGGCCCCCAGGGGATCGGCGAGCGGGTCCGCGAAGCGGTCTACAGGGCGTCGAGCGCCTTCACGTAGTCGTTCAGGTCGCGGGCGTCCGGCAGTCCGTTGACCACGGTCCACCGCACGACGCCCTCCTTGTCGATGACGAAGGTGCCGCGGACCGCGCAGCCCTTGGCGTCGTCGAAGACGCCGTAGGCGCGTGAGGTCTCGCCGTGCGGCCAGAAGTCGCTGAGCAGCGGGTACTCCAGGCCCTCCTGCTCGGCGAAGACGCGCAGGGTGTGGATGGAGTCGTTGGAGACGGCGAGCAGCTGGGTCTCGCGGTCCTCGAACTTCGGCAGGTTGTCGCGCAGCTCGCACAGCTCACCGGTGCACACGCCCGTGAAGGCGAACGGGTAGAAGAGCAGGACCACGTTCTTCTCGCCGCGGAGGTCGGACAGCTTCACGGTCCGGCCGTGGTTGTCCTTGAGCTCGAAATCGGGCGCCTTGTCGCCGACCTGGATCGCCATCGCTGCATCCCTTCGTAAGGGGCTGTTCGGGTGAGGACACCCTATGCGGCGGCTCTTGCGCGGCGATCACGGCAGGCCGACGGACGGGCCGGGACACGGTCCGTCCGTCGGCCGGGGCTCAGCGCTTCTTGGCGGCACCCTTCGGCGTCAGCAGCCGGCTGCCGTTCCAGTCCTTGCCCACGCTGACACCCTTGGTCTGCGAGAGGCCGGCGGTCGTGGCCGCCTCGCCGATGTCGCTCGGCTCGACATAGCCGTCACGGCCCGTCTTCGGGGTCAGCAGCAGGATCCAGCCGCCTTCCTCCATGTACGTGACGGCATCCACCAGCGCGTCCGTCAGGTCGCCGTCATCCTCACGGAACCACAGCACCACGGCGTCAGCCACGTCGTCGTAGTCCTCGTCCACCAACTCGGTGCCGATGGTGTCTTCGATGGACTCGCGGAGTTCCTGGTCGACGTCGTCGTCGTAGCCGATCTCCTGGACCACCTGGTCTGGCTGGAACCCCAGCCTGACGGCAGGGGTGGTCCGCTCCTCCGCGTGGTCCGCGGTCGCGCTCACGGGTTGCCTCCTGATCATGTCTTGTTGATTAACTCAGCCACGCGCGTGCGCGAAGCATTGGCCGTAGTCCACACGGGCGGGACGGATCGCGCAAGTACCCGGCCGTCCAGACCGCCGAAACGGTGACGATCCCGGCTGTGTCGCCGCAACTCCCGGCACCGTATCGCAGACAGGTGTGGCACACACCACTCCCTTTTGCCCGCTATGTTCCTTTCAGAATCATCCTCACATACGGCGGTCGAACGAGTTTGCCAAGCCTGTCACACCCCGGGCGTATCGTTGCGTTTTGGCCGTGACCGAGTTACCTCGCGGTAGAGATGACGTGCGCTGCCCCGAGGTGGACGATGGACAGCGGTGCAGGGAAACGCAGGGAATTGCAGGGAATCAGTGCCCCTCTGACAGGTAAGGAACAGCGTGGCTTCCGGATCCGATCGCAACCCGATCATCATTGGCGGCCTTCCGAGTCAGGTTCCTGACTTCGACCCCGAGGAAACCCAGGAGTGGCTCGACTCGCTCGACGCCGCCGTGGACGAGCGCGGCCGGGAACGGGCCCGTTATCTGATGCTCCGCCTGATCGAGCGCGCCCGCGAGCGGCGGGTGGCCGTACCCGAGATGCGCAGCACGGACTACGTCAACACGATCCCCACCCGCGCGGAGCCGTTCTTCCCGGGCAACGAGGAGATCGAGCGCAAGGTCCTCAACGCGACCCGCTGGAACGCGGCCGTGATGGTCTCCCGCGCGCAGCGTCCGGGTATCGGCGTCGGCGGCCACATCGCCACCTTCGCGTCCTCCGCGTCCCTCTACGACGTCGGCTTCAACCACTTCTTCCGCGGTAAGGACGATGGCCTCGGCGGCGACCAGGTCTTCTTCCAGGGGCACGCCTCCCCCGGTATCTACGCGCGCGCGTTCCTGCTGGACCGGCTCGGCGAGGAGCAGCTGGACGGCTTCCGCCAGGAGAAGTCGAAATACCCGAACGGCCTCTCCAGCTACCCCCACCCGCGCTCGATGCCGGACTTCTGGGAGTTCCCGACGGTGTCGATGGGCCTCGGCCCGATCGGCGCGATCTACCAGGCGCGGATGAACCGCTACATGCAGGCGCGCGGGATCGCCGACACCTCGAAGTCGCACGTCTGGGCGTTCCTCGGCGACGGCGAGATGGACGAGCCCGAGTCGCTCGGCCAGCTGTCCATCGCCGCACGTGAGGGCCTGGACAACCTGACCTTCGTCGTCAACTGCAACCTCCAGCGGCTCGACGGCCCGGTGCGCGGCAACGGCAAGATCATCCAGGAGCTGGAGTCGGTCTTCCGGGGCGCCGGCTGGAACGTGATCAAGCTGGTCTGGGACCGCACCTGGGACCCGCTGCTCGCCCAGGACCGCGACGGTGTGCTGGTCAACAAGATGAACACGACTCCGGACGGGCAGTTCCAGACCTACGCCACCGAGTCCGGCGCCTACATCCGCGACCACTTCTTCGGCGACGACCAGCGACTGCGCGCGATGGTCGAGCACATGAGCGACGACCAGATCCTGCACCTGGGCCGCGGCGGCCACGACCACCGCAAGATCTACGCGGCGTTCAAGGCGGCCACCGAGCACAAGGGCCAGCCGACGGTCATCCTGGCCAAGACGATCAAGGGCTGGACGCTGGGCCCGAACTTCGAGGGCCGCAACGCCACGCACCAGATGAAGAAGCTGACGGTCACCGACCTCAAGGGCTTCCGGGACCGGCTGCACCTGCCGATCTCCGACCGGGAGCTGGAGTCCGGCCTGCCGCCGTACTACCACCCGGGCCGGAACTCGGAGGAGATCCAGTACATGCACGACCGGCGCAAGGGGCTCGGCGGATACGTCCCGACCCGCGTCGTACGCTCCCAGCCGCTCGCCCTGCCGGACGACAAGACGTACGCGACCGTGAAGAAGGGCACCGGCCAGCAGTCCATCGCCACCACCATGGCGTTTGTACGACTGCTCAAGGACCTCATGCGGGACAAGGAGCTCGGCCGTCGCTTCGTACTGATCGCGCCGGACGAGTACCGCACCTTCGGCATGGACTCCTTCTTCCCGAGCGCGAAGATCTACAACCCGCTGGGCCAGCAGTACGAGGCGGTCGACCGCGACCTGCTGCTCGCCTACAAGGAGTCGCCGACCGGCCAGATGCTGCACGACGGCATCTCCGAGGCCGGCTGCACCGCCTCCCTGATCGCGGCGGGCTCGGCCTACGCCACCCACGGCGAGCCGCTCATCCCGGTCTATGTCTTCTACTCGATGTTCGGTTTCCAGCGCACCGGTGACCAGTTCTGGCAGATGGCCGACCAGTTGGCGCGCGGTTTCGTACTGGGCGCGACCGCCGGCCGTACGACCCTGACCGGTGAGGGCCTCCAGCACGCCGACGGCCACTCCCAGCTGCTCGCCTCGACGAACCCGGGATGCGTGGCCTACGACCCGGCTTACGGGTACGAGATCGCCCACATCGTCCAGGACGGGCTGCGCCGTATGTACGGCGGCGACGCCGAGCACCCGCACGGCGAGGACGTCTTCTACTACCTGACCGTCTACAACGAGCCGATCCAGCACCCGGCCGAGCCCGCCGACGTGGACGTCGAGGGCATCCTCAAGGGCATCCACCGGATCAGCACGGGCACGGGCGGCACCGTCCCCGCGCAGATCATGGCGTCCGGTGTCGCGGTCCCCTGGGCGATCGAGGCCCAGCGGATCCTCGCCGCGGACTGGAACGTGAAGGCCGACGTCTGGTCGGCCACCTCCTGGAACGAGTTGCGGCGCGAGGCCGTGGCCTGCGAGGAGCACAACCTCCTCCACCCCGAGGAGGAGCAGCGCACCCCGTGGGTGACGCAGAAGCTGAGCGTCGCCGAGGGTCCGTTCGTGGCCGTGTCCGACTGGATGCGCTCGGTTCCGGACCAGATCGCGCGCTGGGTACCGGGCACGTACCAGTCGCTGGGCGCCGACGGCTTCGGCTTCGCCGACACGCGCGGCGCGGCACGCCGGTTCTTCCACATCGACGCGCAGTCGATCGTGGTCGCGGTGCTGACCGAGCTGGCCCGTGAGGGCAGGCTCGACCGCTCGGTGCTCAAGCAGGCCATCGACCGGTACCAGCTGCTGGACGTGGCGGCGGCGCATCCGGGCGTGGCGGGCGGCGACGCGTAGCCGCTGCGCTCGGCTTCGGCCGGAGCAGGCCCGCGCCCCTCGGGGCGCGGGTGATGCCTACGATGCCCACATGGAGCGACAGTCAGCACAGGCGCGTTGGGAGCAGTTCACCCAACGGCCCTTGCTGGTACTCGCGGTGGCCTTCGCCGTCGCCTACGCGCTGCCGATCGTGGACGGTTCCGCGGGACATGTCCTCACCGCCGTGTGCACGGCGGCGGAGTGGGTGGTGTGGGGGGCGTTCGCCGCGGACTACCTCGTGCGGCTTGTGCTGGCGCCCCGGCGCAAGGAGTTCGCGCGGACGCACTGGACAGACCTGTGCGCGGTGGTGCTGCCGTTGCTCCAGCCGCTGCGGCTGCTACGGCTCGTCGCGACGCTGACGCTGGTGGGGCGGCGGGCGCGGATGGCCTCGCAGATCCAGCTGACGACGTATGTGGTGGGCGCGGTCGTCGGACTGCTGATGTTCGGGTCGCTCGCCGTGCTCTCGGTGGAGCGGGACTCTCCCAACGGGAACATCCGCACGCTGGGTGACGCACTGTGGTGGTCGTTCACGACGATGACCACGGTGGGGTACGGCGACCACGCACCGACGACCGGGCTGGGCCGGATGATCGCGGTCGGCCTGATGCTGTCCGGGATCGCCCTGCTGGGTGTGGTGACCGCGAACATCGCGGCGTGGTTCATCGCGCGGTTCGAGAAGGACGACGTGGAGGAGCGGCGGCAGACCGAGGCGATCGCCTTGCTGACGGAGGAGGTGCGGGCACTCAGGGCCGAGGTCGCTGCCTTGCGGGAGGGGGTGGGGGCCGAGGCCGGCCTACGCTCACCGGCGCCGGCCGGGTGCCGCTGCGCCCACCCTCCCCCACTCTCGGCTTCGCTCGAGCGGGGGGACCCCCATCGCCCCAGCGGCACGACTGCCCGCAGCTAGGCAGGGGCGCGACCGGCCCCCACCGGTCCGCAGCTACATCACCGATACGCCTGCCAGCCAGAACAAGGCCAGCAGCGTGTCGATCGCCCCCAGCACCACCGCCACCAACGCCGGTATCGAGTGGTTCGGCGACCACCTGCGGCCCATCGACAGCCAGCCGCACACCAGCGCCGCCGGCCCCAGCACGATCCCGAGGGCGAAGAAGCCGACCACGGCGAATATCGTGCCGATGATCCCCAGCGTCCCGCGGTCCAGCCCTCCCCCACTCTCGACTCCGCTCGAGCGGGGGGACCCCCATCGTGGACCTGTACGGCCACGTGAACGGGGGTACCCGCGTGTTCGTTGCCCGAAGCTCGCCATCATCAACTCCCTGGTCTCCATGGACTGTTCGGGTGTGATGACCGGGTACCCCTGTTCCGCGTCCGCAGACCTGCCCGCGCGCTGCCCCCCTCCAGCAGCGCGCCGTGGCCCGGGTGTCCCCCCATGCCCTGCGGAGGACTTGACCCACTGTGACCTGCGGCGCGTGCCAAGAGCGAGGAATCCTTGGCGGAGTCACCCTGATAGGCGAACTCCGCCACAGGAAACCGGACATACCGGCCCGGCGTGTTGCGCGGGACGCGTTGCGCGGGATGCGTTGCGCTAGATGTGCCCGACGCCCGCCCCGCCGTCCGCGTTCTCGCCGCGCTTGGTGAGCAGCGCGACCAGGATCGCGACCGCCGCCACACCCGCCGCGACCAACGAGGCGAGGCTCATACCTGAGATGAACGTGTCGTGGGCGACGCCGGAGATCTTCGCGGCGATCTCCGCGGGCGTGCCCTCGGCGACCGGCGCGACACCGACCTGGACCGCCTCGGAAGCCTGCGCGAGCTGTGCGTCGGTGAGCTTCGGCAGCCCCGCGTTCGCCCAGTTGCCCGGCAGGGCGCTGTCGACCTTGGAGGCCATCACGGCGCCCAGGACGGCCGTACCGAGGCTGCCGCCGATCTGCATCGCGGCCTGCTGGAGACCGCCGGCCACGCCGGACAGCTCCATCGCGGCGTTGCCGACGATGACCTCGGTGGCGCCGACCATGACCGGCGCGAGGCCGAGACCGAGCAGGGCGAACCAGATGGACATCACCCCGCTGCCGGTGTCCGCCTTGAGGGTGGACATCCCGTACATGGCGATCGCGGTGGCCGCCATGCCGCCGGCCAGCGGGATCCGTGGGCCGAGCTTGGTGATCGCGGCGCCGGCCAGCGGGGAGCCGACGATCATCATGCCGGTGAGCGGGAGGAGGTGGAGGCCGGCGTCGACCGGGTCCATGCCGTGCACGTTCTGCAAGTAGAACGTCACGAAGAACAGGCCGCCCATGAAGGCGATGGCCATCAGGACCATGAGCACGACGCCCGCCGAGAGCGGGACGGAGCGGAACAGTCCCAGCGGGATGAGCGGCTCCTTGACCCTCGTCTCCCAGAAGGAGAAGAGGGCGAAGCCCAGCACCGACACGGCGATGAACGTCCACGTCATGCCGTCGCCCCAGCCCCAGCTCGGCGCCTTGATGAGCGCCCAGACCAGGCAGAACATCGCGCCGGAGAGCAGGGCGATGCCGAGCAGGTCGAAGGAGCGCGGGGCGTTCTCGGCGCGGTGGTCGCGCAGGATCAGGACGCCCAGGACCAGGGCGAGCAGGCCGACCGGCACGTTGATGAAGAACACCGACTGCCAGCTGACGTGCTGGACCAGCACACCGCCGAGGATCGGGCCGCCCGCGGTGGAGGCGCCGATGACCATGCCCCAGATGCCGATCGCCATGTTGAGCTTCTCGGCCGGGAAGGTGGCGCGGAGCAGGCCGAGCGCGGCCGGCATCAGCAGGGCGCCGAACAGGCCCTGGAAGACGCGGAAGGTGACGACCAGGCCGATGCTGTCGGACAGGCCGATGGCGCCCGAGGCGGCGGCGAAGCCGACGACGCCGATCAGGAAGGTCTGCCGGTGGCCGAAGCGGTCGCCGAGCTTGCCCGCGGTGATCAGGGAGACCGCGAGGGCGAGGAAGTAGCCGTTGGTGATCCACTGCACCTGGGCGAAGGTGGCGCCGAGGTCCTTCTGGATCGCCGGGTTGGCGATGGCCACGATGGTGCCGTCGAGGGCGACCATCATGACCCCGACGGCGACGGTGATCAGGGTGAACCAGGGGTGGCCGCGCAGGCCGGAGGCCGGCGGCTGTTCCGGCAGGGCTGTAGGTGTTGCGTCCCCCGACCCCGCCGTGTCGATCGTGGTCTGACTAGTCATACCTTCGAGGCTAGTGACAGCCGCTGACAGTTGACAAACGAAATCACTAGTCAGTAACTGTCAGACATGGAAACGTTGCGCGAACGCAAGAAACAGCGCACCCGGGACACGCTGCTGCGCAACGCGCTGGAACTGTTCGTGACCCAGGGCTACGAGCACACCACGGTGGACGAGATCGTCGAGTCCGTCGACGTCTCGCAGCGCACCTTCTTCCGCTACTTCGCCAGTAAGGAGGACGTGGCCTTCTTCGTGCCACGGCTCACCGAGGCGCACTACGTCGAGGCGGTGCGCCGGCGCCCGGCCGAGGAGACCCCGCTGGAGGCCCTGCGCCGATCCGTCATGGACAGCTGGGAGAGCATCGAGGAGGCCATCGAGCGGTACGTCCCGGTGGAACTGCTGATGCGCACGTACAGGATGATCGAGGCGACCCCGGTCCTGTTCGCCGCCCACCTGCGGCGCCAGGCGGAGACGGAGGAGGAGATCGCGCGGATCGTCGCCGAGCGGGAGGGCGTCGACCCGGACACCGACCCCCGGCCCCGGCTCGTGGTCGCCGTGTTCGGCGCGGTCATCCGGGTGACCGAGCGTCAGTGGTCGGTCGGCGACGACTTCAGCGTCACGGCGATGCGCGAGCTCACCGCGTCCTACCTCGATCAGGTGGGACCGGCGCTCACCGGGAACTGGCGCGAGAGCCACGGGAGCTGAGACGGGCCGCACGAGCCGGGATCGGCCACGCATTTGCCGAAACGTGATAACTGTCACTCAGTTACCGCGAGACCCCTTCGTTCTCCTAGTGTGTCCTCCCAGTGACTTCCTTCGACACCTCCCCGCCACTGAACGTCTGGCGCGCGCTCCTCGCCCTGGCCGTGGTGTTCGTGATGCTCGCGACCACCGGCTGGACGGCCATGCGCACGCACCGCGAGACCACCGCCCTGCAGACCTCCCTCGACAAGTGGGAGCACGGCAGCGTCCATGGTCTCCACCTGCCGGACCCGGAGGCGTCCCCCGCACTGCTCACCCGTTTCTTCGCCGCGCTCACCGTGCAGGAGCGCGACCGGCTCGTCCACCGCTACCCGCTCGCGCTCGGCAACATGAACGGCGCCCCGGCCGCCCTGCGCTACCGGGCCAACCACATCGCCCTCGACCAGCAGCGCGCCGTCGAGAAGAAACGTATGCACGACCCACGGCTCTCCACGGCCGGGCAGCAGGACGCCGGCCGCCGTATGCACCGCTACGAGGCGCTGATGGCGAAGGGCCGGCAGATCCTCGCCTTCGATCCGGACGGCAGCGGCCGGGTCGCCGAGGTGTTCGGCGACCTCACCAGGGCCCAGCGGATCTCCGTCGTCGTCCCCGGTGTCGACACCGACCTGCTCACCTTCCAGCGGACCAGCCGCCGGTACACCGCGCCGGTCGGCATGGCCGACGCGCTGTACAAGGCGGAGCGCACGGCGAGCCCCTCGACCCGTACGGCGGTGATCGCCTGGGCCGACTACACCTCGCCCGACGGCCTCGGCGTGGGCGCGGCGACCGGGACGGCCGCCGAGCAGGGCGCCGTACGCCTCAACGCGCTGCTGCGCGCGCTGCCCGGCGAGGCGCCGGTGTCGATGTTCTGCCACAGCTACGGCTCGGTGGTCTGCGGGGTGGCCGCGCAGGGCATGCCGGACCGGGTGTCCGACATAGCGGTGGCCGCCAGCCCCGGGATGCGGGTCGAAAGGGCCTCGCACCTGGGCACTTCGGCCCGGGTGTGGGCGATGCGGGACGCCACCGACTGGATCCAGGACGTCCCCTATATGGAGCTCGGCGGACTCGGCCACGGTGCCGACCCCGTCTCCTCCTCCTTCGGGGCGCGGGTGCTGTCGGCGCACGACGCTCAGGGACACGCCGGCTACTTCCAGCCGGGCACCGACAGCTTGCGCAACCTCGCGGACATCGGGGTTGGCGCGTACGGCGCGGTGACGTGCGCCCACGACGATGACGGGTGCCGGGCGGGTTTGTCCGGCACGTTGATGGCCGGACGCGCGTAGAGACACCAGGAAGTGCGGTATGCGCGGGGATGGGACTGAGAAGCACGTGCCGCATACGATGAGCCGCATGGGTGACGTACTGGCCGGATTTCATGCCGCCTGGGAGTTCGAGTCCGACTCCGTGCTCATCCGCTACGAACGGGGGATTCGAACACCCAAGCTCTTCCAGACGCTGGGTGAACGCCGGGTGCCGTTCGCCGCGCTCGCGGGGGTGACGCTCACTCCCGGCAAACGCGGCACGGTCGTACTGAAGGCCGAACCACGCCCGGGCGCCGATCCCCTGATGGACGCGGCGGCCGGACAGTTGAAGGACGGCAGCGACCCCTACCGGCTCGTCCTCCCGGCCGAGCGGGAGACCCTCGCCGAGTACTACGCCGACGAACTGCGGCCGCTGCTCACCGAGTCCGGGTCCGGCCCGGCCGAAAGGTTTCTGGTGGCCGCCCCCGAGGCGCCCCGGCAGTTCAAGGCGTACGACGGCAAGGCGAGCTTCGACGGCCGGGCCGTGCACTTCCGGTGGTCGTGGACGGGCGCCTCGACGGCCAAGTGGAAGGCCGGCGACCAGCGCTTCGCGGTCGCCGACCTGGGGGGTGTGGAGTGGCGGTCCCCGGAGGTCTTCGAGGGGCATCTACGGCTGCTGCGCCGCGCGGATCTCACGGGAGCGGCGTCGGCGGTACCGGCCGACCAGGATCCCACGACCGTGGTGTTCGGGCTCGGGTACGGGCCGGTGCACGAGTCGTTGCCGTTCGCCGCGGCGGTCCTGGAGGCGGTACGGGCGAAGGGCGGGTCCGCGCTGCCGGCGTCGGCTGGGCGGCGGGACCCCGCCGACATCGCGGAGCGGATTCGCCATCTGGGCGAATTGCACCAGGCGGGGCTGGTCACCGACGAGGAGTTCGCCGCGAAGAAGGCGGAGTTGCTGGCGGAGCTGTGAGGGCGTCTCAGCTCCCGCCCGTCTCGTAGAAACTGATCTTCCGGTCCAGCACCGACAGCGTGTCGTGCAGCTCGGCCATACGGGCGAGGACGTCCCTTCGCGTCTGCTCCAGCAGCTCCCGGCGCTCCGGGTAGGTGGCGTCGCCCTCCCGCACCAGCTCCGCGTACCGGACCATGTCCGCCACCGGCATCCCGGTCAGCCGGAGCTTGGTCACGAAGTCCAGCCAGTCCAGGTCGCTGTTGCTGTAGCGGCGCTGGCCGGTGTGGGAGCGGTCGATGTGGGACATCAGGCCGATCCGCTCGTACCAGCGCAGGGTGTGGGCGGTCAGTCCGGTGAAGGCGACGACCTCGCTGATCGTGTAGTGGTCCTGGCCCTCGGGGCGCGGATGCTTCCGGGGTGCGGCGGTACAGCTGTCGGCGAGCGTGGGGCCTTGCTGCTCGGTGGGGGCCGCGGTCGGGGTCTGCATCACCGTCATGAGCCAACGCTATGACCTTGGAGTGCGCTCGAAGCAAGCGGAAGCCGGGAAGACGGTAAGAAATCCGCGCGACGACGGCGACGGTCGGTGACTACCGTGCGCGAGTATGAGTCTCGTACGCCGCGCCAGGCCCGAGGACGCACCGGAAGTGCTGCGTCTGCGCCAGGTCATGATCGACGCACTGCCGGGTGGGGACGCCTCCACCCACTGGCACGCCCTGGCGCTGCCGGGGCTCCGGGACAAGCTGGGCGAGCCGGACGGGGACTTCGCCGCGTTCGTCGTCGACCACCCTGACCGGCCGGAGGCGCTGGCGGCGCTGGTGGCCGGGACGGTCGACTACCGGATCGGCAAGGCCGGCAATCCGCACGGGCGCGGCGGGTACGTCTTCAGTGTGGCCACCGACCCGGACGCGCGTCGCCGCGGGTACGCGCGCGCGTGCATGGCGGAACTCCTTGCCTGGTTCCGCGAGCGGGGCGCCGGGCAGGTCATGCTGACCGCGTCCGCCGAGGCCGAGCCCCTCTACGCCTCGCTCGGCTTCGTCCACAAGCCGGACCCCACGATGACCCTGACGCTCTGAACCGCTTAGGGTCGTCGGCATGTCCTTGCAGAGCCTTGCGTTGATCGAGAACTGGCCGGTTCCCACCGCCGCGGCGGGTGCCGTACGGGCCGACGGGACGGTCCTGGGCACCCACGGTCCGGCCGGGCAGAGCTTCCCGCTGGCCTCCGTGACCAAGCCGCTCGCCGCGTACGCGGTGCTCGTCGCGTACGAGGAGGGGGCCGTCGAGCTCGACGAGCCGGCCGGGCCCGAGGGGTCGACCGTACGGCATCTACTCGCGCACACCTCGGGGCTGGCCTTCGACGAACACCGGGTGACGGCGCCGCCCGGGGAGCGGCGGCTGTACTCCAACGCCGGGTTCGAGGTGCTCGGGGACCATGTCGCCAAGGCGACCGAGATTCCGTTCGCCGAGTATCTGCGGCAGGCGGTGCTGGAGCCGCTGGGCATGACGTCGACGTCCCTGGAGGGCTCACCGGCGAAGGACGGGGTGTCCTCGGTCTCCGACCTGCTCCGCTTCGCGGCGGAACTGCAGGCACCGAGGCTGCTGGACCCGCGGACGGTGGCGGAGGCGACGCTGAGCGTCCAATACCCCGGGACGAAGGGCGTGTTGCCGGGGTACGGCCACCAGAACCCGAACGACTGGGGGCTCGGCTTCGAGATCCGCGACGGCAAGTCCCCGCACTGGACGGGTGCTTCGTCTTCGCCACGGACGTTCGGTCACTTCGGCCAGTCGGGAACGTTCTTGTGGATCGACCCCGACGCGGGGGTGGCGTGCGCCGCGCTGACGGACCGGGCGTTCGGCCCCTGGGCCGTAGAGGCGTGGCCGGCATTCACGGACGCGGTGCTGGCGGAGCTGCGAGGCTGAGGCCGGGGGGTGGGGACGCTCACAGGCGCTGGCCGGGTGCCTCCCCCAGAAGGGGTACCCCCAGCGCCCACCCGTGCCGCCTGGGGTCCCCCAGGCCTTTCGGGCCCTTTCGGGCTCCGGGGGAGGCACGACTGCCCGCAGCTGGGGAGCTGAGGCGACTGCAGCGCCCCTTCAGGGGCGCGGGGAACTGCGCTACCAGCCCCCACCGGCCCCGCAGCCGAAGTGCTGCTCAGCCATCTCCCACAGCAGCAACTCGGCCCTTGTCACCCCCTCCGCCTCCAGATCCTTCGCCGCCGTCACCCGCGCCGAATCCCCCGCGCCCAACTCCACCCCGGCGACCCGCACTTCCCCCCGCACCACGTGCACATACACATACGCCCCGTCCGGCACCGCCGTCCGCTCCCCCGCCCCCAGCCGGCGGATGTGCAGCATCGCGGCGGCCTCCGGGACGGCGTACGGCGTGGAGTCGGCGATGCCGCGGACGATCTCGTACGACGGTTCACCGCCGGGGGTCACCGGGGCCAGCCACATCTGGACGAACACCAGCGGCTCCGCCCCGTCGTTGCGCTCGACGTGGCGGACGCCCCCCGCCGAGCTGAGGCGCTGGACGTCCCCCCGGCGGACCACCGTCTCGTTGCCCTCCGAGTCGCGGTGGGTCAGCTCGCCCTCGACCACCCAGGTCACGATCTCGGTGTGGCTGTGCGGATGCTCGTCGAAGCCGGCGCCGGGTGCGAGCCGCTCCTCGTTGCACGCGATGATCGCGCCGAAGCGGAGGTTGTCGGGGTCGTAGTGCGGGCCGAAGGAGAAGGCGTGGCGGGACTCGATTCCGTTCGCCTGGTCTCCCCCGGGGTAGCGCTCGGCCGCGCGCCGTACGTCCATCACGGAACCACCGTAGACCGCGGTCGGCACCCGGCGGCGCATGCTCCCGTCCGGATAAGGCAGTCTTGTCCCCGTGCCCGAACCCGTAACGCGCAAGTCCGACCCCTCGGCTCATGCAGTCCACCAGCACTCCGCGACCCTGAAGCGGCTGGAGAAGTCGTCCGGCAGTCTCGCCGCCCAGGCCATCGCACGGATGGACGAGACCCTGCCGTGGTACCGGGCCATGCCTCCGGAGAACCGCTCCTGGATCGGGCTTGTCGCCCAGGCGGGTATCGCGGCCTTCACCGAGTGGTTCCGGCATCCCGACGCGCCGCAGGCCATCTCCACCGATGTCTTCGGGACCGCCCCGCGTGAGCTGACCCGGGCGATCACGCTGCGGCAGACCGTGGAGATGGTGCGGACGACCATCGAGGTCATGGAGAGCGCCATCGACGAGGTGGCGGCCCCCGGCGACGAGGGGGTCCTGCGGGAGGCGCTGCTCGTCTACGCCCGGGAAATCGCCTTCGCCACCGCCCAGGTGTACGCCCAGGCCGCCGAGGCACGCGGTGCCTGGGACGCCCGGCTGGAGTCGCTGGTCGTCAACGCGGTGCTGAGCGGCGAGGCGGACGAGGGGGCGGTGAGCCGGGCCGCCGCGCTGGGCTGGAACTCGCCCGAGCATGTGTGTGTCGTGCTCGGCACCGCGCCCGACGGGGACAGTGAGCTGACCGTCGAGGCCATCCGGCGGGCCGCCCGGCACGCCAAGTTGCAGGTCCTCACCGGGGTGCTCGGGGACCGGCTCGTCGTCATCGCGGGCGGCAGCGACAACCCGCTGGCCGTCGCCAAGTCGCTGATCGGCCCCTATGCCGCAGGGCCTGTGGTCGCGGGGCCCGTCGTACCGGATCTGCTGGCCGCCACCCGGTCCGCGCAGGCCGCCGCCGCGGGGCTCAAGGCCTGTTCCGCCTGGCAGGACGCACCGCGCCCGGTACTGGCGGACGATCTGCTTCCGGAGCGCGCCATGGCGGGCGATCCGGGCGCGCGCGAGCAGTTGGTGGAGGAGATCTACAGACCGCTGGAAGAAGCGGGCTCGGCGCTCCTGGAAACGCTGAGCGTCTATCTGGAACAGGCGAGCAGCCTGGAGGGCGCCGCCCGGATGCTCTTCGTCCACCCGAACACCGTGCGCTACCGGCTTCGACGTGTGACTGACGTCACCGGATGGTCGCCATCCGATGTACGATCCGCCTTCACGCTGCGGATCGCACTGATCCTGGGGCGTCTGGTCGATGGAGATCCCCAGCCATAGGATTTTGTCGGGGGTCCACAAAACCCCTTCCTGTTCTTCGTCCCTGTCCCCACGGGCGGCCGTGGGGTTCCCCAAGAGAGAGTGTGAGAGTGCTCGTACTCGTCGCTCCCGGCCAGGGCGCCCAGACCCCTGGCTTTCTGACTCCCTGGCTCGAACTCCCCGGTGCCCAGGACCGTTTGCGTGAATGGTCCGACGCCATCGGGCTCGATCTGGTGCACTACGGCACGAACGCCGACGCGGACGAGATCCGGGACACCGCGATCGCACAGCCGCTGCTCGTCGCCGCCGGGATCCTCTCCGGCGCGGCACTCGGTGCCATGACGGACATCGCGCCGGGCGCGGTCGCGGGGCACAGCGTCGGTGAGATCACCGCCGCCGCCTTCGCGGGCGTCCTGGACGACACCGACGCGCTGCGCCTCGTACGCAGGCGCGGTATGGCGATGGCCGAGGCCGCCGCGATCACCGAGACCGGAATGTCGGCGCTGCTCGGCGGCGACCCGGACGTCTCGATCGCGCACCTGGAGAAGCTGGGCCTGACCCCGGCGAACATCAACGGCGCCGGCCAGATCGTGGCCGCCGGCACCCTGGAGCAGCTCGCCGCGCTGAACGAGGACAAGCCCGAGGGCGTCCGCAAGGTCGTCGCCCTCAAGGTCGCCGGCGCCTTCCACACGCGCCACATGGCCCCCGCGGTCGACAAGCTGGCCGAGGCAGCCAAGGAGCTCTCGCCCGCCGATCCGAAGCTCACCTACGTCTCCAACAGGGACGGGCGGGCCGTCGCCGGCGGCGACGAGATCGTGGAGCGTCTGGTCGGGCAGGTCGCCAACCCGGTCCGCTGGGACCTGTGCATGGAGACCTTCAAGGAGCTCGGCGTGACCGCCCTCCTGGAGGTGTGCCCCGGCGGCACCCTGACCGGCCTGGCCAAGCGCGCGCTGCCCGGCGTGAAGACGCTGGCCCTGAAGACCCCCGACGACCTCGACGCGGCCCGCGAGCTCATCGCCGAGCACAGCTGAATTAGGAGCCCACAGCGATGTCGAAGATCAAGCCCAGCAAGGGTGCCCCGTACGCGCGCATCCTCGGCGTCGGCGGCTACCGCCCGATCCGAGTGGTGCCCAACGAGGTGATCCTGGAGACGATCGACTCGTCCGACGAGTGGATCCGGTCGCGCTCCGGCATCGAGACCCGGCACTGGGCGGGCCCCGAGGAGACGGTCGCCGCGATGTCGATCGAGGCCTCCGGCAAGGCGATCGCGGACGCGGGCATCGACGCCGAGCAGATCGGCGCCGTCGTCGTCTCGACGGTCTCGCACTTCAGCCAGACCCCGGCCGTGGCGACCGAGATCGCCGACAAGCTGGGCACCGACAGGGCGGCCGCCTTCGACATCTCCGCCGGCTGCGCGGGCTTCGGCTACGGCCTGACGCTCGCCAAGGGCATGGTGGTGGAGGGTTCCGCCGAGTACGTGCTCGTCATCGGCGTGGAGCGGCTCAGCGACCTGACCGACCTGGAGGACCGGGCCACGGCCTTCCTGTTCGGCGACGGCGCGGGCGCGGTCGTGGTCGGCCCCTCGAAGGAGCCGGCGATCGGCCCGACGGTGTGGGGCTCCGAGGGCGACAAGTCGGAGACCATCAAGCAGACCGTCCCGTGGGACCGCTTCCACGTCGGCGACGTCACCAACCTGCCGCTCGACAGCGCGGGGAACATCAAGTTCCCCGCGATCACGCAGGAGGGCCAGGCGGTGTTCCGCTGGGCCGTGTTCGAGATGGCGAAGGTCGCTCAGCAGGCGCTGGACGCGGCCGGAATCAGCGCGGACGACCTGGACGTCTTCATCCCGCACCAGGCCAATGTGCGGATCATCGACTCGATGGTGAAGACTCTCAAGCTGCCGGAGCACGTCACGGTCGCCCGTGACATCCGCACCACCGGCAACACCTCGGCCGCCTCGATCCCGCTCGCGATGGAGCGGCTCCTGGCGACCGGCGAGGCGAAGAGCGGCGACACCGCGCTCGTCATCGGGTTCGGGGCGGGTCTCGTCTACGCCGCCACTGTCGTTACCCTCCCCTAGGCACTCCGTGCCGGATCATGCATCCGGTGCCGGAAACGCCGCCAGCAATACCGCAGCAACCGTCTGGAACATCTAAGAAGGAGCGCCTGACATGGCCGCCACTGAGAAGGAGATCGTCGACGGTCTCGCCGAGATCGTGAACGAGATCGCCGGGATCCCCGCGGAGGACGTCCAGCTGGACAAGTCCTTCACCGACGACCTGGACGTCGACTCGCTGTCCATGGTCGAGGTCGTCGTCGCCGCCGAAGAGCGCTTCGACGTCAAGATCCCGGACGAGGACGTCAAGAACCTGAAGACCGTCGGGGACGCCACCAGCTACATCCTCAAGCACCAGGCCTGAGTTCCTCGCCGGGTCTCGGGCGGCACGCCCGGGGTCCCGGCCGGTTCCCAGGCTGCGAGGCCCCGCCACCCGGCGGTGGCGCCGTCGAATCCCGTATCCGTTGGAGAAAGAATTCCCGTGAGCCCGACCAATCGCACCGTGGTCGTCACCGGTATCGGCGCAACCACACCGCTGGGTGGCGACGCAGCTTCGTTCTGGGAGGCCCTGGTCGCCGGCAAGTCCGGTGTCCGCCTCCTGGAGCAGGACTGGGCGGCCGAGCTGCCCGTCCGTATCGCGGCGCAGATCGCCGTCGAACCGGGCGAGATCATCCCGCGTCCGCAGGCCCGCAAGCTGGACCGGTCCGCGCAGTTCGCGCTGATCGCCGCCCAGGAGGCCTGGAAGGACGCCGGTTTCACCGCCAAGGCCGGTGAGGACTCGTCCGCCGACCCCGACCGGGTCGGCGCCGTCATCGCCTCCGGCATCGGCGGTGTGACGACCCTGCTCGACCAGTACGACGTGCTCAAGGAGAAGGGCGTACGCCGAGTCTCCCCGCACACCGTGCCGATGCTGATGCCCAACTCGCCGGCCGCCAACGTCGGTATCGAGCTGGGTGCGCGGGCCGGTGTGCACACGCCCGTGTCGGCCTGCGCCTCCGGCGCCGAGGCCATCGGGTACGCCATCGAGATGATCCGCACCGGTCGTGCGGACATCGTCGTGGCCGGCGGCACGGAGGCGGCGATCCATCCGCTGCCGATCGTCGCGTTCGGCAACATGATGGCGATGTCCAAGAACAACGACGACCCCGAGGGCGCGTCGCGTCCCTACGACTCCGGCCGTGACGGCTTCGTCCTCGGTGAGGGCGCGGGCGCGATCGTGCTGGAGTCCGAGGAGCACGCGAAGGCGCGCGGGGCCCGGATCTACGTCGAGGCGCTCGGCCAGGGCATCTCGGCCGACGCGCACCACATCACGCAGCCGGAGCCCTCGGGCAACGGCATCGCGCACGCGCTGCAGAACCTGCTCGACAACACGGATCTGAAGCCGGCCGACATCGTGCACGTCAACGCTCACGCCACGTCGACGCCGCAGGGTGACGTGGCCGAGATCAAGGCGCTGCGGAAGGTGTTCGGCGACGACGTCGACCACATGGCCATCTCGGCGACCAAGTCCATGACGGGTCACCTGCTGGGCGGCGCCGGTGGCATCGAGACCGTCGCGTCGATCCTGGCGCTGGTGAACCGTACGGCTCCGCCGACCATCAACCTGGACGACCTCGACCCCGAGGTCAACGCGGATGTGGTCCGGGGTGAGGCGCGTCAGCTGCCCGAGGGGCGGATCGCCGTGCTGAACGATTCGTTCGGGTTCGGCGGGCACAACGTCGTACTCGCGTTCAGGACCGTGTGAGAGACGTCGTAGAACCGTTTGTGGCCCGGACTCCGTTGGATGGAGTTCGGGCCACAATCCGTTTCGTTGTCGGCTGACCGCCGGTGGGGGCTCAAACCACCTGATGCAGCCAGCGGACCGGGGCACCCTCGCCCGCGTATCTGAAGGGCTCCAGTTCGTCGTCCCACGGCTTGCCCAGCAGCTTGGCGATCTCGGCCTCCAGGTCGGTCTCGCCGCGCTGTGAGCGGGTCATCGCGGCCCTCAGGCGGTCCTCCGGGATCAGGATGTCGCCGTGGATTCCGGTGACCGCGTGGAAGATACCGAGGTCGGGGGTGCAGCTGTAGCGCTCGCCCTCGGCCTTCGCGCAGGGCTCGGCCGTGACCTCGAAGCGCAGCAGGTGCCAGCCGCGCAGCGCGGAGGCGAGTTTGGAGGCCGTGCCGACCTCGCCCTGCCAGGAGAACTCGGAGCGCCAGGTGCCGGGGGCCGCCGGCTGCCGGATCCAGTCGAGGTTGACGCGCGTGCCGAGCACCCCGGCGACGGCCCACTCGACGTGCGGGCACAGCGCGCGCGGCGCGGAGTGCACGTACAGAACTCCACGTGTCGTCACCGGAACCTCCGGGCAGAGCGGGACATCTTGCTGGCTGGCTGGCGGCAGTGGCACGACGGCCGCGTTGATGGCGAGGCTACCGTGCGGCGGAGCAAGGAGTGTGACGTACCGTCGGTCCCACAGCCAGGAAACCCTGCCATTCACCCAGGGGGACGCTTGTACGGGGGTGGACCGTTGCAGGGCGGGGGGTGGGAACTTCCGTGCGTTGTTATGGAGGGGGACGAACCAGCCGACGGAGAGGACCAGCAGGGTATGCGGAAGCAGCGACGCCGGCGTTCGCGTGCCCTGATCGGTGTCGTCGCCGCGACCGCCGCGCTGGGACTGGCCGGGTGCGATGTGATCGGCGGTTCTTCCTCGGCGGCACACGACGCGAGGACGCGTGCCTCGCGGGCGCAGGTGTGGGACCGCAGTCCGGCCTCGATCGCGGCGGTCGGCGACTCCATCACCCGCGGCTTCGACGCGTGCACGGTGCTCTCGGACTGCCCGGAGGTGTCCTGGGCGACCGGCACCAGCGACCAGGTGGACAGCCTGGCGGTACGGCTGCTGGGGCGGGCGAAGGCGGCCGACCACAGCTGGAACTACGCGGTGACCGGCGCCCGGATGGCCGACCTCGCCGGGCAGATGGCCGACGCGGTCGTGCGCAGGCCGCAGTTGGTGACGGTGATGGCGGGGGCCAACGACGCCTGCCGTACGTCGGTGTCCGCGATGACGTCCGTGGCCGACTTCCGCACCCAGTTCGAGGACGCGCTGGGCACCCTGCGCAAGTCGCTGCCGAAGACGCAGGTGTACGTGTCGAGCGTGCCGAACCTGAAGCGGCTGTGGTCGCAGGGGCGGACGAACCCGTTGGGCAAGCAGATCTGGAAGCTGGGCATCTGCCCGTCGATGCTGGGCGACGCGGACAACCTGACCAGCGCGGCGACCGTGCGCCGGGACCGGGTGCAGCAGCGGGTCGAGGACTACAACAAGGTGCTGGCTCAGGTCTGCGCCAAGGACCGGCGGTGCCGTTTCGACGGCGGGGCGGTGTACGAGTACCGCTTCGGCACGGATCAGTTGAGTCGCTGGGACTGGTTCCATCCGAGCACCGACGGCCAGTCGAAGCTCGCCGCGATCGCCTACCGGACCATCACGGCGGCGGATCCGGTGGCCTAGACCCTTGGCTTAGGGTTTCCCCCATGAGCAAACCTTTCGGCACACTTTCCGACGGCACCGAGGTGCACCGCTGGACGCTGGAGCGCGCGGGGACCCGGGTGGGGATCCTGTCGTACGGCGGGATCGTGCAGTCGGTGGAGGTCCCGGACCGGGACGGGCGGACGGCGGACGTGGTGCTGGGGTTCGCCGGCCTGGACGGTTACCTGGAGCACCCGGGCCCGTACTTCGGCGCCCTGGTCGGCCGGTACGCCAACCGGATCGCGCAGGCCCGCTTCCCGCTGGACGGGGCGAGCCACGCCCTGGAGCCGAACAACGGGCCCAACTCCCTGCACGGCGGCGCCCGCGGCTTCGACAAGCGGGTGTGGGAGGTCGAGGGCGTCGAGCACGGGGTGCGGCTGACGCGGGTGAGCCCGCACGGGGAGGAGGGCTTCCCCGGGCGGCTGGCGGTCACGGTGACGTACACGCTGGACGCGTCAGGGGCGCTGCGCATCTCCTACGAGGCGGTCACCGACGCGCCGACCGTGGTGAACCTCACCAACCACAGCTACTTCAACCTCGCGGGCTCCGGGAACGCGGGCGGCCATGAACTCCGGATCGCCGCCTCCCGGTACACGCCCGTCGACGGCGACCTGATCCCGACCGGGGTCCTGGCGGACGTCTCGGGGTCCCGTTTCGACTTCCGTACGGCCCGCAAGGTGGGCTCCGGCTACGACCACAACCTGGTCCTCGACAAGGGCGTCACGCGAACCCCGGCCGAGATCGCCGAGCTGCACGACCCGGCCTCCGGCCGCACCCTCACCGTGGCCACCACCGAACCCGGCGTCCAGCTCTACACGGCCGAGCACCTGACCGGGCCCTTCGCGCCGGGCGACGGCATCGCGCTGGAGACCCAGCACTTTCCGGACTCCCCCAACCGCCCGGAGTTCCCGAGCACCCGCCTCGACCCGGGCACGGTGTACCGCTCGGAGACGGTGTACGGCTTCGGGGTACGGGACTGAAAGAAAAACCGCAAGCCCCGGTCCAGGGGTCAGGTCCCGGACCGGGGCTGCTCAAGGGGGACTCATCCCGCACCCGACCTTAGCCGCGGCTGTGAGACGACGGCCGGTGATCGAGTCCCCCACAGCGTTCCCGTACGAACCCTTCACAAACCCCCGCGAGCCGCCCCGCGTCCCGTCCCCTCGGCTCCGCCGGCCACCGCCGCCACGACTTCCACCTCCACCATCGCCTCCGGCCGGAACAGCCGGGACACCTCGAAGGTCATGCTCGTCGGCGGGGTGCCGGTGAGGAACTCCCGGCGTACGGTGCCGTACTCGGCCAGTCGGGAGATGTCGGTCAGGTACGTGCGGATGCTGATGACGTCCGCCAGTGTCGCCCCGTGGGCGCGGAGCAGGGCGTCCAGGCACTCGCGCTGTACGTGGCCGTCCCTGCGGCGCATCCGCTGGCGCGCTCCGGCGAGGTGCTGCTGGCCCGGCTGGCCGACGCCGACTGGATCTCCGGCGGCCCCCGGCCCGAGGGCACCCTGCTGGACGCGGCCCTGCGCCAGGGTTTCCGGCCTCGGGTGGCCCATGTCGTCGCCGAGTGGACGGCCAAGCAGGGGTACGTCGCCGCCGGGCTCGGGGTGGCCCTGGTCCCGGCACTGGCCGCGGCCGCCGTCCGCCCGGACGTCGTGCTGCTGCCGGTGTGCGACGAGGGCGCCCCGGCGCGGGCCGTGTACGCGGCGACGGTACGCGGGCGGGCCCCGGCCCCGGCCGGGGCGGCGTTCGTGGCCGTGCTGCGGGAGGTGGCGCGGTCGCTCCCCCTGGCGTAGACCACACCGCGCCCCACGAGCGATACTGCGGCCCGAACGGCACCACGCACCCCACTGCGACGGAAAACCAACTCTCTTGCATTCGCTGCGCGTTCGGATCGGTGTTCTTGGAATCGCCCTGATGGCCGGGGCACTTGTCCCCACCGCCGCGCACGCGGCGACCGTCCCCTCCCCCACCGTCGAGGAGCAACGGCTCGACCGGGCCGTGCCGCAGGAGATTCTCCGGCGGTCCGGGTTCGACGCCGTGGCACCGGAGTTCGCGCGGGCACTCGGCGGCGTGCGGTCGTATGCGCAGGCCCGGCGGATCGTCGTACGGGACGGGTCCGCGCTGTGGCGGCGGGCCGTGGACCGGGCGCAGGGGCGGGGGCCGGTCTCCGGTGATCTCAGCCGGGACGACGACCGGCCGTTGTACTGGGCGCGGCTCGGGATGACCCGGGAAGTGCGTACCTGGGAGCCGGGGTTCGGGTTGAGCGAGCGGCAACGGGCTTCCCTGCTGGACGTGTTGGAGCGGACCTCGCGGGGGCAGACCGACATCCGGTACTCCGGCAAGGGCGTTCGGCGGATCCTCGTCACCGGGTTCGACCCGTTCACGCTCGACCGGGACATCCGGATCTCCAATCCGTCCGGGGCGAGTGCGCTGGCCCTCGACGGCACGGTCGTACGGACCGAGGAGGGGCCCGCGCGGGTCGAGACGGCCGTCTTCCCGGTGCGCTGGGACGACTTCGCGCAGGGCACCGTGGAGCGGGCGCTGGGGCCGTATCTGCCGAAGGTGGACCTGTTCACGACCGTGAGCCAGGGGCGGGTCGGGCGGTTCGACGTGGAGCGGACCAACGGGGCCTGGCGGGGCGGGTTCCCCGACAACGACAACGTGAGCCGGACGGAGACCGTCCCGGTCGCCGACCCGGTCTCACAGCCGCAGTGGACGACCACGACCCTGCCGTACGCGGCGATCGTGGCGGCGCGCACGGGGCGTTTCCCGGTGTACGACCACACCGAGGTCACCGAGATTCCGGCGGGGGGCGGCGATCCCGTCGTACGGGCGGACGGGCCGACTCCCGGGTCGACGGCCCGGGCCGGGGGCGGCGGTGACTATCTGTCCAACGAGATCGCCTACCGCGCCACCCTGCTGCGCGACCGGCTCGGGCTGCACGACACCCTGCCCGGCGGGCATGTGCACACGCCGGTGCTGGAGTTCGGGGCCGGGAACACCACCGAGGTGACCGACCCTGAGTTCGTGCGGAACCGGGTCGACATCATCGACCAGGTCCGGGCGATCGTGAGCGTGGCGGCGGACGCGGGTTTCAGGAAGTGACCCGCAGGTCCTGATCCGGGTCGGGGTCCTCCTGTGCCGTCTCCTCGCCCAGCAGGTCGCGGGCGAGGAGCGTGGCGCCCGCGACCGCGCCCGGCATCAGGAACACCGCGACGAACGGGACCAGGAAGGCGAGGCCGAGCGGGGTGCCGAAGCCCCACACCAGGGTCTTGCGGGAGCGCAGCAGGGCGAGTCGGGCGCGCAGGTCGACGCCCCGGCGCTGGAGGGCGACGGCGGCGAGTTCCTCGGTGAGGAAGAAGCCGGTCACGAAGAAGCCGATGACCGGTACGACGGTCTGCCCGACGAAGGGGAGGAAGCCGAGGGCGAAGAGCAGCAGGCCCCAGAGACCGGCCCGGACCAGGACGCGCAGGCTGTCGCGGGCCGAGATCCACAGCTCGCGCCAGAACGGCAGCCCGGACTCGGGAGCGGTCCCGTCGGGCGAGACGTCCTCGTCGACCTTCTCGGAAAGGTTCTCGTAGAAGGGCTGGCCGATCAGCAGGGTGACGGCGGTGAAGGTGAGGACGGCGAGGAGAAGACCGAGGGCGAACAGCACGGCGGTGAGGAAGCCGCGGAAGAGACCGAGCCATGGGCTGGACCAGTCGTCGGCGAACGGGGTGGCCCAGGCGACGAAGTCCTCTCCCCATATCGCGAGGGTGACCAGCGCCGCCGCGTAGAGGACGAGGGTGATCAGGCCGGGCAGCAGACCGAAGCCGTACTGCTTGCCGTGCCGGCCGACCCATCGCTGGCCCTTGAGGAGATATCCGAAACCCACCCCGAGATCACGCATGGCGAAGACCCTACCGGGGTGGCCCGGGGGCACAGTGGGGGGCATGAATGCGGACAGCACAGGCAAGAACAGCGGTGAGAACGTCCTCGGGCGGGGGCGGGTGGCCACCCGGCTGCCGGCCAGGGACCTGGATCGGGCTCGGCGGTTCTACGCCGAGGTGCTCGGACTCGAACCCGTCGACGAACGGCCCGGCGGGCTGCTGTACCGGTGCGGCGGCACCGACTTCGCCGTGTTCCGGTCGACGGGCGCCTCCCCCGGCACCTTCACGCAGATGGGGTGGGAGGTCGACGACCTGGAGACGATCGCCGCGGAACTCCGGGGGCGCGGGGTGGTGTTCGAGGAGGTCGACGCGCCGGGGTTCCGTACCGTGGACGGGATCGCCGAGGTCGAGGGCAACTATCCGAGCAAGGGTGCGCGCGGGGAGCGCGCCGTCTGGTTCCGGGACAGCGAGGGAAACCTGCTCGGCATCGGTGAGCCCGTTCGCTGAGCAAGACCTTCTGGTCGCTGTTGAGTCGAATGGCCACATCTCGCCGTACCGATCTCAGGAACAGGCAGCGGAGGTACCCGCGCCGGGTAGGGCGTTGTTCACAATGGGAGCTGCCCGCGGCGGCTCGGCTGAGGAGAGCGGATGACGCAGGAGATCACCGTCCGGGGCACGGTCGCGGAGGGCTTCGAGGCGGTGCGCGAGGAGTTCGCCGCCTTCGTCGCCGGCGAACCGGCCGACTACGAGGGACAGTTGTGTGCGTATGTGCACGGTCGGCGGGTCGTCGACCTGTGGGCGGGCGAGGGAGCCGACGGGGACTGCCTCTACGGCGTGTTCTCGTCCACCAAGGGCGCCGCGCACCTGGTCGTGGCGATGCTGGTGCAGGACGGCACGCTGGAGCTGGACCGTAAGGTCACCTACTACTGGCCGGAGTTCGCCGCGGAGGGCAAGGGCACGCTGACCCTGCGGGACCTGGTCGCGCACCGGGCGGGTCTGATCGGCACCGACACCGGGTTCAGCCCACAGGAGCTGACGGACGACCGGGCCATGGCCGAACGCCTCGCCGACCAGCGGCCGTTCTGGCGCCCGGGCACGGCCTTCGGCCACCACGCGCTCGTCATCGGCGCGCTCACCGGCGAAGTCGTACGGCGGGCGACGGGCCGTACCCTCCAGGACGTGTACGAGGAACGGGTCCGGGCGCCGTACCGCCTGGACTTCTTCCTGGGCCTGCCGGCCGCGCACGAGCCCCGCTTCCGCACCACCCGGCCCATGCTCCCCACCCCCGGGCAGCAGGCGCTGCTCGACTCGGCCCCGTCCGGTCCGCGGACGCTCGCCGGGATCGCCTTCAACGAGCACGCGGCCGTGCCCGTGGACCTGGCGGCCCTGCCGAACGACCCGCTGGTCCGCGCCAAGGGCCCGGCGTCGTTCGGCGGGGTGGCGTCGGCGCGCGGCCTGGCCGGGATGTACGCGGTGCTGCTCAGCGAGGTCGACGGCAAGGCCCCACTGCTGAAGGAGGACACGGTGGCGGAGTTCGGCCAGTTCCACTCGGTGGGCTACGACCTGGTGGCGCGCACCCACAAGTCGTACGGCCTGGGCTTCCAGGCGACGGCGGACACCTGGCACCCGTTCCTGGGCGCGGGCGCGATCGGCCACAGCGGCGCGGCGGGCTCCCAGGCGTTCGCGGACCCGCGGAGCGGGGTCGCCTACGGCTATACGAGGCGACGGTTCGCGTTCCCGGGCGGGGCGGCACCGGAGAACGACCGGTTGGCGCTGGCCGTGCACAGGGCAGCGGCTCTGACGCGCTGAACGCAGCCCGCCCAGGACGGGAGACCGCACCCCACGTCCAAGGGTGCGGCCTCCCGACAGCGCAACGAGAGCCGTCAGACCAGCGTCACGCTGATGTTCCCGCGAGTCGCCTTCGAGTACGGGCAGACCCCGTGCGCCTGCTCGACAAGGTCACGGGCAACGCCCACCTCGACGCCCGGAATCTCCGCGGAGATCTCCACGACGAGACCGAACCCGTCCGCGTTCTTCCCGAGCCCCACCCTGGCGGTGACCCTGGACCCGGAGACATCGACCCCGGCCTGCCGGGCGACGACCCCCAGGGCCCCCTGGAAGCACGCGCTGTACCCGGCGGCGAACAGCTGCTCCGGGTTGGTCCCGGCGCCGCTGCCGCCCATCTCCTTCGGCGGGTTCACGACGACGTCGAGCCGGCCGTCGTCCGTGGCGACCCGGCCGTCGCGGCCGTTCTCGGCCGTGGCGACGGCGGTGTAGAGGACGTCGGACTGCTGTATCGGCATGCGTTTCTTCCTCCTCGGTCCGCCGCGACTCGCGCCCACGATCGACGGCGGTTTCGGAAAGAAGTTACCGCATACCGGAATACGCAAACAGTCTCCCGGTCGACCGCCTTACAGCTTGACGATCATCTTCCCGGTGTTGTCGCCCCGCAGCACCCCGAGGAACGCCTCCAGGTTGTTCTCGATGCCCTCGACCACGGTCTCGCGGTACTTCAGCTGCCCGGAGGCGACCCACGGGCCGACCTCGGCGACGAACTGCGGCTGCAGGTCGTAGTGGTCGCCGACCAGGAAGCCCTCGATCCGGCCGCGGGTCTGGATGAGACGGGCGAGGTTCCTCGGGCCGGGGGCGGGCTCGGTGTTGTTGTAGACGGAGATCATGCCGCAGACCGCGATCCGGCCGTCCCGGTTCAGCTGACCGATGGCCGCCTCCAGGTGGTCCCCGCCGACATTGTCGAAGTAGACGTCGACACCGTCGGGCGCGGCCGCGCGCAGCTGCTCGGCGACCGGGCCGCTCTTGTAGTTGAAGGCCGCGTCGAAGCCGTACTCCTCGACCAGCAGCTTGACCTTCTCGTCGGAGCCGGCCGAGCCGATCACCCGCGAGGCGCCCTTGAGCTTGGCGATCTGGCCGACCTGGCTGCCGACCGCGCCGGCCGCGCCGGACACGAAGACCGAGTCGCCCTCCTTGAAGGAGGCGGTGCGCAGCAGGCCCGCGTAGGCGGTGAGACCGGTCATGCCGAGGACACCGAGGTACGTCGACAGGGGCGCCGCCTCCGCGTCGACCTTGACGGCGTTCTTCGCGTCCATGACCGCGTACTCGCGCCAGCCGAAGAAGTGCAGGACGTGGTCGCCGACCGCGATGCCCTCGGCATTGGACTCGACGACCTCGCCGACCGCGCCGCCCTGCATGACCTTGCCCAGCTCGAAGGGGGCGGCGTACGACTTGGCGGCACTCATCCGGCCGCGCATGTACGGGTCGACGGAGAGGTACTCGTTCCGTACCAGCACCTGTCCCTCACCCGGCGTCGGAACCTCCGCCTCGACGAGGGCGAAGTCCTCGGGCTTCGGCCAGCCGACGGGACGGCTGACCAGGTGCCACTCGCGGTTGATCATGACATGCGCCTTTCCTGATTACTTCAGTACCTGAAACAACCATGCCGCTGAATATTTCAGGATGTCAAGTAACCGGGTATTCTGCAGCGCATGTCGTCCTCACAGTCCACTCCAGCGAAGACCCAGCGCCCCGACGCCCTGACCCTGCAGGTCGTCGAGCTGATCGGGGACGTCGTGGCCCGTTTCTACGCGGACTACGAGGAGGCGGCGGGGGAACACACACTCACCGGGGCGCAGGCGCGCCTGCTCAGCCTGCTCTCGCTGGAGCCCCTGCCGATGCGGAAGCTGGCGCAGAAGCTGAAGTGCGAGCCGTCGAACGTGACGGGGATCGTGGACCGGCTGGAGGCGCGGGGGCTCGTGGAGCGGCGGCCCGATCCGGCCGACCGCCGGGTGAAGCTGGCCGCGGCGACGGACGAGGGCCGCCGGGTCGCCCGCGACCTGCGCGACGGGTTGCGCTTCGCGCGCGAGCCGCTGGCGGGGCTGTCGGACGCGGAGCGGCTGTCCCTGCGGGATCTGCTGCGGCGGATGCTGGACGCGTAGAGGGGCCGGCACCGGGCCGGGCCGGCCCCCTCGGTCGTTACGCGAACTGGCCGGGCCGGTAGTCGCCCGCCGGCTGCTGGAAGATGACGTTCAGCCGGTTGAAGGCGTTGATCGCGGCGATCGTCGCCACCAGCGCGACGAGTTCCTCTTCGGTGTGGTGCTTGGCCGCGTTCTCCCACACCTCGTCGGGGACCCCGCCCGCCGCGTCGGCGATCCGGGTGCCCTGCTCGGCCAGCTCCAGCGCCGCGCGCTCGGCCTCGGTGAAGACGGTGGCCTCGCGCCAGGCGCCGACCATGTGGAGACGCTGCTGGGTCTCCCCCGCGGCGGCCGCGTCCTTGGTGTGCATGTCGAGGCAGAAACCGCAGCCGTTGATCTGGCTGGCGCGGATCTTCACGAGCTCCAGGGTGGAGTCAGGGATCGACGTGTCATGGGCGACCTTGCCCGCGCCGGCGAAGTGCTTGATCAGCTTGTTGGCGGTGGGGCTGGCGAAGAGGTTCAGACGGGCTTCCATGGTGTGTTCCTCCGTTGGGGTTCAGCGGGTTGCACACCTATGACGGAACAGGTTCGGCGAATGTGACACGTTTGCTGGATTTGCTTTGGCAGTGCGCCGCGCCTACGAGCACCACCACAGGAACCTCGTGCACGTGTGGCTCTGCGACGGGCTCGGGGTGGGGTCCGATGCCGTCGGATCGGCCGTCGGTGTCGATGCCGCCGTGGACGTCGGTGCCGCCGTCGGCGCGTTCGTCGACGTGCCCGTGCCCGCGCCCGTCGTGGCCGACTGGGCCGAGGTGTCCTTCGGGGACGCGGACGGGGAGCCGGACGCCTTGTCCTTCGACGCGGAGGGGGAGGGGGAGGCGGACGGGTCGGCCGAGGCGGAGCTCGCCGTGCCGGTCGCGCCGGACGTGTCGTCCAGCGGCTGGGCCGTCGTACCCGGGGACGGCGTCGCGGTACCGCCGTCGGCGGTGTCGCCGCCCGCGGAGGCCGGGCCGGGGCTCGTGAACGGTATGGCGTCCGTGCCGAGTTCGGCGAGGCTCAGGCAGCCCGCCGCGAGGACGCACGCCGCGCTCACGAGCAGGATTCTGCGGCGCCGCCGGCGATGGGCCGCGGCCTTGCGGTCGCGACGGCTCCCGTCGGCCCCGGAAGGCTCCTCGACGCCCTCGGAAAGGCTCTCGGCGGCTCGTCCCCGGCTTCGGCCGCCATGTCCGCGCGCCGCCCGTCGCCGCTCCGCCCGGCCACCCGCCAGGGGCTCGTCACCCTCGTCGTCGTAGCCGTCGCCGCCCTCACCGTCGTAGCCACCGGCGCCGCCGTGCCCGTCGTCTCCGGCGAACTCCGTCTCCGTGTAGGGCGTTTCGCCGTGCGTGGCCAGGTCGGGAGCGGTCGCTTCCGGCGCGGACGCGCGTAGCGATTCGACCTGAGCGCCGCACCCCGGGCAGGCAAGGGCGCCATTGAGGTGCCGTCGGCACGGGTGGCAGTAGTCCATGACGCGGGAAGACTAAGTTCCCCGCCGGTCACTTACCAGGCACCTCTGTGAAGGTTCTGTGCGGGACCGAAAGAGCTATCGAAAGTCTTGCCGAAACCGTTACCTGTTCGACCCATTGACACCCACGCCGCCCGATCCTTACTGTCACGCCAGCATTTCGAACGTGTGACGAAATCTCGAACAGCTGAGGGGCAACCGCCGTGCGCATCACCGGAATCAGCACACACGTGGTCGGGACGCCGTGGCGCAACCTGACGTACGTCCAGGTGCACACCGACGAGGGGATCACCGGAGTCGGCGAGACCCGGATGCTCGGTCACACCGACGCGCTGATCGGCTATCTGCGGGAGGCCGAGGCCAACCACATTCTCGGTTCCGACCCGTTCGCAGTGGAAGACCTCGTACGCCGGATGAAGTACGGCGACTACGGCCGGGCCGGCGAGATCGTGATGTCGGGGATCGCCGTCGTGGAAATGGCCTGCTGGGACATCAAGGGCAAGGCGCTGGGCGTGCCCGTCTGGCAGCTGCTCGGCGGGAAGGTCACCGACAGGGTCAAGGCGTACGCCAACGGCTGGTACACGACCGAGCGAACGCCGGAGGCGTACCACAAGGCCGCCCAGGGGGTGATCGAGCGCGGGTACAAGGCGCTGAAGATCGACCCGTTCGGCACCGGGCACTTCGAGCTCGACCACGAGCAGACGCTGTACTCCGTGTCGCTGATCGAGGCCGTCCGGGACGCCATCGGCCCTGACGCCGAGCTCATGCTGGAGATGCACGGGCGGTTCTCGCCCGCCACGGCGGTACGGCTCGCGCGCGAACTGGCGCCCTTCAAGCCGGCCTGGCTGGAGGAGCCCGTCCCGCCGGAGAACCTGAAGGCGCTGGAGAAGGTCGCCGCCAAGGTGGACATCCCGGTCGCCACCGGTGAGCGCATCCACGACCGCATCGAGTTCCGCGAGCTCTTCGAGAGCCAGGCCGTGGACATCATCCAGCCGGATGTCGGCCATGTCGGCGGCATCTGGGAGACGCGGAAGCTGGCCGCCACCGCCGAGACGCACTATGTGCTGGTCGCGCCGCACAACGTCGGCGGGTCCGTGCTGACCGCCGCCTCCCTCCAGGTCGGGTTCACCTCCCCGAACTTCAAGATCCTGGAGCACTTCAACGACTTCGCCGACGCCGAGATCAAGAAGGTGGTCAGGGGGGCGCCGGAGGTCGTCGACGGGTACTTCGAGCTGTCCGACGCGCCCGGTCTCGGGGTCGAGTTCGACGCCGACGCCGCCGCGGAGTTCCCGCAGCAGCAGGCCCGCTTCGACCTCTGGGCCGACGGCTGGGAGCAGCGCAGGCCCAAGGGGACCAAGTGAGCTCCCAGGTCGTCGTCGAGGCACCGGGCAGCCACCGGGTCGAGGAGCACACGCCCCGCAAGCCCGGTGCCGGCGAGGCGCTGGTCGCCGTGCACGCGGTCGGGATTTGCGGAAGCGACCGCGAGGTGTACCAGGGGAACCGGCCGGAGGGGTACGTCCGTTACCCGCTGACTCCGGGCCACGAGTGGTCGGGAACGGTCCGTGCGGTGGGCGCCGGAGTCCCCGGGAGTCTGGTCGGCCGGAAGGTCGTCGGCGAGGGGTTCCGGAACTGCCAGGTGTGCGACCGGTGCCACGCCGGCGAGACCACCCTGTGCACCGACGGCTACGAGGAGACCGGCTTCACCCAGCCGGGGGCCATGGCCGCCACCCTCACCCTGCCGGCCCGGCTGCTGCACCCCCTGCCGGACGACGCGGATCTGACCGCCGCCGCCCTCCTCGAACCCGCCGCCTGTATCGCGGCGGCCGCGCTGAAGGGCAACGCGCAGCCGGGCGAGCGGGTCGCGGTGGTCGGCACCGGGACGCTCGGGATGTTCGCCGTGCAGTTCCTGAAGGCGATCTCGCCGAGCGAGCTGCTCGTGGTGGGGACGCGGAACGACCGGGAGGCCCTGTCCCGGCAGTTCGGGGCGACCGACTTCCGTACCAAGGACCAGGCTCTTCCCGACGACTTCGACGTGGTCATCGAGACCGCCGGCTCGGCGTCCGCCGCACGCACCGCCGCCGCTCTGCTCCGCCGCGGCGGGCGGCTGGTCCTGACCGGTATCCCGGCCGCCGGTGCCGACGGTCTGGACCCGACCGATCTCGTCGTACGGCAGCTGGAGGTGCACACCGTCTTCGGGGCGCCGCCGGACGCCTGGGCGCACACGGTGCGGGTCTTCGGGGCGGGGCTCCTCGATCCGCTGCCGCTGGTCACGCACGAGCTGCCGCTGACCGAGTTCCCGCAGGCCATCGAGCTGGTGGGGGCCGGTGATCCAAAGGTGGGCAAGGTGCTGCTCCGCCCCTAGTCGTACGCCGGCCGCGGCGTGACCTGACTCGCCGTGGCCGGCGTACCACCAAGCCTCATCCGTACCCAGAGCCGCGAACCTTGTCCGATATACCGAACACGAAGGACAGCTTGTGACGACCGACGCTTCCGTTAGGGCGGCCCGCCGACCCGGTGAGCAGGCACTCACCGCCCTCGGTCTGGGTGCGCCCGCCCTCGACCCCGCCGACGCCTCCGCCCACAGCTTCCCGGGCGGCGGCAAGTGGCGCACCGAGATCCCCTCCTGCGAGGGTCCCGAGGCGCTGGCCGTCGTGCTCAAGGAGTCCTCGCGGCTGGACGTGCCGATCCACCGGATCAGCCAGGGCAGCGGTGTGTGGATGCTCACCGACGCCGAGATCACCGAGATGGTCGAGGCGACCGACGAACGTGACATCGAACTCTGCCTGTTCACCGGCCCGCGTGGCACCTGGGACATCGGCGGCTCCGTCCGCTCCGACTCGCGGGGGGCCGGACTGCGGGCGCGGGGCCACGACGCCGTCGCCGGATGTGTCGAAGACGCCGTACGGGCCACGGAGCTGGGCGTCAAATGCCTGCTCGTCGCCGACGAGGGCGTGCTGTGGACGCTGCACCGGGCCCGGCAGGCCGGCATCATCCCGGCCGACACCACCCTGAAGGTGTCCGCGCTGGTCGGACCGGTCAACCCGGCTTCGTACTCCGTCTTCGAGCACCTCGGCGCCGACTCCGTCAACGTGCCGAGCGATCTGACGCTCGATCACCTCACCGAGATCCGCCGGGTGTCCGGCGCTCCCATGGACATGTACATCGAGGCCCCCGACGACCTCGGCGGCTACATCCGGATGTACGAGGTCGCCGAGCTGATCCGGCGCGGCGCACCGATCTACCTGAAGTTCGGTCTGTCCAAGGCTCCCGGCATCTACCCGTGGGGCACCCATCTGCGGGACGTGACCCTGGACACCGCCCGGGAGCGGGTGCGGCGCGGCCGGCTCGCCCTCGACCTGCTCGCCCGGCACGGCGCGGACGGCGACATGGCGCCGCTCGGCTCCCGGCTGCCGGGGTCTTTGAACCGGTTCCCCATCGAAGGTGCCGCTGGATGACCGATGGGGGCTGCGGGTCCGCCGTGGCTGGTCGCGCCCACGCGGCGGAGCCGCACATCACCTACAGCCCCGCGCCCCTTCGGGGCGCTTCAACCGACCTCGCTCAAACATCTCAACGACGAGACGAACAAGGACTGATCACCATGCGCACTCGTAGAAGCGCCCTCACCCTCATAGCCGGAGCCGCCTCCCTCGCCCTCACCCTGTCCGCCTGCGGGCAGAGCGGTACGGGTGGCAGCAAGGAGGACACGGGCAGCGCCAAGGGCGGCACCATCGGTATCGCCATGCCCACCAAGTCCTCCGAGCGCTGGATCGCCGACGGCAACAACGTCGTCAAGAACCTGAAGTCGAAGGGCTACAAGACCAAGCTGGTCTACGGCGAGGACGACCCCGACCAGCAGGTCTCGCAGATCGAGAACCTGATCACGCAGGGCGTCAAGGGCCTGATCATCGCGGCCATCGACAACAAGTCGCTGAACAACGTGCTGCAGCAGGCCGCCGACGCCAAGATCCCGGTGATCGCCTACGACCGTCTGATCCTCGGCACGAAGAACGTCGACTACTACGCGTCCTTCGACAACACCAAGGTCGGAGAGCTGCAGGCCAGTTACATCGTCGACAAGCTGGGGCTGAAGAACGGCAAGGGCCCGTTCAACATCGAGCTGTTCGCAGGATCGAACGACGACAACAACACCAAGTACTTCTTCAACGGCGCGATGAGCGTGCTGAAGCCGTACATCGACAGCAAGAAGCTCGTCGTCAAGTCCGGCCAGACCAACCTCACCCAGGTGACCACCCTGCGCTGGGACGGCGCCACCGCCCAGAAGCGCATGGAGGACATCCTCACCTCCACGTACTCCAGCGCCAAGGTCGACGCCGTCCTGTCGCCGTACGACGGCATCTCCATCGGCATCATCGCCGCGCTGAAGTCGGACGGCTACGGCTCCTCCAGCAAGCCGCTGCCGGTGATCACCGGTCAGGACGCGGAGTTGGCCTCGGTGAAGTCGATCATCGCCGGTGAGCAGACGCAGACCGTCTACAAGGACACCCGCAAGCTCGCCGACGTCGCCTCGACCATGATCGACGACGTCCTCAACGGCAAGACGCCGCAGACCAACGACACCAAGACGTACGACAACGGCACCAAGGTCGTCCCGGCCATGCTGCTGCAGCCGGTGAGCGTGGACAAGACCAACTACACCAAGGAACTGGTCGACACGGGCTACTACAAGGCCAGCGAGCTCAAGTAGTCCCACCCGGTGAACAAGCCGGTCATTCCTACGGACTGAACGGCCATTCCTACGGATTGGAAGGGCACGACCATGGCGGGACCCGTCCTGGAAATGCGCTCGATCGTCAAGACCTTTCCCGGTGTGAAGGCGCTGTCGGACGTCACGCTGACCGTCCGTCAGGGCGAGGTCCATGCCATCTGCGGTGAGAACGGCGCCGGAAAGTCCACCTTGATGAAGGTGCTCTCCGGCGTTCATCCGCACGGCACGTACGAGGGCGACATCCTCTTCGAGGGTGAGGTCTGTACGTTCCGGGACATCCGGGCGAGCGAGCAGCACGGCATCGTGATCATCCATCAGGAACTGGCGCTGGTGCCGTTCCTGTCGATCGCGGAGAACATCTTCCTCGGCAACGAGCACGCCTCGCGGGGGCTCATCAACTGGAAGGAGACCCTGCGGCACGCCACCGAGCTGCTGCGCCGGGTGGGTCTGACCGACCACCCGGAGACCCGGATCACCGACATCGGCGTGGGCAAGCAGCAGCTGGTGGAGATCGCCAAGGCGCTGTCGAAGAAGGTGAAGCTGCTGATCCTCGACGAGCCGACCGCGGCTCTGAACGACGAGGACAGCGGCAAACTCCTGGATCTGATCCTGGAGTTGAAGAACCAGGGCATCACCTCGATCATCATCTCCCACAAGCTGAACGAGATCCGCCGGGTCGCCGACTCGGTGACCATCCTGCGCGACGGCCGGTCCATCGAGACCCTCGACGTCAAGGCACCCGAGACCACCGAGGACCGGATCATCTCGGGCATGGTCGGCCGCGACCTGGACCACCGCTTCCCCGAGCGCACTCCGTACGAGGGTGAGGCGGACGCGGCTCCCGCGCTGGAGATCCGCAACTGGACCGTCCATCATCCGATCGACCAGCAGCGCAAGGTCGTTGACGATGTGTCGATCGACGTGCGTCGTGGGGAGATCGTCGGCATCGCGGGTCTGATGGGCGCCGGGCGCACCGAGATGGCGATGAGCGTCTTCGGGCGCAGCTACGGCCGGCACGCGGGCGGCACGGTCTTCAAGGACGGCAAGGAGATCCGTACGAAGACCGTCGCGGAGGCGGTCGGGCACGGCATCGCGTACGTCACCGAGGACCGCAAGCACTACGGCCTCAACCTCATCGACACCATCAACCGGAACATCTCGCTCACGGCCCTGGACAAGGTGGCCAGGCGCGGGATCGTCGACGAGCACGAGGAGCGGCAGGTCGCCGAGGGCTTCCGCAAGTCCATGAACATCAAGGCGCCGACCGTCTTCGAGCCGGTGGGCAAGCTGTCCGGCGGCAACCAGCAGAAGGTCGTCCTCAGCAAGTGGATCTTCGCGGGTCCCGAGGTGCTGATCCTGGACGAGCCGACGCGCGGGATCGATGTCGGCGCCAAGTACGAGATCTACACGGTCATCGACCAGTTGGCCGCGCAGGGCAAGGCGGTCGTCTTCATCTCCTCCGAGCTGCCGGAGCTGCTCGGTATGTGCGACCGCATCTACACCATGGCCGCCGGGCGGCTGACGGGCGAGGTCCCGCGGGCCGAGGCCACGCAGGAAGTGCTGATGCGTCAGATGACGAAGGACAAAGAGGTAACGCGATGAGCACCGATGTGACGGACAAGGTCCCGGCCGCGGCGCCGCCCGGCAGGAGCGGGGGCCCGGGCTCCGGCGAGAGCCTGCTGCAGCTGATGTGGGGCGGGCTGCGCCGCAACATGCGGCAGTACGGCATGCTGATCGCGCTCGGCCTGATCGTGATCCTCTTCCAGGTGTGGACCGGCGGCGACCTGCTGCTGCCGCGCAACGTCTCCAACCTGGTGCTCCAGAACAGCTACATCCTGATCCTGGCGATCGGCATGATGCTGGTGATCATCGCGGGCCATATCGACCTGTCGGTCGGCTCGTTGACGGCGTTCGTGGGAGCGTTCGCGGCCGTGCTGACGGTGCAGCACAGTGTGGCGTGGCCGGTCGCCCTCGTACTGTCGCTGCTGGTGGGCGCGGTCGCCGGGGCCTTGCAAGGCTTCCTGATCGCGTATCTGGGCATACCCTCGTTCATCGTGACCCTGGCGGGCATGCTGCTCTTCCGCGGTCTGACGGAGATCTTCCTTCAGGGCCAGACCCTCGGCCCGTTCCCCGACGGTCTGCAGAAGCTCGGCAACGGCTTCCTGCCCGAGGTCGGCCCGGACACCAACTACCACAACCTCACCCTGCTGCTGGGCATCGTGCTGCTGGCCTTCGTGGTCTACCAGGAGATCCGGGACCGCAAGCGCGAGCAGGAGTTCTCGCTGGAGGTACTGCCGCGCAACGCGTTCCTGCTGAAGCTGGTCGCCATCACCGCCGCGATCCTCGCGGTCACCATGCTGCTCGCCAGCTACCAGGGCGCGCCGATCATCCTGATCGTCCTCGGTGTGCTGGTGGTCGGCTACGGCTACGTCATGCGCAACGCGGTCTTCGGCCGGCACATCTACGCGATCGGCGGCAACCTGCCGGCGGCCAAGCTGTCCGGCGTCAAGGACAAGAAGGTCACCTTCCTTGTCTTCCTGAACATGGGCGTGCTCGCGGCCCTGGCCGGTCTGGTGGTAGCGGCCCGGCTCAACGCGGCGTCTCCGAAGGCGGGCCTGAACTTCGAACTCGAGGCCATCGCCTCGTCGTTCATCGGTGGCGCGTCCATGAGCGGCGGTGTGGGTACCGTCCTCGGCGCGATCATCGGTGGTCTCGTCCTCGGCGTGCTGAACAACGGCATGAACCTCCTCAGCGTCGGCACCGACTGGCAACAGGTCATCAAGGGCCTGGCCCTGCTGGCCGCGGTCGGCTTCGACGTGTGGAACAAGCGCAAGTCCGGTTCGTAAGTCAGACAGGGCCCCGCCGGAAGGCGGGGCCCCTCCCTTATGCAGGAGCCGCATATGGAACTGAACAGACGTACGGTCATTGCCGGCGCGGCGGCCGCGGGGCTCGCCGCCACCACCCTCGGCACGGGCAGTGCCGAGGCCGCCACCGGTTCGGGAGGCAGGAAGCCGGTGAAGGAGTCCTTCGGGAAGCTCGCCGACGGCACCAGGATCTACCGCTGGTCCCTGGAGAACGGCGGCACCCGGCTGAAGGTCCTCAACTGGGGCGGTGTCGTCCAGACCCTGGAGATCCCGGACCGGCGCGGCCGCTACGCCAACGTGGTCAACGGCTTCGACAACATCGCCGACTACGTCGCCAGTTCGCCGTACTTCGGTGCGCTGATCGGCCGCTACGGCAACCGGATCGGCAAGGGTCAGTTCACCCTGGACGGCAAGAGCTACCAGCTCTCCGTCAACGACGGTGTGAACAGCCTGCACGGCGGCACCCAGGGCTTCGACAAGCACGTCTGGGACGTCGAGCCGTTCACCAAGGGCTCGGACGTCGGCCTCGTCCTGCACTACACCAGCGTCGACGGGGAGATGGGCTACCCGGGCACCCTCAAGGCGACGGTGACGTACACCCTCACCAAGCACGGCGAGTGGATCATCGACTACCGGGCCACCACCGACAAGGCCACGGTCGTCAACCTCACCAGCCATGTCTACTGGAACCTGGCCGGCGAGGGCAGCGGCACCATCGAGGACCACGAGCTGACGATCGCCGCGGGCCGGTACACGCCGACCGACTCGGGGCTGATCCCGACCGGTGAGCTGGCCACCGTCCACGGCACGCCCTTCGACTTCCGCGAGACGAAGACGATCGGGCGGGACATCCGGGCCGGGCACGCGCAGCAGGTGCAGGCCAAGGGGTACGACCACAACTGGGTCCTCGACAAGGGGATCACCGCGAAGCCGGAGCACATCGCGACGCTGCGGGAGCCTCGGTCGGGGCGCACCCTGAAGATCGCGACCGATCAGCCGGGGCTGCAGTTCTACTCCGGGAACTTCCTGGACGGGACGCTGACGGGGACGGGTGGGCGCACCTACCGGCAGGGGGACGCGCTGTGCCTGGAGACCCAGCACTTCCCTGACTCGCCGAACCACGCCGACTTCCCGTCGACGGTGCTGCGTCCTGGGCAGACCTACAAGACCCGCACGATTCACAGCTTCGGGGCCTGAGACAGCGTGGGCGCGACCGGTAAGGGGCTGGTCGCGCCCACGCTCACGTTTCTTTCACATCCGTTGAACAGCGCCACGTGAGACTCCGTACTCAAGGGCGGCCCGTGCTCCCCCGCGCGGGCCACCCAAGACGACGGGCCCGGTCGTCCCCACCGGGCCCGCCTCATACGGAGGTTAAATGGCCGGCAACGTCGCCTCGTTGTTCCGCAGCGGCGCGCACAGCCCGTCGATGGCGGCGCTGACCCGCGAGGGGGGCGAGGGGGCCGGTCCCGTTGACTTCTGTATTCCCTGCAACCCGTACTTCCCCACCCCGGCGATGATGGAAACGATGGCGGCCCGGCTGAAGGACATCGTCACGTTCTACCCGAGCAGCGCCGACACCATCACCGCCGAGCTGTGCCGGCTCCTCCAGCTCCCGCCGCAGGCCGTGGCCATGGGCAACGGCTCCACCGAGCTGATCACCTGGATCGACCACCTGCTGGTCCGCGAGTCCCTCGCCATCCCCGTCCCCACCTTCGGCCGCTGGACCGACCAGCCGATGGAGACCGGCAAGCGCGTCGACATGTTCCCGCTCCAGGAGTCCAACGGCTTCGCCCTGGACCTCGCGCAGTACGCCGAGTTCATCCGCAAGCGGGGCACCAGGGTCGCCGTCATCTGCAATCCCAACAACCCCGACGGCGGCTTCATCCACAAGCAGGCGCTGGTCCAGTTCATGGACGCCATGGCCGACCTGGACCTGATCGTCATCGACGAGTCGTTCCTGGAGTTCGCCGACGCAGAGGCCGAGCCCAGCGTCGTCCAGGAGGCGATGCTCCGGCCGAACGTCATCGTGCTGCGCAGCCTCGGCAAGAACTTCGGTCTGCACGGCATCCGCTTCGGCTACATGGTCGCCAACCCCGCGCTGGCCGGCAAGGTCCGCTCGATGCTGCCGAAGTGGAACCTCAACGCGTTCGCCGAGTACGTGGTGTTCTCGCTGAAGGAGCACGGCGCCGAGTACGCGCAGAGCCTGCACCAGGTCCGCAAGGACCGCCTGGAGATGGCCAGCCGGCTCTCGACCCTGCCCGGTCTGACCGTCTACCCCTCACAGGGTAACTTCCTCTTCGTACGGCTTCCCGTCGGTGCCGAGGGCACGGTGGTCCGGGACCGGATGCTCACCGAGCACCGCATCCTGGTCCGCGAGTGCGGCAACAAGATCGGTTCGTCCAGTCGCTTCCTGAGGCTCGTGGTACGCCCCGAGGTGGACGTGCGTCGCCTGGTGTCCGCCATGGAGCAGGTGCTCTACGGGTCCAGGAGGGGAGCCGCCGTGCCCGAGCTGGGCAATGGGACCAGCTACAGCTCGGGTACGGCGGCGGTGGACCGGCTGGTGAGCGAGACCAACGGGGCGGGCATGCAGCTCGCTCAGGCCGTCGGCGCGGGGCCCGTCCCGGGTCTCGCCGCCGCTCCCGCCGCCGGCGTCGGCATGCCGCTCCCCGTCGCCGGTCCGCCGGCCGGGATGCCGATGCCGGCGGCCGCCGGGATGCAGATGCAGCAGCCGCTGGGGATGGCGCCGGTGACGCCTATGGCACCACCGCCGATGGCACCGCCGCCGATGACGCCGCCCGCGCCGCCGATGCCGGCGCCCATGCCCATGCAGATGCCTCCGGCGGCTGGGCCGACTCCCCCCGGGGTTCCGGCGCGGGGTGGCCTTACGGCCGCGCAGGTGCGGGGGGCTACCGCCCCCGCCCCCGCCCAGGCGCCGGGGTTGTCTCCGGCGGCTGCGACCGGCTGGCCGAATGCGCAGAGTTGGCCCAATGCGGCGGGGATGGGGCAGGCGGGTTAGGCGCCGTAGGAGGTACGGTGCGTGGCCGGTGCGGCGCCGTCGTGGCTGGTCGCGCCCACGCGGCGGTAGCCGCACATCGATACGGCCCCGCGCTCCTACCGGGCTTTGACCCGGTGGCGCGTCACCGTCCTGTCTTGGCTCGCGCGTGGCGCGCGATGCTCGCGGCGTACAGCGGTGTTTCCCGTCGGCAGAGATCGCCGGAGGCGGCCTGCCGTGCGGCCGCGGCCTCCTCGAACGTCACGCCGTTCCTTTCGTCGAACTCCATGAGTTCCTGCGTGGGGTGGCTGGTGACCTGATTGGTGTAGGTGACGGTGCCGTCGCCGTTGTCCCTGCCATCTCGGCGACGTAGTGCTGGATCACCGGCCCGGTGCCGATCATCTCCACGTTGATCGACATCGGCCGGCAGGTTCAGCAGCCAGTCGGCGATGTCGATCGCGTCCAAGGGCGCGTCGACCGGCGCGTGTTCCGTCGACGTGGAAAGGACCAGATCGGTCAGGCCTTCTTCGGGTCGCTCATCGCGTACTTCCTGTGGTGGGGCTCTTCTCGGGCGCCACCACCCCAGGACCGGCGCACTGGTGACATTCGTCCGTCAGCGCACTGCTGGTGCCCGCGCAGTGCATGAATGCGCGGCCGCAGACTCGCTCTGTTGCGGGATCGCTCGGTTCTCGTCAACGCGCATAACGCACGGTGCCCGTCCGCATCATGCGGACGGGCACCGGATGGAGCGCCGGGCAGGCCTTGCACCTGCATCTCCCCACAGGAAGCGGGGCGTCTTTCCTTGGACCACCAACGCAGTACCAGCCACCGGAAGTACGGCGACCGGCTCTGAGACGATCATACCGTATTCGGCGCGTCCTCCAGCTCCTCGTCGAGCCCGCGGACGAGACCGCGCAGGACAGGCCCGTACTCGGGATGGGCGAGGGCGAAGGCCATCTGGGCGACGAGGTAGTCGGCCGGGTTGCCGGTGTCGTACCAGCGGCCCTGGATGACCTGCCCGTACACGGCCCGGCTGGCGGCGTAGGCGTTGATGGCGTCGGTCAGGTACACCTCGCCGGTCCGGTGCTCGTACCAGCGGCGGGTCTGCTCCCGCAGCTCGTCGACGATGCCGGGGGTGATGACATAACCGCCGATGGCCGCGTACGGGGACGGCGCGTCGGCCGGCGCGGGCTTCTCGACCAGGCCGGTGATGCGCAGCTGGCCGTCGCCGAGGTCCTCCTTGACGATGGGCACGCCGTAGCGCTGGGAGTCGGCGGGGTCCATCGGCAGCAGGGCCAGCACCGGGCAGCCGGTCTGCTCGTAGGCGTGGATCAGCTGCTGGGAGCGGGGAACGTCGGCGACGAACACGTCGTCCGGCCAGAGCACCAGGACGGGCTCGTCGCCGAAGGAGCGGGCGGCGTTCAGCACGGGTGTGCCGTTGCCGTACGGGCCGTGCTGGTCGAGGTAGGTGATGTGACCGCGGCGGGCCAGCTCGGCGACCTCCTCGACGGCGTCCGCGTAGGCGGTCTTCCCGTCGGCGCGCAGCTGCTCCACGAGCCCGGGGTTGGGCCGGAAGTGGTCCTGGATCAGGCTCTTGCCGCCCGAGACGACGATGGTGATGTCGGTGATGCCGGAGTCCACCAGTTCCCGCACGGTGTGCTCGATCACCGGTTTGTCGCCGACCGGGAGCATTTCCTTCGGCGTGGCCTTCGTCAGCGGCAGCAGACGGGAGCCGAGTCCGGCGGCGGGGATCACGGCCCTGCGGATCGTCGGGGGCATCAGGTCTCTCTCGGTGGGACGGCACGGGGTACGCCGACGCTACCAACGGGCCCCGTGCCGCTGGGAAACACCGGCCGGACGAAAGCCGTCGTCCGGATGCCGTGGAGGTGAAGCCCAGCTGAAAAGGGAGGGCGGGTTCAGGGAGGTGTGAGGGTGTCGAGTTGTGCGGCGAGGTCGGGGTGGGTGGTGGTCAGGTGGGCGCGGGTGTCGCCGAGGGGGCCGATGAGCTCGGCGGGGTCGTCGTGGGCGAGGGCCGCGTGGAGCCGGCTGAGCGGGTTGCGGGCCGTGACGGGCAGGTCGGTGAGGGCGGTGATCTGGCCGGCGATGCGGCGCAGGTCGGCTGCGTTGTCGCGGGCCCAGTTCGCGGTGGTGCGTTCGGCGGCGCGACGTTCGCGGGTGGCCTGGACGCGCTGCTCGCCGGTGGTTCCGGCGGGGCCGGGGCGGCCGCGCAGGTAGCGGCGTTCGGCGGCCTGGCGGCTGGCGACGCCGAGAGGGTGGGCGAGGTCGGCCCAGCTGGCTCCCGCGTCGCGGGCGGTTTCGATCAGACCGGTCTCCCATCCGGCGAGCTGCTCGCGCACCTGCCGCAGCAGCACGAGGGAGGCCAGCGCCTGCTCCGGCCCGGGGCCGGGCGCGTCGGGGCTGTCCGGTGCCTCTCGCTGGGCGTCGCGCAGGGCGTCGTCTATGGCGTGCAGGGCCGCCGCGGCGGCGAGGAACGACGCCGGGCTGCAGTCGTTCGTACTGGTCGTGGACGGCTGGTCGGCTGCGGCCACGGGCACCTCCCTCGTGCTGTCATCACGTCGACGACATTGTGTTTGTCATCCATTGGACGACATGTTACAACGGTGTCAGTGAGGCGCATTGGCAGCAACTGCCTGAACCCGCTGGAGGTGTTTTCACGATGTTGATGCGCACTGACCCCTTCCGTGAGCTGGACCGGCTCGCTCAGCAGCTGATGGGTCCGGGCACCTGGTCCCGCCCGTCGGCGATGCCGATGGACGCCTACCGCGAGGGCGACGAGTACGTGGTGGCCTTCGATCTCCCGGGCGTCGCCGCGGACGCGATCGACATCGACGTCGAGCGGAACATGCTCACCGTCAAGGCCGAGCGGCGGCCGGTCTCGAAGGCCGACGACGTCCAGATGGAACTGTCCGAGCGGCCGCTGGGTGTCTTCTCCCGCCAGCTCGTGCTCGCCGACACCCTGGACACCGAGCACATCCAGGCCGACTACGACGCGGGCGTGCTCACCCTGCGCATCCCGATCGCCGAGCGCGCCAAGCCGCGCAAGATCTCCATCGGCGTCGGATCCGGCCGCAAGGAGATCTCCGGCTGACACCGGCCGGACGCGTGCGGAGGGCGGGCATCCGATCTCCCCCTCATCCCGCTCTCCGCACCCCGTGGACAGTCCGAAGAAGAAGGGGCGGCGGCCGAGATGACCCTGCGACGCGAAGCGTTCCTCGGCCACGTGAAGGAACGCGGCGAGTACGGCAGTCCGACGGAAGCGGAGCGCGCGGCCCGTGTGGTGCTCGCCCTGCTCGGCGCGCACCTGGTCGGCGGCGTCCGCGCCCAGTTGGCGGCGTGCCTGCCCGAGGAGTTCGCCCTGATCCTGCTCAACCCGTTGCAGAGCGCCGAGCCGCTGTCCCCGGAGCGGTTCGTCCGCGCAACCGCCGCGTGGATCGAAGGCGCCACCGAGCAGACCGCGGCCTGGGACGTCAGCGCCGTGCTGTCCACCGTCGCCGACGCCGCCGGCGAGGACCTGCTGGGCCAGATCCTGCTCCAGCTCCCCGTCGGCTACGACCTGCTCTTCGGCCGCCCCCAGCCCACCTGACCATCACGCACTCCGGTGCCCGAACACCGGCCACAGCAAGAAAGGCAACCACCCCCGTGATCTCCGACCGGCACGCACCCGGCCAGCAGTCGTACGGGACGGCATACCAGCAGATGCTGGAGAAGGTCCGCTACGAGGGCGCCTACCCCACCCTCGAGAGAGCCGACGAAGTCGTTCGCCTGGTCCTTGCCGGACTGGGGCGCCAGCTGACCGGCGAGGAACGCGTCGACCTGGCCGGCTGCCTGCCCCTGGAAGCCGCACGCGTACTGACCACGCAGATCCCCAGCACCCAGCCGCTGACCGGCTGGGCCTTCGTCAAGGACCTCGCCGCCCGAACCGGCGCCTCCCTGGCCACCACCCGCTGGGACACCGGCTCCGTCTTCTCCGCCGTCGCCGCCTACGCCGGCCCCACCCTGATCACCCGCATCCTCCACCAGCTCCCCAACGGCTACGCCCTGCTGTTCGGCCGAGCCGAACTCGCCTCGGCCGCGTAGACGGCGACGTGCGCGCCCGGGGGCGGGCGCGACGACCGGTGCGCGTCGCCGTCCGCCCTGCGCCCGCCGGCTGACTCAGCACCTCCGGCCGATCGGCCGGCGCGGCCACCAGGACGAGCCCGCGCCCGCCGTCGTCCAGCGGCCCAGGCGGTCGTACGACGCCGGGTGCGGGCGGCCGCCGTTCCGCCAGGGCGTCAGTGGCGCCCGGCCTCCTCAGCCTTCGTCCAGTACCGCCCGGATCACATGCCGGGCGCCCTGTGCCATCGCGGGGTTCGTCGTGCGGTAGTACGGCAGCGCGATCAGCGCCTGCGAGAGGGTACGGGCCCGCCCGCGGACCCACGTCGCGTCGTCCACGGCCAGCGCCTCGCGGAAGGCCTCCCTGCCCTCGGGCGGCAGCAGGTTCCACGCCGGGAACAGATCGCAGGCCGGGTCGCCCACCCCCGCACACCCGAAGTCGATGACGGAAGCCAGCCTGCCATCGTCGTCGACCAGCAGGTTGCCCGGCATGAGGTCGGCGTGCAGCCATACCGGTGGCCCGTCCCGGTCCGGGACCCCCAGCGACTCCTCCCACACCGCGGCCGCGGCGTCGCAGTCGACGTCCTCCTGCGGGATCCCGCGCAGTTCCCCGATCGCCGCCCGGGTCTCCGCGTCGAGCGAGGAGAGCGGCCCGCCCCGGTGTGCCCGCGGTCCGGCCGGCAGCGTGATGCTCCGCATCGCCGTCACGAACGCGGCCAGATCCTCGGCGAGCAGCACGGGCTCGCTCAGGGCCCCCGGTTCGGGAAGCTCACCCGGCAGCCACCGGTACACCGACCACGGCCACGGATATCCCTGGGCCGGCTCCCCGGCACCAAGCACCTCGGGGATGCGAACGGGCAGGTGGGGCGCGAGGCGGGGCAGCCACTCCCGCTCCCTCGTCACGTCCTCCGCCCCGCCCTTCACCAGGGGCAGCCTCACGACCATGTCCGCGCCGAGCCGGTACATCGCGTTGACGGTGCCACCGGAGGGCCATCGCCGCACCGCCGATCCCGCCCACTGGGGAAAGCGCCCGGCGATCAGTCGTCGTACAAGGCCGTCGTCGAGGGGGTGCGTACCGGGATGCATCTGCCCTGCACTCATGGGCGGCATCCGACCACCGGGCGCCGAAAGGCGTCAAACACCTTTCCGGCCGATGGCCATATGGACGGGGAACGATAGGATCGTGCCATGCCCGCCATCGACTTCCTCAAGACCCGGCCCCACCGGGTCGTCGTGCTCGCCCTCGACGGGGTATATCCCTTCGAGCTGGGCATCCCGAACCGGGTCTTCCCTGGCGTCCCCGGTGCCTACGACGTGCTGACCTGTGCGGCGACGGACGACCGTACGGTGGCGACCAGTGCCGACTTCACGGTCACCGTGGGGCACGGGCCCGAGGTGCTGGAGAGTGCGGACACCGTGGTCGTACCGCCGTACGACATGGCGCGGATCTCGGACGAGGTGCCCGAGCCGGTGGCCGCCGCGCTCGCTCGGATCCGGCCCGGCGCCCGGATCGTCTCCATCTGCACGGGGGCGTTCACGCTCGCGGCGGCGGGACTGCTCGACGGGCGGCCCGCGACGACGCACTGGGCGCTGGCCGACCGGTTCCGGCGGATGTTTCCCCACGTCCTCCTGGATCCCGGGGTGCTGTTCATCGACGACGGTGACGTCCTGACCTCCGCGGGCGCCGCCTCCGGTGTCGACGTCTGTCTGCACATCGTCCGGTCCGACCACGGCAGCGCGGTCGCCAACAGTGTGGCCCGGCAGTGTGTCGTACCGCCGTGGCGGGACGGCGGCCAGGCGCAGTACATCGAGCAGCCGGTGCCGGACGAGGGCACCACCGGTACGGCGGCCACCCGGGCCTGGGCCCTGGCGAACCTCGAACGTCCGCTGGCCCTGCGGGAGTTGGCGGAGCACGCCCGGATGAGCCAGCGCACCTTCGCGCGCCGCTTCCAGGACGAGACCGGCGTCAGCCCCGGACGCTGGCTGATCCAGCAGCGGGTGCACCGGGCCCGCCATCTGCTGGAGACCAGCGACCTGGGGATCGACCGCATCGCGGCGGAGGTCGGCTTCGCCACGGGCACCTCCCTGCGGCAGCACCTGCACGCGACGATCGGGGTGTCCCCGCAGGCGTACCGGAACACGTTCCGGGCGACGGCGGGGGCCCGGGGATGAGCCCCCTGCTTGTCCGGGCGTCCCCGTCACCGCGAGGCGGTGTCGAGCATCCGGTGGGCCTCCATGCGGCAGGCGTGGACCCGGTGGCCGGCGTCGGCGTGCGGGGCGTCCGCCGTGGCGGCGAGAGTGAGGGCGAGCTTGGCGCGGCCCTGGCCGAGTCGGCTGCGGACCGTGCCCACCGGGACTCCGCAGGCGTGGGCGGCCTGTTCGCAGGAGGCGTGGCCGGGGGTGAAGTAGCGCCCCAGGGCGCGCTGGTCCGCTCCGCCTCGCCGAGCATCGGGCTGTCCGGGTAGGCGTCGAACGTGTTGAAGAGGAAGGGCAGTTCGCCGCAGTGGGTGGCGCCCAGGGCGTGCGGGTCCTCGGCCGGCCGGTAGTCGACTCGTAGACGTGGGTCGCGTTGCCGCCGGCCGCGTGGTGGTCGGCGATCTGCGGCGAGCCTCCGACGCAAGCCCAACCGGATCAGCGCCGTCGCCGCCACCCTGGCCCGCCGCCCCGACACGATCTGGGCGGACGTTCTCGGTGGCGGCGACGATATCTGCACCATCCTGTTCCTGGACGGACCGCACGCCCGCAACAACCTGCTGCTGCGCGACCTTCCGGCCACCGCGGCGGTCCGGTCATGGACCTCGCACGCGCTGCCGCGGGTCTTCCCGGCCGGCTTCGACCGGAGCGGCGGCCTGCTACCGCTACTTGGGGCAGTCCTTCCAGGCCAGGTGGTACACGGTGCTGATGTCACCGTCGGTGGAGTCCATGGTCATGAAGCTGACCTTGCCGGGGTTCGCGCTCCCCGCGGCCACCCGCAGCTCGGTGTTGATGTTGAAGTTGCGCTGGACTCCGCAGGGCGCCCAGACCAGTTGGGCCCAGTCGGTGGTGTCGTTGGCCTGCCAGTTGTCGTCGTAGGGGCCCTTGAAGGGGTGGCTCGCGGCGGCCGTGTTGGACGAGCCCTGGAAGTAGTACGAGGCACGCTGGGTACCGGTGGCGCCCTGCTGGAGGGAGGCGAAGCCGCGGTAGTCGGCGCTGGCGATGGCGTACGTGAAGCCCTGCGGCACATGAACGACCAGGTTGAGCTGGCAGTTGCGCCTGAAGGCGGTGGGGTCGGAGTTGCCGCCGGCCTGAGCGAGGTAGTCGCTGTAGGTGACGGTGAAGGCCTCGTTGTCCTCGGAGACGGCGACGGCGGTGGTGCCCTGCGGGCAGCCGGAGCCGTTCACCGTGGCGACGTTGATCACGATCTTGTCCGGCGGCGGGTCGTCGAAGACGGGTGACGACGAGGCCTTGGCCTGAGCGGGCAACCCGGCGGTGAGCAGCGCGGTGAGCGCTCCGCCGAGCAGGAGTCCACGTCTCATGGTCTCTCCAGTTCGGTGATCGAGTGGGGGGTGACACCCTCGGCCGCAGGACCCGCACGCCCTTCGTGGTTCGATGCGGTTCACCTTTGAAGGACCTGTGAGTTTCCTGTGAAGACCGGGGCGCTCGCATCGTAGGAACCCCCGCGCCGACCGGTCAGGGCGAACTCCGGCCATTCACAACACCGGATTTCACAGCCCGTCACGAGCACCCTCCAGGGGTCCTCTAGGGGTTCTCCCATGCCGCCGGCTCCGCGGCCAGCGCCCGTACCGGCTCCGGCAGGGCGTCCGCCGCGATGTCCGCCACGGTGACGCCTTCGAGGATCCTGCGGACGTTCGCGCGGAGCGCGATCCACAGGGGCAGGAGCGGCTGGGCGGTGCCGGTGTAGGCCAGACCCGTCGGGCGTTCGCCGCGTACCGAGACGATCGGGCCGTCCACCGCCCGGATGAGGTCGGCCACGGTGATCGCGGACGCGTCGCGGGCCAGCCGGTAGCCGCCGCCCCCGCCACGCCGGCTGTCGACGATCCCGGCGCGCCGGAGGTCCCCCAGGATGCCCTCCAGAAATTTGTGCGGGATGTCCTGCGCCCCGGCGATCTCCTCCGCCTTGACCGGGCCGTCGTCCTGCCGTACGGCGAGCTCCAGGACCGCCCGTACCGCGTAATCCGCTCGTGCCGAGATCCTCATGCGTCCATTGTGGGGCGTACTCCCGTGGACAATGGCCGCACCCGCGCCCCGTAAGATCGCCCGGGAGGATCCCTTGGCACTCAGCAGACGTACTTTCAGTGCCCTCGCAGGCTCGGCCGCGCTCGGTTTCGCCCTGGGCGGCAGCGGCGGGCCCGGGGCGCCCTCGGCGTACGCGGCGCGCACCGTGCCGACCGGCCCGGCACCCGCCCCGCCCAGCGCCGACGGGCGGCGGCACGCGATCGGCTACGACCACTACTCCCTCGTCGTCGACGGCCGGCGGCTCGTCGTCTGGTCCGGCGAACTGCACCCCTTCCGGCTGCCGAGCCCGTCGCTGTGGCGGGACGTGCTGGAGAAGATGCGGGCGCACGGCTACAACACCGTCAGCATCTACGTGGCGTGGAACTACCACTCCCCCGCGCCCGGCACGTTCGACTTCACCGGCGTCCGCGACCTGGACCTGTTCCTGCGCACGGCCGCCGAGACCGGGCTGTACGTCATCCTCCGTCCCGGCCCCTACATCAACGCCGAGGTCGACGCCGGCGGCTTCCCCGGCTGGCTCACCGCCACACGGGGTTCGGCCCGCACCACCGACCCGAGCTACCTCGGGCACGTCGACGCGTGGCTGACGGCCGTCAACCGCATCGTGCGCCGCCACCAGCACACGGACGGCGGCGGGACCGTCCTGCTGTACCAGATCGAGAACGAGTACGACGGCCATGTCGCCGACCCGGCCGGCCCCGCCTACATGTCCCACCTGTACAAGAAGGTGCGGGCGGACGGCATCGACGTCCCCCTCTTCCACAACGACAAGGGCCGCAACGGCTACTGGATCCCCGGCTCCTTCGACACCGGCGGCGAGACCGGGAAGTGGCTGTACGGCTTCGACGGCTACCCCGCCCCCACCCAGACCCCGCCGGACTGGGGCGACTTCGGGACCGGCGGCCTCAAGGGCGGCGCGACCGCCAGCCCCCGTACGCCCGGGTTCGTGCCGGAGTTCGGGGGTGGCTGGTTCGATCCGTGGGGCGGGGTCGAGTTCGGCGGCAAGGGGTACGCCGAGTCCCGGCGCACCCGGGACGCCGCCTACGAACGCCGCTTCTACCTCACCAACCTCGCCAACGGCCTCACCCTCCACAACGTCTACATGACCTACGGCGGCACCACCTGGGGCTGGCTGCCGGCGCCGGTCGTCTACACGTCGTACGACTACGGGGCGGCCATCGACGAGGCCCGCAACGTCACGGCGAAGATCGCGCCGATGCACCAGCTCGGCCACCTCCTCCAACGCGTCCCCGACTTCGCCAAGCTGGAGCGCGCGGCGGACGTCCGCGCGGACGGGCTGAAGACGTACCACCTCACCAACCCGGACACCCAGGCGCATGTGTACGTGCTGCGCAACGACGGTGCGGACGAGGTGACGTCCACGCTGAGGACCCTCAAGCGGGACGGGGGGGACGACATCGAGGTCACCGTCCCGGCCCGCGACGCCCGGCTCATCACCACCGGGCTCTCCCTCGGCAAACGCAAGCTGCGGTACGCCACCGCCCAGCCGATGGCCGTGTTCACCGCCGGCCGGCAGGACATCGCCGTGTTCACCGGCCGGTACGGCGAGATGGCGCACCTGGTCCTCGAGTGCCCGACCGAGCCGTATGTCACCCGCCTCGACCCCGAGGCGGCCTGGGTCTACGACCAGGGCGTCCTGCATGTCACCGTGCCGCTCGGCCAGGGCGGGCTCACCCGGGTCCTGGTCCAGCGCGGCGAGAGCGACACCCCGCTGCTCCTGCTCTTCGCCGACGACGCGACCTCGGTACGGCTGTTCCCGTACGACACCCCGTCCGGCACCCTGCTGGTCTACGGCCCGGCGCTGCTGCGCCACGCCAAGATCAGTGGCGGGACCGTGCAGCTCACCGGGGACACGGTCGCGGAGAGTGGCCTGGAGGTGTGGGGGCTACGCGGGATCACCTCGGTCACCTGGAACGGGCGGCCGGTACGGACCCGGGTGGGCCTCTCGGAGAGCCTGGTCGCCGAGTCGGATCTGGCGGGGGCGCCGAAGCCGGCGCTGCCGGTCCTTGCCGACTGGCGCCGGAAGGCCGAGAACCCCGAAGCGGAGGTGCGCTTCGACGACTCCTCGTGGGTGGCCGCGGACAAGAAGACGTCGTTCAGTACGACGCCCGTCCCGGACGGGCAGCCGGTGCTGTTCGCCGACGACTACGGCTTCCACTACGGGGACGTCTGGTACCGGGCCCGGGTGGACGGCGGCTTCGAGGACCTGGAATCCATCTCCCTCGCCTACAGCACGGGCACCCAGGGCATGCTGATGGCCTGGCTGGACGGGAAGCCGCTCGGTTCGCACCGGATGCCGGTACCGGACACCAAGACGGTCCGGCAGGGCAGTTGGGCGGCCACGGCCGAGTTCTCCGTCGCCGGGTTGCAGAAGAGGCAGCGCAGGCAACGGCAGCATGTGCTGTCCGTGCTGGTACGGCGGATGCAGCACGACATGGACGGCCGGTCCCTGGACACCCACAAGGTGGCGCGTGGACTGACCGCCGTGACGTTCAAGGGGGCTTCCCCGAAGGTGAGTTGGCGGATCCAGGGGGCCGGCGCCCCGGATCCGGTGCGGGGGCCGCTGAACAACGGCGGGCTCTACGGGGAGCGGGAGGGCTGGCATCTGCCCGGCTTCGCCGACGCGGAGTGGGAGCGGGTCGAACTTCCGCGCGCGGACAAGGGGATGGGCGTCACCTGGTACCGGACCGGCTTCCGGCCGGCCGTACCGGACGGGGTCGACGCGTCGGTGGGGCTGGTGCTGGAGGACGATCCGGCGCGGGCCTATCGGGTGCAGATCTTCCTGAACGGCTGGAACCTGGGGCAGTACGTCAACGATGTGGGGCCGCAGCATACGTTCGTGCTGCCTAACGGGATTCTGCGGACTCGGGGCAGTAACTCGTTGGCGTTGGCCGTGCTTTCGGATGGGACGAGTGAGGTCGGCCCGGGGGCGGTACGGCTTGAATTGCTGGGGAGCGCGGCCGGAGGAGTGCCCGTGGTGGGGGTGGACTCCCCCGGCCGTTAGGTGGCCCTCTACGCCAGGCGGATCACGTTCCAGGACAGGGGTTCCAGAGCGGCGGTGAGGGTGCCGTCGTTCAGAGCCGTGCCCTCGGCCCGGTGTGGGGCCACCCTGTCCGGTTCCTCCAGTGTGTTGCGGGCGTCGGGGTCCTTGTCCGACAGGACGCTGTGCTCGGTCACCCGGGTCAGGTCCAGCCCGCTCAGGGCGATTTCGAGGGGCAGCGGCTCTGTCTGGCTGCGGTTGACGGCGAAGACCGTGACCGTGCCGTCGTCGGCCCTGACCGCCGTCGCGTGCAGCAGGCTCGTCTCGCCGTACTTCTTCGTCTCGTACGTCGGTGAGTCCACGCGCACGTCCAGGACCTGGCCCCCGCCGCACCGCGATGCCTGGGCGAAGGGGAAGAACGTCGTCTGGTGCCAGGCCGGACCGCCCGGCTCCGTCATGATCGGGGCGATGACGTTGACCAGCTGGGCCAGGCAGGCCACCGTGACGCGGTCGGCGTGCCGGAGCAGGGCGATGAGGAGGGAGCCGAAGACCACCGCGTCCAGGACGCTGTAGTTGTCCTCCAGGAGACGGGGGGCCTGCGGCCAGTCGGACGGGTCGTGGTCCTCGGCGTGCTCCTCCCAGCGGGACGTGTACCAGACGTTCCACTCGTCGAAGGAGAGGTTGATCCTCTTCCTGGACTTCAGGCGGGCGCCGATGTGGTCGCAGGTGGCGACCACGTTCTCGATGAACGACTCCATGTCGACCGCCGAGGCGAGGAAGGAGTCGAGATCGCCGTCCTGTGGCTCGTAGTAGGCGTGCAGGGAGATGTAGTCGACCAGGTCGTAGGCCTCGGCCAGGACCGTGGCCTCCCACTGGGCGAACGTCGGCATCGACTGGCTGGACGAGCCGCAGGCGACCAGTTCCACGGAGGGATCGATCTGGCGCATGGCGCGGGCGGTCTCGGCGGCGATACGGCCGTACTCCTCGGCCGTCTTGTGGCCTGTCTGCCAGGGGCCGTCCATCTCGTTGCCCAGGCACCAGAGCCTGATGCCGAAGGGGTCCTTGTCGCCGTGGGCGGCACGGAGGTCGGAGAGGGCGGTGCCGGCGGGGTGGTTGGCGTACTCCTGGAGTTCCAGGGCCTCGGCGACACCCCTGGTGCCGAGGTTCAGCGCCATCATGGGCTCGGCCTGGGGGCCTACCTTCTTGAGGAAGGCGATGTATTCGGAGAGGCCGAACTGGTTGGTCTCGGTGGAGTGCCAGGCGAGGTCGAGGCGGCGGGGGCGCTCCGCTGCCGGGCCGACGGAGTCTTCCCACTTGTAGCCCGAGACGAAGTTGCCGCCGGGGTAGCGGAGGGTGGTGACGCCCAGTTCGCGGACGAGGTCGAGGACGTCTGTGCGGAGGCCGGCGTCGTCTGCTGTGGGGTGCGTCGGTTCGTAGATGCCGGTGTAGACGCAGCGGCCGAGGTGTTCGACGAACGAGCCGAAGAGGCGGGGGTTGACTTCTCCGATGGTGAAGGCGGGGTCGAGGGTGAAGCGGGCGGTGCGCAATGTTCGCCTTTCGGGGTGGGTGGTTGATCGGTCGTGGGCGGGTGCGGGTGGTCTGTGACTGGTCGCGCCCACGCGGCGGAGCCGCACATGGACACGGCACCGCGCCCCTAAAGGGGCGCCGGCCAGCCGTCTCTCGTCCAGCTCAGCGCGTTCAGCCCCAGCTTCGGGGTGCCGTTGTCGGTCGCGTCGTAGTAGTGGTAGGCCAGCCAGGTTCTGCCATGGGTGTGGAACGTGGATTCGCCGCCCGGGCCTGTGTAGCGGCCGTGCGAGGACAGGAACAGGTCACCGCCACCCTCCAGCATCGGCGTTCCCGTGCTGTCGGCATACGGGCCCGTCACCGATGTCGAGCGGCCCACTCTGATCTTGTAGGTCGAGTTCACGCCCGCGCAGCAGGCGTCGTAGGACGCGAAGAGGTAGTAGTAGCGGCCGTGATGGAGGATCGACGCGCCTTCCACCGCGTAGGGGGCGTCCGGGCGGGTGGCCAGGTGGGTGACCGTGGCTCCGGGGATCGCCTTGCCGGTTTTGGGGTCGAGCCGCACCATGCGGATGCCCGTCCAGTACGAGCCGAACGCCATCCACAGTTCGCCGTCGGCGCGGACGAGCGCCGGGTCGATGGCGTTCCAGGAGTCGGTGGTCTCGGAGGTGAAGGCGGGGCCGTGGTCGGTCCAGGTGCCGGGGAGACCGGACGGGGAGGTGGCCACGCCGATCGCGGAGTGGTTGGTGCCCCAGGAGGAGACGGCGTAGTAGAGCCAGTAACGGCCGTCCCGGTAGGAGAGGTCGGGGGCCCAGGGGTCGGCGGTGGCGTTGTAGTCGTACCACCAACTCGGCGGTGCGGTGAAGGCGTTGCCCGCATCGGTCCAGTCGCGGAGGTTCGTGGAGAGGCGGGCGCCGATGATGCCTCCGGTGGAGTAGGCGACGTACTGGCCGTCGCTGAGCTGGTGGACCGTGGGGTCGTGGATGATCTGCTGCCCGGTGAGGGGGAGGGGGTCGGGGTAGGCGACGTCGGCGGAGGCGGTGGTGGGGAGGAGGGCGATGGCGGTCGCCGCCAGTAGTGCGGCGAGTCTGTGGAAGCGCTTCAACTCTTGCTCCTCACTGGCCGGCCAGGCCCGTGTGGGCGACGCCCGCCACGATCTGGCGCTGGAAGAAGACGAAGACGACGATCAGCGGCAGGCCTGCCATGAGGCCGCCGGCCATGAGCTGGGCCCACTGGATGCCGTAGGAGTTCATGACGGTCGCGATGCCGTTCGGCATGGTCATCAGGTCGGGGTTGTTGGTCACCATGTAGGGCCACAGGAAGTTGTTCCAGGAGGCGATGAAGGTGAAGATGCCGACCGCGGCGAGAGAGGGGCGGGAGAGCGGGAGGACGATCGTGAAGAAGACCCGCCAGCGGCCCGCGCCGTCGATGAAGGCCGCCTCCTCCAGTTCGCGTGGGATGCCCTGGAAGAACTTGTAGAGGATGTAGACCATGGCGGCGGGCGCGCATTGGGGAAGGATCATGCCCCAGTAGGTGTCGACCATCCCCATCTGCTGGACCGTGGTGAACAGGGGGACGCCGAGGACCGCCGGAGACACCATCAGGCCGGACATGACCAGAGCCATCAGCAGGCCCTTGCCGCGGAACTCGGTGCGGGCGAAGCCGTATCCGGCGAGCGCGCTCACCAGCAGGACGACGGACGTCACGCAGACCGAGACGACCAGGGAGTTCACGAACCAGTCGGTGATGTTGCCGGTGTCGATGAGGGCCTGCCACGCCTTGACCGTCCAGTGCTCGGGCAGCCAGTGCGGCGGCACCTCGACGGCCTCGGTCTCCGGCTTGAGGGAGGTGAACAACCCCCAGGCGAGCGGGGCGAGGAAGACGACGGAGACGGCCGTGCCGAGAAGGGTGAGGACGATCTGGCTCGGTGTCCAGGTGGACTTGCGGCGCTGTACGGCCGTGGTCATCGGGAGGCCTCCTCGGTGCGGTCGCGCAGCAGCCACATCCTCGCGAGGGCGACGGCGGCGATGATCACGAAGAAGATGACGGAGATCGCGGAGGCGTAGCCCACGCGGTAGCTGGTGAAGCCCTCTTCGAGGGTGTACTGCACGAAGGTGCGGGTCGAGTTCTCCGGTCCGGGGCCGAAGTCCATCATGACCACGGCCTGGTCGAAGACCTGGAGCGAGGCGAGGATCTGCAGGGCGATGACCAGGCCGGTGATGTTGCGCAGCATCGGCAGGGTGATGTGGACCATGCGGTGCCAGGCGCCCGCGCCGTCCAGCTTCGCGGCCTCGTAGAGGTGCCCGGGGATGGACTGGAGCGCGGCGAGGTAGAGCAGGAAGCTGAAGCCGACCGTCCACCACAGGGTCTCGATGACGATGGCGAGCATCGCGAACGACTTGTCGGTGAGCCATGGTGTGTCGATGCCGAAGATGTAGTTGATCATTCCCGTGCCGGGGTTGAACAGCCACTGCCAGAGGTTGCCGGCGACGGTGGAGGGGAGCAGGAAGGGCACGAAGAAGCACAGACGCCACAGCCACTTGCCGCGCTCGATGTGGTGGGCGAGCATCGCCAGGAGGAAGGCGAGGACCGTGATGCAGGGTACGACCAGGAGCGTGAAGTACGCGCTGTGGCCGAGGGCGTCCCACATCAGCGGGTCTTTGAGGGCCTCGCGGTAGTTGTCGAGGCCGATGAAGCTCGCGCCCGCGCCGGTGATGTTGGCGTCCGTGAAGCTGAGGTAGATGCCACGCAGCAGCGGCCAGATCACGAAGAGTGTGAAGAGGACGAGGAAGGGCGCCACGAACCAGCCGCCGTGCTGGAAGCCCTGCCTGCGGCGGACGGTGGCACTGTCGGCGGCGGCCTTGGCGCGGGCCGGGGCGAAAACGGTCTCGGCGGTCGTCATGCGGCCGTACCTCCCTGCGCGGCGGTCCTGCCGTCCATGGGGTTCTTCATCGCGAGCAGCTTGGCGAGCTCGCTCCTCATCCGGCCGGCCGCCGCGTCGGGCTTTGCGGAGCCCACCGTCGAGGAGACGACGATCGGGCCGATGCGCTGGGCGAGGATGCCGGTGGAGCCCGCGAACCACACCTTGGGCTCGTTGGCCTGGTGGTCCATGGCCGAGACGTACTCGTTCTGCGGGTACAGCTTCTTGTAGGCGGCCGTCGACAGGGTCGGCGTGTACGCGGGGATGTGGCCGCCGGCCGCCCACTGCTGGGCGTGGGTGACCACGTAGGCGGCGAGTCGGTGGGCCGCCTCGTCGGTGGCGCCGCCGCGGTCGGACTGGTGCGGCAGGACGAAGGAGTGCGACTCGGCGTGGGTGGCCTGCCTGCCGAAGACGGGCGGCAGCGGGATCGCGCCGTAGTCGAGCTTCGCCGCGTTGTAGACCGGCACCGACCAGTTTCCCTCCCAGGCGAACGGGGCGCCGTTGATGAACTGTTCGGCGCCGACGGAACCCATGGTCGGGTCGGCGTAGCCGTCGGTGACGTGCCGGCGCAGGAACTCCAGGACCTGGGTGGCCTTGTCGGTGTCGAAGGTGACCTCGGTGTCGGCGTCGTCGAACCAGGTGCCGCCGAGCTGGGTGTAGAAGGCGACGAAGAACCACCACTGGAAGTTCTGGTCGTTGATCCACAGGCCGATGGTCTGCAGGCCCTTCCTCGTGGCCTTCTTGGCCTCCTTGAGCACACCGAACCAGTCGTCGGTGGATGTGACCGGGACGATCCGGTCGTCGGGGCCGAGCAGGCCCGCCTTCTTCAGTACGTCCTTGCGGTAGAAGCAGAGCTGGACGTGGACGTCGAGCGGAAGGGCGTACAGCTTGCCGTCGATGAGCCCGCGCTGCCACAGCCTGGGGTTGTAGTCCTGTCGCCGCAGGCCGTACTTGGCGAGCAGGTCGACGTCCCAGGCGTCCAGGAGGCGGCCCGGCGAGAAACCGGCGACCCGGCCGATGTGCATGACGCCGAGGTCCGGTGCGCGGTTGCCGGCGGCCGCCATGGCGAGCTTGGTGTAGAAGGGGTTGCCCCACTGGAGGGTGGAGTCCTTCACCGCGATGTCCGGGTGCGCCTTACGGAAGGCGTCCAGCATCGCGATCATGTTGTAGCCGTCGCCGCCGCTGAAGAGGTTCCAGTAGCGGACGCGCGTGCGCGCGCTCGATGTCAGTGCGTCGGCGCCGGTGCCGAGGGCCGCGAAGCCGAAGCTGGCCGCGACCGCCAACCCTCCTGCCGTGCCCAGTAGTTGCCTGCGACTGAGGCCAGGTCGTCCCATTGCCTGCCCTTACTTTCGAGACTTTCGAGGAACTTCTTCGGTATGGCTTGTTCGGTGCCAGTTGTTCGATATATCGACTTGTGCCCGTAACTTCGAACGGGACCGTAAGATCGAAGCGCTTCCGCGTCAATGGGTCCGGCGGGACTTTCCTGCACCCGCGGTAGTTCCGAGGTGAACCACCGTCGTCGGATCGCATGACGCGGACACATCCGGACGCGTAATCTCGGACCGGCCGACGCAGCGCGGTGACCGCCGTGGGGCGGTGCGAAGGGGGAGCGATGGACTTGGCCGGCGCGCGGCACCGGTGGGCCCGGATCGCCGCGAGGCTGCGGCACTCCCGGCCGGGTGCACAGATGCGCGTCCTCGCCGCCGACCTCACCGCCGCCGTCCGCGCCCGGCCCCGACAGCCCGCCGGAGTGGGCGAGTTGTGCCGGGCGGTGTGCGAGGAGATGACCGCACTGCGCACCGGGCGGCCGGTGGAACTGCGGTTCGAGCGGTTCCCGGACGAGATCGAGGTCACCGGACTGTGGGTGGAGTTCCACGACTTCGACCTGGTCATCGTCGAGGAGCGGGCCGAGGCCGTGCAGCAACTGGTCATCCTCGGGCACGAGTTGTGGCATCTGCACACCGGCCACCGCCATCAGCACGGGGTCGGCCCGGAGGCGGCACGCGCGCTGGCCGGCCGGCCCGGCTGGCGGGACATGGCGTTGACGGCGGCCGCGCGCAACGGCTCCCGGCAGGCCGACGAGGCCGAGGCCGACGACTTCGGGTACCGGCTGGCGACCGCCTTCCGGCCCTACCTCGAGCAGCCGCGCCGTTCCCCGTCCCACCCCGTCCAGCGGACCCTCGGCTACCGCGGGCGCGGCGGAGCGGCGCGGTGACCGTCACCGGCCCGTCAGGACTCCTCAGCCAGTTCTACATCTCCTTCTGGATCCCCGCCGCGGTGCTGACCACCGCCCTGGTGATCAAGCTGCCCACCATCATCCGGCTGTGGCGGGATCCGCTGCTGCGCGCGGTCGGCGGACTGCTGTTGCTCGGCTGCGCCGTGTTCGTGTTCTGCATCCCCTCGACGATCGCCGCCGTGAACCGGTGGGCCGGCGTGCCCAACATCTCGGCGCCCTGGTGCTATTCGCTGCTCACCGCGGTCAGCGCCGCCTGCCTGCTGCTGATCATCGCCTGGCGCAACAGCCTGTCCGACCGCTCCGCGGCCACCCGGCGCGCGATCCGCTGGGTGATCTCCGCCTACTGCGGGGTGATCGCCGCCCTGTGGCTGCTGTTCGCGCTCGCCGACACGCCCGTGGAGCGGCTGCGGGACCTGGACACGTACTACGCCACCACCCCGTTCATGGGCGAGGAGATCCTGCTCTACCTCGTCGCCCACACCGTGGCCTGCCTCATCACCTCGTGGCTGATCTGGAACTGGGTGTGCACGGAGGGCCTCGACGCCTGGCTGCGCTGGGGACTGAAGCTGCTCGGCGTCGGCTACGGCCTGAACCAGATCTTCGACGCGGCCAAGCTGACCGCGGTCGCCGCCCGCTGGGCCGGCGCGGACCTGGACTGGCTCAGCACCGACCTGGCCCCGCCCGTCGCCGCCCTCGCCGCCATCACCATCGCCGCCGGCTTCATCCTGCCCCACGCCGGCCAGTACCTGCACGACCGCTGGCGGGTCCGGCAAGCCCACCGCGAACTGCGGCCGCTGTACCGGCTGACACGGACCGTGCAGGGCGACGGCATCCCCTTCACGCTGCACGCCACGCCCGAGCTGCGGCTGACGAGACGCGAGACCTTCATCCGGGACGTACTCCTGCCCCTGACCCGGCGCATCGACGCCGACCTCGCCCGGCGCTCCTACGACGCCGCGCTCGGCCTCGGCCACCGGCCCGAACGAGCCCGGGCGCTTGCCTCCGCGGTCGGCATCCTGGACGCCCTCGACACGAGGGGGCGTACGCCCGACCCGGCCGACGGCCCGGACGCCACCCGCCTCCTCCAGGAGATCGGGGCGTTGTCCCGGGCCCTGCGGCATCCGGAGGAGATCGAGGCGGTACGGGCGCGGGCGGCGGTACGGGCGGAGAGCGTTGCCGTACTGAGTGACGGCGGCTGCCGGTGACCACAGCCGTGCCGGCCTCTACCCCGCGAACGCCGGTTGGGCCACGCCCTTCCCCGCGCCCGAAATCACCAGCAGAGAGCCCGCCGTCGGATGCGGACGCTCCAGCCCCACCCGCGCCGTCGTGACATACAGGTCGGTCAGATCGGCGCCGCCGAACGCACAGGCCGTAGTACGCGACGCCGGAAGGGTGATCACCCGGTCCAGCTCGCCGTCAGGCGTGTAGCGGCGCACCGCTCCCCCGTCCCACAGCGCCACCCACACACAGCCGTCCGCGTCGACCGTCAGACCGTCGGGAAAGCCGGCACCCTCCTCGATGGTCACCAGCGGGCGGCGGTTGACGGGGAGTTCGCCGTCGTAGTCGAAGACGTCCACCCGGCACGTCGGCGTGTCGACGTAGTACACGCGGCTGCCGTCCGGGCTCCAGCCCGTCCCGTTGCTGACCGTGACATCGGGGAGCAGGGTCGTGACCGAGCCGTCGGCGGCCACCCGGGACAGCGTGCCCCCGCCCGGCGTCTCGTCGTAGCGCATCGTGCCCGCCCACAGGGAGCCGTCCGGCGCCACCGCCGCGTCGTTGGCGCGGCGGCCGGGGACCGGCTCGTGGTGCAGCCAGCGGAACGTGTCGTCGGGGTCGAGGAGGCCGACGCCGTCGCGGAGGTTGAGGACCAGGCCGCCGTTCGCGCGGGGCTTGACCGCGCCGATGTGCTGCTCCGCGGTGCGGATCGTACGGTCGCCCGTGGCCGGGTCGTAGGTGTGGATCCGCGCGCCCAGGACGTCGATCCAGATGAGGCGGCCGGTCGCCGCGTCCCATGTCGGGCCCTCGCCGAGCGTCGCCTCCGCCGCCACCGCGACCTCGTACGCCGTGTACGTCGTGTATGCCGTCATGCGAGGCTCCGGTGGCCGAGGCGCTCGGAGAGTTCGGCGGCGCCCTTGGCCGCGAGCTGCTCCAGCTCGCCGCGGCGCTCGTCGCTCCAGCGGATCATCGGGACCGAGATGGACAGCGCCGCGACGACCTGGCCGGTACGGTCGCGGACCGGCGCGGCGACGCAGGAGACGTCCGGATTGGACTCGCGGCTCTCCACGGCGATACCGCGCGCGCGGATCGTGGTGAGAGCCTCGCGCAGCGCGTCCGGCTCGGTGATGCTGTTCGGGGTCATCGCGACGAGGTCGGCGTCCTCCGGGATGCGCGCGCTCAGCTCCTGATCCGGCAGCGAGGCCAGCAGCATCTTGCCGACCGAGGTGCAGTGGGCGGGGAGCCGGCGGCCGGCGGCGGAGACCATGCGGACCGCGTGCGTGGAGTCGACCTTGGCGATGTAGATGACGTCGGTGCCCTCGAGGATCGCCACATGGACGGTCTCGTCACAGGTCTCGGCGACGGACCGGGCGACCTGCTGGCCCTCGGCGGCGAGGTCGAGCTGCTCGGCGTACCGGCTGCCGAGCTGGTACGGGCGCACCCCGAGCCGGTATCGTCCGGGCTGTCCGGGTACGGGCACGATGTACGACCGGGCGGAGAGCGTGGTCACCAGTTCGTGCACGGTGGTGCGCGGCAGCTGGAGTCTGCGCACTATGTCGGGGGCGGAGAGAGTCCCGTCCCCGTCGAGGAAGAGCTCAAGAATGTCGAGAGCCCGGGTCACGGCAGGCACGAGGCGTCCCACGTCCGGCCCCCTCCCTTGGGTCTAGGCGCCAGATATCGTCCGAGCTGCGAGAGCCGTTCGAGATATCAACAGGCGATCGGCATGACGAACACAGGCTAGCCATCGAGGATTGCCCGGGCAATGGCCGGGAACCAGCCGGTCACAACGATGTGCACCGCATGTGCACCATGGGTGGCATGCGACTGGACTTCCAGCTGGTGCTGCTGCGCCGTATGGCCGACCACAACCCGGGCCTGGTCGAGGACGCCCGGCGTGCACTGGGCGCGTCGATCGCGGACATGCGCGAGGCCAACAAGCGTTGGCAGGCGATGGTCCGCTCGCCCCGTTCCCGCGCCGCGGCCGCTCGCTACCGCTCGGTCCTCGGGCCGCCCGACTCCGAGACCGAACGCACCGTCGGCGACCTGGAGTGCACGGCCTGGCAGTGGCCCCTCCCCCTCTGGCCCACCCTCCGCTTCGAGGTGCTGGTCGGCCCCGGGGGCGCGGTCTGGAACGAGTGGCTGGTCCGCGCCCCCGGCGCCCCAGCCCCCAGGCTGGAGACCCTCGACGACCTCACCCCCTGGTCCTGCACGGTCGACGAGGCCGCCCGCGCCTTCGCCCCCGCCCGCCCGCTGGAGGGCACGGCCCCGACCCGCTGGGGCCTGACCTTCAAGGTGCCGGACGGCCGTCAGGTGGTCGCCGAGTTCACCTGGGGCCTGCTGCAGCGCACGGCGGTCATCGACCGGCCGCGCTGAGGATCGCCGCCACCACGGCATCCACCGACCCTGGGTGCAGGAACAGGAACAGGTTCGGCTCGACCAGCTCCAGCTCCATCACCTGCGGCCGCCCGTCCGCCCCGTCGACCAGGTCCACCCGGGCGTACAGCAGCTCGGGCGCCTCCGGTACCGCGGCCAACGCACGCTCCGCGACGGCGAGTTCGGCGGGGGTCGGGTCCCACCGCTCCAGGTCGGGGTGGGCGACCTTGTCCGCGTCGAACGCCGTGCCCGGGGCGAGGACGGCCCGCTTGCGGCTGGCGTGCAGCAGCCGCCCGCCGAAGAACTGCAGCGCCCGCTCACCGCTGACGTCGATCCCGGAGACGTAGGGCTGGACCATCGCGGTCAGCCCCTCCTCGTGCATCCGGGCCAGGTGCCGTACGGCCGTCCCGTGCTCGTCGGGTGTGTAGCGGGCGGCGAACCGGGCGCCGGCGCCGAAGGTGGGCTTGACGACGAAGTCGCCGTCCGACGGCAGCTCGACCGGATCGCCCGGCGCGAGATACCGGGTCGGCACGACGGGCACACCGTCCGCCGCGAGATCTCCGAGATACCGCTTGTCCGTGTTCCAGCGGACCACGGCGGCCGGATTCGCGATCCGGGTCACCTTCCCCACCCGCTCCACCCACGGCAGGAACTCCTCCGTGCGCCAGCTGTAGTCCCAGGTGGAGCGGATGACGACCAGGTCGAAGGCGCCCCACTCCACGTCGGGATCGTCCCAGGGACGGGCGACGGCATCCGCCCCCGCGACGGCCAGCGCACGCAGCAGCACCGGCAGGTCCTGGTCCTTGCTCGGCTTCGCGCCGGGATCGTAGGTGGCGAGGGCTGTTCGGGGCACGGCGGGCTCCCTTGACGTGTCCTGGTGACGGCTGGCTTCCCTTCCACCGCAGGCTAGCCATCCGCACCGGCCGTACCGCAACCGCGTCCGCCCTGTTGACCTTCACCTTCGGTGAAGCCCCAGCATCGGTGGCAGACGTCGAGGAACACGAGGTACGGCATGAAGTGGCTGACCATCGGCGCCTTCGCGAAGGCCTGCCGGCTGTCGCCGAAGGCCCTGCGGCTGTACGACGAGCTGGACCTGCTGAGGCCCGCCCGGGTCGACCCGGACACCGGCTACCGGTACTACGCGGCCGAGCAGCTCGAACCAGCCCGGCTGGTGGCCTGGCTACGGCGGCTGGGGATGCCGTTGGCGCTGATCCGCGAGGTGTGCGGGTTGCCGGCCGGCCGGGCCGCTCGGGAGATCCGGGCGTACTGGGCCCGGGTCGAGGCGGAGACCGCCGTACGACGGGACCTGGCCGCGTTCCTCGTCGACCACCTGTCCGGAGAGTCGAGAAGGGAAACGACGAAGATGCTGGAGTTGCGTTACGCCGCCCACTCGGACCGGGGGCATGTCCGGCCGGCCAACCAGGACACCGTGTACGCGGGGCCCCGGCTGCTGGCCGTCGCCGACGGATGCGGGGAGGGCGGGGCCCAGGCCAGTGCCGCCGCCGTGGCGGCACTGAAGTCCCTGGAGGACGCGGAGCTTTCGACGGGGAACCTGCTGAACCTCCTTGAGGACGCGGTGCGTTCCGCGGACGAGGCGGTGCGGGGCGTGGCGGAGGGGAGGACGGACGTCGGTACGACGCTCACCGCGCTGCTGTGGACCGGGTCCCGGCTGGCACTGGTGCACATCGGGGACTCGCGGGCGTATCTGCTGCGGGACGGGGAGCTGTTCCGGATCACGCACGACCACAGTGTGGTGCAGTCGCTGATCGACGAGGGCCGGCTGACACCGGAGGAGGCCGAAAGCCACCCGCAGCGGATGCTGCTGGCCAAGGCACTGTCGGGAGGTGAGCCGACCGCGCCGGATCTGAAACTGCACGAGGCTCGGGACGGCGACCGGTATCTGCTGTGCTCGGACGGGCTGACCAGGGTGGTTTCCGACGCACGGATCCGGGAGTTGGTGCGGGGTGGGCGCGAGTTGGGGGATGTGGTGCGGGGATTGGTCGACGAGGCGAATTCAGTGGGCGGTCCTGACAACGTGAGCGTCGTCATCGCCGAGGTCGTGCTCCCCGCCCGCCCGTAGGTCTCGGCCGGACAAGGGGCTGCGGAAGGGCCCTCGTTCGATGGAAAGTCGGGCATGACCGAACTCGGCACCAACGCCCACGCCGACCTTCCCGGACTCCCGCCCCTCGTCCGGCGTGCCGTCGACGCCGCCCGTGCCCAGGGCTTCCCCTACTCCTGTCGGCCCGAGCAGGGGCGACTGCTGCAGGTGCTCGCCGGTGGGGTGTCCGGGCGGATCGGGGAGACCGGGACGGGGTTGGGAGTAGGCCTGGCCTGGCTGGCCTCCGGGGCCCGGACAGATGTGCGGCTCTTCAGTGTCGAGCGGGACGCGGAGCGGGCCCGTGTGGCCGCCGGGGTCTTCGAGGCGCACCCCGAGGTGACGGTGGTCCATGGCGACTGGCGGGACATCGAGGCCTACGGACCGTTCGACCTGCTGGTCCTCGACGGCGGCGGCCAGGGCAAGGCACCCGGCGATCACCCCGCAGCCGTGGAGCACCTCCTCACCCCCGGCGGCACGGTCGTCATCGACGACTTCACCCCGACACCCGGGTGGCCGCCCCTGCACGAGGGCAAGCCGGACCGGGCCCGCCTGCACTGGCTGGAACACCCCGACCTGCGGGCGACAGAGATCCGGCTCGCCCCCGACCTGAGCACGGTCGTCGCGACCCTCAGGGCGGCCCGGCTGTGATCAAGGCCGGTGGCCGGAGTGCGGGTGGGACGGCCTCCGAGCGCGATGCCTGGTGTAGGAAGGGGCTGTCGAGGTTCCGACCGGTGAGGAGTCGTCGCGTGTCCCTTCTGTTTCCGGCCCTGGTGGACGGTCCGGGCGAGCGCAGCGAGACGGGGGTCCCCCCGGACGAAGTCCGGGGGAGGGTCGCCCTGCGGTTCGGCGAACGGTCGTTGACGTACAGGCAGCTCGCCGCCGCCGCGGGCGCCCTCGCCGGCCGTGTCCGGGACGCCGACCGGATCGCCGTGTGGGCGACCCCGGAACTGGAGACGGCCGTCGCCGTCGTCGGCACCCTGCTCGCCGGCCGGGCCGCCGTGCCGCTCAACCCCAAGTCGGGCGACAAGGAACTCGCGCACATCCTCTCCGACAGCGCGCCGGCCGCGGTACTGGCCGCCCCGGGGGCCGAACTCCCCGCAGCCGTCGCCGGCCTGCCGCGTATCGACGTCGACGTGCGGGCCGTCGGGCCGGTCCCCGAGGACCGCGCCACCGAGGCCGACCCGGCCCTCGTCGTCTACACCTCCGGCACCACCGGCCCGCCCAAGGGCGCCGTCATCCCGCGCCGCGCGCTCGCCGCGACCCTGGACGCGCTCGCCGACGCCTGGCAGTGGACCGGGGACGATGTGCTGGTGCACGGGCTGCCGTTGTTCCATGTGCACGGGCTGGTGCTGGGGATCCTCGGGCCGCTGCGGCGCGGCGGCTCCGTCCGGCACCTCGGGCGGTTCGACACCGCCGGCGTGACCCGCGAGCTGACCGGCGGCGCGACCATGCTGTTCGGCGTCCCGACCATGTACCACCGCATCGCCGAGGCCCTGCCCACCGACCCCGGGCTGGCGAAGGCCCTCGGCCGGGCCCGGCTGCTGGTCTCCGGCTCGGCCGCGCTGCCCGTCCACGACCACGAGCGGATCGCGGCCGCCACCGGGCGGCGGGTCATCGAGCGGTACGGCATGACGGAGACACTGATGAACACCAGTGTGCGCGCGGACGGTCAGGCCCGGGCGGGGACCGTGGGGGTGCCGCTGCCGGGTGTGGAGCTGCGGCTGGTGGAGGAGGACGGGTCACCGATCGCTACGTTCGACGGGGAGACCGTCGGGGAGATCCAGGTGCGCGGCCCAAACCTGTTCACCGAGTACCTCAACCGGCCCGACGCCACCGCCGCCGCCTTCACCGCCGACGGCTGGTTCCGGACCGGCGACATGGCCGTGCGCGAACCGGACGGCTACGTGCGGATCGTCGGCCGCAAGGCCACCGACCTGATCAAGAGCGGCGGTTACAAGATCGGGGCCGGTGAGATCGAGAACGCGCTCCTGGAGTGTCCCGGCGTACGGGAGGCCGCCGTCACCGGGGAGCCGGACGCGGACCTGGGCGAGCGGATCGTCGCCTGGATCGTCCCGGCGGATCCGCAGTCCCCGCCCGGGGAACGGGAGTTGGCGGACCATGTCGCCGCTCGGCTCGCCCCGCACAAGCGCCCGCGTGTCGTCCGTTACCTGGACGCCCTCCCCCGCAACGACATGGGGAAGATCATGAAGCGGGCCCTGGGTGTCTGAGAACTGGCCGGTACGGCTCTCCGCCCGGCAGTTCCTCGACTTCGTCGCCGACCCCGGCACCTTCACCGAACTCCCCTACCCGACAAGGGAGTCCCGGCCCGACGGGCCCCTCGGCTGGCAGGGTTACGACGCCTCGCGCGCCCGCGCCGCCGAGCGCACCGGCGAGGAGGAGTCCGTCGTCGTCGGCACCGCGCGTGTCGAGGGCACCGCGGCCGTGCTGATCGTGTTCGAGTTCGGGTTCCTCGGCGGCTCGCTGGGCGAGCGGACCGGGGATCGGCTGGAGGCGGCGTACGCGCATGCCCGCGCCCACCGGCTCCCGGTCGTCCCGCTGGTCGCCACCGGCGGCAGCCGGATGCAGGAGGGCATGCTCGCCCTGTCCCAACTCCAGCGGGTGGCCCGGCAGTCGGCGCTCACCCGGGAGGCGGGGCTGGCGCAGATCGCGGTCCTGCGTGATCCGACGACCGGCGGCGGCTGGGCCACCCTGGGCGCCGGTGCCGATGTGATCCTGGCGCTGCCCGGGGCGCAGGTGGGCTTCGCGGGCTCCCGGGTCCGCCCGCCGGACGCGGACCCGGCGGCGTACACGGCCCAGGGACAGCTCACGGCGGGGGCGGCGGACGCCGTGGTGCCGCTGGAAGAGCTGAAGGCGTCGCTCGGGCTGTGGCTGCGGCTGCTGACCGCACCGTCCGCCACCCCCGTCGACCCGCCGGCCGCCCTCGGTGACACCGGACTGCCCGCCACCGGCTGGCAGGCCGTCCAGCGCGCCCGCGCTCCGCGCCGCCCCCGCGCCCAGGCCTACTTGGACGCCTGCTTCGGTGACCGCCGGGCCGTCCTCGTCGGCGACCGGTGCGGCGGCGCGGATCCGGGCGGGATGCTGTGCGGGTTCGGCGAGCGGGACGGCCGTACCGTCGCCTTCGCCGCGCAGACGGGCACGGCGACCCGTCCCGCCGGGTACCGGACCGCCACCCGTCTGATACGGCTCGCCGACCGGCTCGGGATCCCCGTGCTGACCCTCGTCGACACCCCGGGCGCCGCCAATGACGCCGAGGCGGAACGGCAGGGTGCGGGCGCGGCGATCGCGGAGCTGTTCGGCGCGGTGGCGGCGGCCCGGACGCCGATCACCACTTTGGTCATCGGCGAGGGCGGCTCGGGCGGGGCGCTTGCGCTGGCCGCACCCGGCAACACCTGGGCCACGCCCGACAGTTACTTCTCCGTCATCGCCCCGGAGCTGGCGGCGGCGATCCTCAAACGGCCCCCGCAGGAGGTCGAGGCCACCGCCGACGAGCTGCGGATCCGGCCGCAGGACCTGGTGGAGCTGGGGGTGATCCGAGGCATAGTGGGTCACCCCCAGCGCTGAGTCAATTTCTTGCCCCGTCCCACGTCGGTGAAGGTGACCTTGTCGCCGGTGACCAGGGTGACGGTCGTGACGGTCGTGACGCTCGCGGACGAGCCGGCAGCTGCGGCTGCCGTGGCTGTCGCCGTCGCCGTCGCCGGGAGCGGCCGATCACGAGGCCCGCGGACAGGAGGGTCGCCCCGCGCCCGACGGTTCGTCGTCTTCTCGTCCACGCCTCTTCTCGAAGGGTGCGATCAGGTGCGCCGAGTGCCTCGAAGAGTGTCACGGTGCTTGTGTTGCACGGGTGTTGAGCGGTGCCGGCGGGAAGGTGCCCGGGCGGGTTTCCGCGATGGCACCGGGACAAGGGGCCTCGCCTTCGGCGACAATGGACCGGTTACGGGGTCGATGACGCGGGGGAGGCCAGGGCGCCATGGCGAGAATGATGGAGTTCAAGACCGAGGACGGTGCTGTCGTCCTCGTCGAGTCGGCCGACGGCGTCCCCGGCAGCCGTCCGGTGTCCCGCGACGGCGGTACGGGACCGGCGGCGCAGGCGGCCCGCTCCTTCGAGGGTGCCCTGGACGGGGTGCGGGCGGCCGCCCAGTCCGCGCTGCGGGTCTTCCGGGACGGCACGCTGCGGCCCGACTCGGTGGAGCTGGAGTTCGGGGTGAAACTGACCGCGGAGGCGGGCGCCGTGATCGCCAAGGGCGCCGCCGAGGGCCAGTTGGTCGTACGGCTGAGCTGGGCCTCCGGAGCTGCCGACGCGACATGAGCCGCGCTGCCTGGCACGCCCGGATCGAGTGCGGGGGCACGGTGTCCGGGGCGGGCTTCCTCGTCGCCCCCCGCACGGTGCCTGGATCTCAGCGCGTACGAGCGAGCGCCCCTCCACCTCACCGCCCCTCTGCGGGCGCACCCCGCCCGCGAGGACTTCCATCGGCTCCTCCTGACCGCCCTGCCCACCCGGTGCGGGCCCCGACGCCACGCATCCGCTCAACACCCTCTACGCCTTCGAGCAGCACGAAGCCTCCGTCGAGCAGGCCCTGGCCCACCTCGGCGTCCGCCCCTCGAAATGCCTGATGGCCGGCGTCACCGAAGCCGAGCGGGTGGCGGCCCGGCAAGCCGGCGTCCCGTTCTTCCACGTCGGCGGCGAACCCGGCCTCCGCCCCCTGCTGAAAGCCGCCCGCACCTGTAGCCGGGAAACCCCCCATTCAGCCGCGCCCCACCCGGCCCCCTCCCGAAGGCGCGCCGTCGGAATCCCCCGGAGGATGCGAAGCAGGCCGCCGACCGGCGGTACCACCCCGTACGGCCCGCGCACTCGGGAGGATCTGCCGTGACCGTCAGTCTGGAGCAGTTGCGCCGCTGCCATTTCGCCGTCGATCTGGGAGCCGCCCGCACCCGGGTGTACGTGAAGGGCATGGGCCTGGTCGTCGACCAGCCTTCCGTGGCCGCCGTGAACACCCGTACCGGCGGCCTGATCGCCGTCGGCGAGTTCGCGGAGAAGATGACGGGCCGGACGCCCGACTACATCCGCGTCGTACGCCCCATCTCCGGCGGTACCGTCGTCGACATCGAGATGGCCCAGCGGATGCTGCGTCATCTCCTCGGCGACAAGATCCGCCGCTCCCTGCGCCGCAAGCCCCGGCTGCGTGCGGCGGCCTGCACCCCGCACGACGCCGACCCGCTGGCCCAGCGGGCGACCATCGAGACGCTGGTGGGGCTGGGGGCGAGGAGGGTGGAGCTGGTCGACACGCTGATCGCCGCCGCGGTGGGGTGCGGGATGCCGGTGGAGCGGCCCGAGGCGACCATGATCCTGGTCTGCGGGGCCGCCGCGACGCAGGTCGCGGTGCTCTCCCTCGGGTCGATCGTGTGCGCGGAGCGGCTGCCCGTCGGCGGCGAGGCCGTGGACCGCGCGATCGTGCAGCATCTGCGGCACGAGCACGAGCTGATGCTGCCGAGCCAGTCGGTACGGCCCCTGCAGCTCGCCCTGTCCGGGAACGGCCTCACCCCGCACGGCCCGGCCTCCACCGAGATCCACGGGCGGGACGTGGCCACCGGCCTCGCCCGCAGCGTGCAGGTCGACACCGCCGCCGTACGCGATGCCATCCAGACGCCGCTCACCGGGGTGCTGGACGGGATCGGCAAGGTGCTGCGGGACTGCCCGCCGGACCTGGTCGCCGATCTCGCCGACCGCGGGATCATGATGGTCGGCGGCTCGGCGCTGCTCCCCGGTTTCGACCAGTTGCTGCGGCAGGCCACCGGTATGCCGGTGCACATCGCGGAGCGGCCGGACGTGTGCGTCGTCCAGGGCATCGGGGCGATGCTGGAGGGCCGCATCGAGCCACTGGTGCTGAATCCGCTGGCCGCCTAGCCACTACCGGCGGGCCGAGCCGGCCCGGTCGTCAACTTCCCAGCCGTAGCAGGCATCTGATCGTCGTCCCGGCCGTCCCCGTGTGCACGCGCACCAGGTCCGCCACCAGGTTCACCAGCAGCAGCCCCCGCCCGCCCCGCTGGTCCCTGGTCGCGGGACGGCGCCCTGCCAGCGGGTCGGCCAGGTGCCCCTTGTCCGCCACCTCGCACACCACGTACTCCCCCTCCGCCCACACCCACAAGGTGCCCGAACCACCGCCGTGCACCACGCTGTTGGTGGTCAGCTCGGCGGTGATCAGGGCGAGGTCGTGCAGGCGGGTGCCGGTGAGGCCGAGGCGGGCCGCCTCACCCGTGGCGAGGTGGCGGGCGGTGGAGAGGGAGCCGGCGTCGAAGGCGAAGGCGACGGAGGGGGCGGGCGGCAGCGGCCGGTTGTAGCGGGCGAAGACGGCCTCGGGGCCGTAGGCGGCGCTGGTGTGCGGTTCGGGCGAGCCGGGGCTGCGGTACATCGGGTGGGTGGCGTGGGCGTCGGCCACGGCACGGGAATCCAGGCGGGCGGTGTCGTACGGGCACAGGACGGTCATCCCACGGTCCCGGAACGCAGCGTTGACCAGGGCCTCCAGCTGGACGCAGGCCGGGTACTCGGCGGCGGTACGGCCGGGCCAGACCGATTCCGCGACGATGCGGACCCGGCGGTCGGGCGGCTGGGCGTCGGCGAAGGCGTGCAGCACGCCGGGGAGGATCCGGCCGGGGTTGCGGCCCACCTCCCCCATGTCGAAGAAGCGCACGAGGTCGGCGTCGGCGCCCAGCGCGTCGCGGACGAGCCGGAGGTGCTCGCCGGGCACGGCGACGGCGACCGGTTCTCCGGCGGCCAGCGCGCCCTGGACGAAGGGCACCGTCCCGGCCAGGTACTCGTCCTCGTCGCCGTGGAAGAGGGCGGAGTGGACGAAGGGCACGGACGGTGCGTCGTTCATGAGGACGGCACCTCGTGCGATGCCGGCTCCGGGTTGGTCACGGCGCCTCCCTGCTGCCGGTTGGTACGGCTGCCCCGTGGACGCCGACCCAAACCGGCCCGCCCGCCGCGGGCGGAACTCGCAGGAGCGGCCGGTGCGCGGCATCCCCGCGCACCGGACTCCGTACGGCGATCCCGGCGGCCGCCAAGTACCTGTCAGGCTCGCGCGGGGCACCCCCGTCACCGTGGGGGCACCCCCGGCCGAAGGCTGGGGGGACGTCGGCGAGTGACGACAACGCCTCTGGGGGAGCGCGTGCCGCACCCCACGTCTGCGGCCTGATCCGCCGGACAGACCCTAGTACGGCAGGATTCGCCCGGAAGGCGTCCTGCGGTCGATCTCCTGTCCCCGGGGAGCGGGCCGACGAACAACGCGTACGCGGATCCGACCGTCCATGACGCCCTCCTCTTGCCGAGCCCTGACCCGGGCCTGCCGTCCGGTAGGAGGGCTCTGCCCCGCGACCGGCACCTCCAAGCCTCATGAACGCCGCGAGTTGACAAACCGGCGCCCCCCTCCCCCTCGATCGTTCGACCTGTCGGACATCGTTCGAAAACCCTTGACGCTGCCATGCCCATCGTTTGACACTCTCGCAACGCGAGGTCATCTCCATGTAACGACAAGGGACTTGGCAGGGAGCCGCCCCATGACGCACACCGCACCCCCGCGCGGACGCGCGAGACGCTGGGCAGGCTCGCTCGCCGGACCGGCCGTCGCCTCGATGCTGCTCGGGCTCCTCGGACCCACGCAGGCGGCGCACGCCGACGACAGCCTCTCCGGGAGCAGCCTCACCGACGGCCTCGCCCTCTGGTACCCCCTCGACCCGGCCGACGGAGCCACCGCCACCACCGTCCCCGACGCCTCCGGCCACGGCCTCGACGGCACGGTCAACGGCACCGCCGACTGGTCGGACCCCGGTCAGGGCCTCGGCTTCAACGGCTCCGACACCTACGTCAAGGTCCCGGACGACGTCCTGAAGGGCATGGACTCGATCACCGTCTCCCTGGACGTGCGGATCGACTCGGCCCAGTCCACCCCGTACTTCCTCTACGGCTTCGGCAACTCCAGCGGCAGCAGCGGCAACGGCTACCTCTTCACCACCGGCAACTCCTTGCGCACCTCCCTCGCCACCGGCAACTGGTCCACCGAGCAGACCACCAAACCGGCCGACTCACACAACCTCACCCGCTCGGTGTGGAAGCACATCGCCTACACCCAGACCGGCACCACGGGAGTGCTCTACGAGGACGGTGTCGAGGTCGGCCGCAACACCGCCGTCACCATCACCCCGGGGTCCATCGGGTCCGGCAGCACCCTCGCCAACTACATCGGCAGGTCCGTGTACTCGGGCGACCAGCTCTTCAAGGGCCGTATCCGCGACTTCCGTGTATACGACCGCGCGCTCGCCGAGGACGAGGTCGAGCAACTCGCCCTGCCCGTCGACACCCAGGGCGTCACCGACGACAAGGCGGCGCTGAGCCTCGGTGACACCGGTGCGGTGACCGCCGACCTCGATCTGCCGAGGACCGGTACGGCCGGCGGCTCGGTCATCAGCTGGTCCAGCGACCACCCCGACGTCGTCTCCGACAGCGGCAAGGTGACCCGGCCCGCCGCCGGCTCCCCCGACGCCCACGCCACCCTCACCGCGACCCTCACCAAGGGCACGGTCACCGACACCAGGACCTTCGACGTCACCGTCCTCGCCGACTTCGACGACGCCACCGCCGCCCGGCACGCCGCGGACGTCCTCACCGTCCACAACGTCGACGACGTCCGCGGCAACCTCACCCTGCCGACCACCGGTTCCTACGGCACGACCGTCGGCTGGTCCTCCGCCGCCCCGGCGGTCATCGCCTCCGACGGCGTGGTCCACCGGCCCGCGCACGGTGCCGGCGGGACGAGCGTCGACCTGACCGCCACCGTCAGCAGAGGGACGGCCACCACGACCCGCACCTTCACCGCGCACGTCCCCGAACTCCCCGCCCGGGAAGCCCTCAAGGGCTATATGTTCAGCTACTTCACCGGCGAGGGCACCGCCGACGGCGAGCAGCTCCACGCCGCCCTCAGCAAGGGCAACGACCCGTTGAACTGGCGGGAGTTGAACGACGGCAAGCCGGTCCTCACCTCCACGCTCGGCGAGAAGGGCCTGCGCGACCCGTTCATCATCCGCTCCCCGGAGGGCGACAAGTTCTACCAGATCGCCACCGACCTCAGGATCTACGGCAACGGCGACTGGGACGCCGCCCAGCGCACCGGCAGCAGATCCATCATGGTCTGGGAGTCCACCGACCTCGTCCACTGGACGAACCAGCGACTGGTGAAGGTCTCACCGGACAGCGCCGGCAACACCTGGGCGCCCGAGGCGTTCTACGACGCGAAACTCGGCGAGTACGTGGTCTTCTGGGCGTCGAAGCTGTACGGCGACGAGGCACACTCCGGCGACACCTACAACCGCATGATGTACGCCACCACCCGTGACTTCTACACCTTCAGCGAGCCCAAGGTGTGGATCGACCGCGGCTGGTCGGTCATCGACTCCACGATGATCCAGGACAACGGCACCTACTACCGGCTCTCCAAGGACGAGCGGAACAACACCTCCTCCACGCCCGACAGCAAGTTCGTCTTCGAGGAGAAGAGCGACTCGATCCTCGGCAGCGACTGGACGGCGGTCGCGGCGGGCATCGGCAAGGGGGCGATGAGCGCGGCCGAGGGTCCGCTGGTGTTCAAGTCGAACACGGAGGACAAGTGGTACGCGTTCCTCGACGAGTTCGGGGGGCGCGGCTACATCCCCTTCGAGACCACCGACCTCGACTCCGGCGTCTGGACTCCGGTCACCGACTACGACCTGCCGTCGAAACCGCGCCATGGCACGGTCCTGCCGGTCACCCAGGCCGAGTACGACCGACTGCTGCGCGCCTACCAGCCCGACCAGCTGGTGGAGAGCGTCGAGAGCGTGAAGGCGAGCGCCCGTGTCGGCCAGGCTCCCGTCCTGCCGGCCACCGTCATCGCCGGCTACGCCGACGGTGCCGACCGGCCGGTTGCCGTCACCTGGGACGACGTCCCGGCCTCGGCGTACGCACAACCCGGCACCTTCACCGTCACCGGCAGCCTCCCGGACGGCACCGCGATCCCGGTGCGGGCCGAGGTCACGGTGTCGGAGGAGGGCGACCCCGACGTTCCGGCGGACCTGCTGCTGCACTACGACTTCGACGAGACGGGTGGCGCCATCGCCCACGACTCCAGCGGGCACGGCTATCACGGCACCTATGTGCGTACGCCCGCCTTCGGGACGGGCGTCAAGGGCGGATCCTTCAAGATGTCGGGGGACGCGACGAGTTCGCCGTACGTCAGGATCCCGAACGGTGTGCTGAAGGACGCGGACAGTGTCACCGTGTCGACATACGCGAAGTGGAAGGGCGGCGACAGCTTCCAGTGGCTGTTCGGACTCGGCCCGGACAGCGACAAGTACCTCTTCGCCACACCCTCCAACGGCAGTTCAAGCCTCTACTCGGCGATCACCAAGGCCAGTTGGTCGGCGGAGTCCAAGCTGACGGCCGGCTCACAGCTCACCCCGGGCCGGTGGCGACATGTCACCGTCACCCTCGACGGCTCCACCGGCACGATGATCCTTTACGTCGACGGCGTCGAGGCGGCCCGTACGACCACGACCGTCAAGCCGTCCGAGCTGTACGACGCGGGCAAGGACTACACCGGCTACATCGGCCGCTCCCTGTACTCGGCCGACCCGTACTTCGGCGGCGAGGTCGACGACTTCCGTATCTACGGCCGGGCGCTGTCCCCCGCCGAGGTGATGGAGCTCAGCGGCAACACGGCGGGCATCGCGCAGGTCTCCCACTCCGCCCTGAAGGTCGACGCGATCATCGACGACGCCGACGGCAAGGTCACTCTCCCCATGCGGGAGGGCACCGATCTCACCGCGCTCGCACCGCGGTTCACCCTCGCCCACGGCGCCGCCATCAGCCCGGCCTCCGGGAGCGTGCAGGACTTCAGCAAACCGGTGACCTACGAGGTGACCGGCTCCGACGGCACCCGGCGCACCTGGACGGTCTCGGCGCTCGTGATGAAGAGCCCGGTGCTGCCGGGGCTGAACGCCGACCCGAACATCGTCCGCTTCGGCGACACCTTCTACCTCTACCCGACGACCGACGGCTACGACGGCTGGAGCGGTACGAAGTTCAAGGCGTACTCGTCGACCGACCTCGTCCACTGGACGGACCACGGCGTCATCCTCGACCTGGGCCCGGACGTCGACTGGGCGGACAGCAGGGCCTGGGCGCCGACGATCGCCGAGAAGGACGGGAAGTACTACCTCTATTTCTGCGCCGACGCGAACATCGGCGTCGCGGTGGCCGACTCACCGACCGGCCCCTTCAAGGACGCGCTGGGCAAGCCGCTCCTCAAGGCCGGTGACTTCAGCGGCCAGATGATCGACCCGGCGGTCTTCACGGACGACGACGGCCGGTCGTACCTCTACTTCGGCAACGGCCACGCGTACGTCGCCCCCCTGAACGCCGACATGACGTCCATCGACACCTCGAAGGTCCAGGACATCACCCCGGACGGCTACAACGAGGGCTCGTTCGTGATCAAGCGGGCCGGCACCTACTACTTCATGTGGTCGGAGAACGACACCCGCGACGAGAACTACCGTGTCGCCTACGCCACCGGCCCCTCCCCCACCGGCCCCTGGACCAGGCGCGGGGTGATCCTCTCCAAGGACCTCTCCCAGGGCATCAGGGGCACCGGCCACCACAGTGTCGTACACGTGCCGAACACCGACGACTGGTACATCGCCTACCACCGCTTCGCCATCCCCGGCGGGGACGGCACCCATCGCGAAACCACCATCGACAAAATGGAGTTCGACGCGAACGGGCTGATCAAACCCGTCGTACCGACCCTGACGAGCATCGACCCGGTGACCGTCGTCCACGCGGGCCCGGACGCGACCGGCACCGAGGGCGACGCGATCCCGCTCTCCGGCACGGTGTCGGGCGCCGGTCCCGCCAGGTGGACCCCGGAGAGCGGCGCGCCCTGCACCATCACCGCCCCCGACTCGGCCCGCACCACGGTCACCTGCACCGACAACGGCACCTACACCCTCACCCTGACGGGCGGCCGCAGCACCGACACCACGACGGTGACGGTCACCAACGCCGCTCCGGTGATCACCCACGCCCGAGGCCACGGTGCCCGGCGGGTGGTCGTCACCGCCGCCTTCACCGACCGGGGCGCCTCCGACACCCACACCTGCACCGTCGACTGGAAGGACGGCGGCCGCCCGACGAAGGGCAGGGTCACCGGGACCACCTGCCGTGCCGAGCACGTGTACCGGAGGCCGGGCAGCCATCGGCCGGTGCTCACCGTCGCCGACGACGACGGGGGCACGGTCACCGTGACGGTCCCCGTCGGACCGCGGCACTCGGCGCGACCACGGTCCCACAACACGTGATCACAGGCACTCGAGCGCACCCGCGACCGGCCCGCCCGCTGACGGAGCCTATTTGTGCGCCGTCGCGGTGGGCCGGGGCTCCCTGCCCTCCGCGCGCAGAGGACTCCCGCCGGGACGGGGCCGCGCCGCCGTCACGGTCCCCTTCTCCTGGTGGTGGCGGGGCACGACGTCCTGAGGGAAGGTCAGCTGGGCGTTCATCCACTTCAGGGCGGCGGGCATCTCCCTCACCCAGGTGGGGAAGTTGTGACTGCCGCTCTCGGGCAGGATCGAGACGGCCCGCATGGGCGCCTTGACGGCCTTGAGGAAGGCCTCGGTCTCCGGGTAGCCCTTCTCGCCGTGCTTGCTGTTGGCGACCAGGACCGAGACCTGGGGGACGGGAAGGTGCTTCAGCCGCCACATCAGGTCGTGGCCGTCGATCCGGGCCTGGCGGCCGGGACCGCTGCCGAAGAGGTTGCCGGTGGTGGGGTCGTCCTTGACCTTGTAGTCGGGCGACAGGGCGGCTGCCGTCGTGTAGACGCCGGGGTCGCGCATGGTGAGCTGGAGGGCGCAACTGCCGCCCGAGGAGTACCCCATGACGCCCCAGGAGTTCGCGTCGTGGCCGGCCCGGTAGACGGACCTGATCGCGTCCGGGAGGTCCTTGGCCAGGAACGTCTCGGCCTGCGGTCCGCCGGGGACGTCCACGCACTCGGTGTCGCGCGGCGGGGCGACGGTGGGCCGGATCATCACCACGATCGTCGGCTGCATCTGACCCGTGCGCTGCAGCTCGCCGGCGGTCTGCGAGACCCGCAGGTGCTGGGCGAGGTTGAAGATGCTGCCCGGGTAGCCGCTGAGCGCGACGATCACCGGGAAGCGCATGCGGTGGTACGCCTTCTGGAAGTACTGCGGCGGCAGATAGACGAAGGCCGGATCGACCACGCCGGTGCGCCGGCCGATGATCTTCACCGACTCCACCCGGCCGGCGGCCGCGGCGGGCCCGTCCGGCAGCCCGCTGACCCGGCTCAGCTGCTGGTCACCCGCGGGCTGCACGAGCGACGCCCCGCGGACGCTGCTTATGCCGTTCACCGAGCCGCCGCCGTTCCCGCCGGCCGCCTGCGTCACACCGACCGGAGCGGTGTCGACGTTGCCGAACAGTTCGTTCCAGGAGCCGAAGAACTGGTACGAGGAGTTCACCGCGCACGCGAACGCCGCGACGATCGTCACCTGCGTCACCCCGATGACCCCGAGCCGCCCCAGCACGTGCCACAGTCCCGGCTTGGCGAACCGCGGCCACAGCCAGACCAGCAGCGCCACACACAGGGCGGCCAGCGCCCCGAGCGCGTATACGGTCGTCCGACTGGTCAAACCCATGTCACTCAGTCCCCGATTTCCCTGCCCGTGCGTCGTTGCTTACGCACAGGAGGAGGGCCAAAGAGCCTTCCGCGTTCCGTAACGAGGGATTCAGGAAGAAGACATGACCTGTTAGGCCATGTCGGGCACGGGGTCGCCGCCGAGAGGTGACCGACGTCATTGACACGACGAATCACCGGAGGTTGTCATGAACACATGCTTCTGACCGGGCGCCGTACGCTGCTCGACGGCGCCCGGGTCCAGGCGGCGGCGCGCCCCGGGGTGCTCTTCCACGGTCCCGCCGGCATCGGCAAGTCCACGCTCGTGGCGGCTCTCACCGCCGCCCTGACCGCCGACACCCCGGCGGCCGGCACCGTACTGCACTGCTCGCCCGCCGAGGAGGACGCCCGGCTGCCCTTCGCGGGGCTCGGCGACCTGTTCGCACGGGTCCCCGAGAGCCAACTGGAGACCCTGCCGCCGGAGCCCCGGGCAGCGCTGCGGGCGGCCCTGCTGCGCGGCGGCGGACCGGCGGACGACCGCGGCCTGCTCGCCGTACGCGTCGCCGTCCTCGACGCGCTGCGCGCCCTGGCCGCCGGCGGTCCCGTCCTGCTCGTCGTCGACGGCCTCCAGTGGCTAGACGAGCCGACCGCAGAGGTCCTCGCCTTCGCCGTACGCCGGCTCGACGACCCCGGCATACGGATGCTCGCCGCCGAGCGGGTGGCCGACGGCGACCGGCCCGAGCGGCTGCGCTGCTGCCCGCCGGGCACCGTCGAACTTCCCGTGCCGCCCCTGACGGACGGCGAGACGGCCCACCTGGTCCGAGCCGACCTCGGCGCCGACCTGTCTCCGGCGGTACTGCGGGCGATCCAGCGGACCGCCGCCGGAAACCCCTACTACGCAAGGGAGTTGGGGCGCGCCGCGCTGCGCGCCCCGGCGCCCGCCGGGTCCGGCACGCTGCCGCCGGTGCCCCCGGGACTGCGCACCCTCCTGCTGAAGCAGGCCCGTTCGCTGCCGGAGCCGGTGCGGCACACCCTCCTCGTCGCGAGCGCCGCCGCCCGCCCCAGCCTGACCCTGCTGCGCGCCGCGGGACTCCACGACCCCGCCGCGGACCTCGCGGAGGCCGAACGGCTCGGCATCGCGACGGCCGACGCCGACGGGATCGTACGGTTCCGGCACCCCGTACTGCGGGCGGCCGTGCACGCCGACGCCCCCGAGCACGGCCGGCGGCGGGCACACGCGCGGCTGGCCCGCGCGGTGACCGAGCCCGTGGAGCGGGCCCGCCATCTCGCGCTCGCCCAGCCGTACGAGGACGAGGCCACCGCCCGCACCCTGATGTCCGCGGCCGAGTCCGCCCGCCGCGACGGCTCCCCCGACGCCGCCTTCGAGCTGGCCGCTCTGGGCGCCCGCCGCACCCCCACCGACCGCCCGACGGAGCATGCCGAACGGCTGCTGGCCGCGGCCGAGTACGCCTGCGACGCCGGACGTACCGAGGAGGCCGGAGAGGCCGCTGAGACCGTCCTCGCCCGCTCGGGCTCGGCACCACAGCGGGTGCGGGCCCGCCTGGTCCTGCTGCTCGGCGCCGGGCAGGCGCTGGAGAGCGCCGAGGACCTGATCGCGGAAGGCCTCCAGGACGCGGCCGGCGATCCACGCTCCGAGGCACGGCTGCACCACTGGGCCGCCGTACGGGGGCTGCTGTGCGGGGAGTTGGAGGAGGCGACCCGGCATGCCCGGCGGGCGGCGCGGCAGGCGGCCGCGGCAGGCGACACGGACACCAGGATCGGGGCACTCGCCACCCTTGCCCGGGTGCGGTCCCTGGCCGGGGAGCCGGTCGCCGCCGACGCCGCGCTGGAAGAGGCGCTCGTCCTGGTCGGCGGCGCCGACGGCGGCCCGGAGAGCCGGCGGCTGATCCGGATGCGGGCGATCCTCGCCCTGGACTCCGACCAGGTGGCCGAGGCCCGCGACCAGGTCGTCCGGCTCCTCGCGGAGATCGGTGGGTCGGCCGGGGCCGAGGAGGTGACGGCGACCCTGGTGGCGCTGACCCGCATCCAGGTCCGCGCCGGACACTGCCGTGAGGCGCTGCGCACCGCGGCCCGCTGCTCGCGTGCCATGGCCCAGGCGGCTCCGGCGCTGTACGCGGCGGCGCTCGCCGCGACCACCGGCTCCACCGCCGCCGAGGCCCGGCGGCTGGCCGCACAGGCGGTACGGGCCTCGGAGGCCGACGGCGACCGGCTGTTCCTGCTGCGTGCGCTGGCGGTGCTCGGGCAGGCCGAACTGCTCGGCGGCGATCCACGCGGGGCGGCGGCCGCGGTCGAGGCGCTGGAGCGCGTCAAGGAGTTGGGCGAGGCCATGTGCGCCGCCGACCCGCCCCTGCTCCACTGGTACGCCGACCTGGCCGAGGCCCTGGTCGTCCTGGGCGAGACCGACGCGGCCGGGGCCGTCCTCCGCGACGCACGCGCGCGCGTGCCGGACGGAGCACCCGGCAGCGTACTGGCAGCACTGGAACGGGCGGAGGGCCTGCGCGAGGCGGGACTCGGCCGGGCGAAGGAGGGGGCGGTACGGCTGCGCACGGCCGTCGAACGTCTCCGTCACCTCCCGCTCCCCGTCGAGCTGGTACGCGCCCTGATCGCACTCGGCGCGGTCGAGCGCCGGGCGCGTCGCCGGAACGCGGCCCGCGAGGCGCTCGCCGAGGCCCTGGAGACGGCGACCCGGATCGGCGCGGCTCCGCTCGCGGCACGGGCCCGGGACGAGCTCGCCCGGCTGGCGGCCGGGGAGCGCGGTGGCGAGGCGGGCGCCGGCGGGCACGAACTCACGCCCGCGGAGGCCAGGATCGCCGAACTGGTCGGCGGCGGGGCCACCAACAGGGAGGTCGCCGCGGAGCTGTTCATCAGTGTCAAGACGGTGGAAGGGGCCCTGTCCCGGGTCTACCGCAAGTTCGGCGTCCGCTCACGCACCGCGCTGGCGCACGCCATGGCGGTCGCCGTCATCGCGTCCGGAGCGGCGGTGGACGCGGGCGGCGACGACCAAACCGGTTCTGTCGCACAGACGATGACGATCAGTCTGCCCACGCGCGTCCGCACCCCCCGCACCTTCGACACCCGCAGTTAACACGCAACGCAAGGGTTACCCCGCTTATGGGGGTGGGCCGGCAGTTCCTACGGTGATCCCGTTCCGCTCGCGGGACACCCTCCCCACCCCCCACCCCCCCACCGGAGGACTTCAGTGAAGTCACGCCTGAAACTGCTCGGTCTGGTCGCCGCACCGGCCCTGATCACGGCGGTCGTCCCCGCCGCCTACGCGTCCGACGCCCCGCACACGGCCCGCGCCGCCGTCGCCGGGGACGTCCTGCCCGGCCTGAAGCACAACGCGTCCCGCACGGGCAAGGTCGCGGCCGGCAAGCGGATATCGGTGGCGATCAGCCTGACTCCCAGAGGCGGCAAGGCACTTGACACCTTCGTGGCCGAGGTCAGCGACCCGCACTCGGCCTCGTACGGCCACTACCTGACGAAGCAGCAGTTCGCGGCCCGGTTCGGCCGGACCGACGCCGAGGTAAAGAAGCTCAGGGACTACCTGCGTTCGCAGGGGGTCACCGTCGGCAAGGTGCACTCGGGCAACCTGCTGGTCGACGCCAGCGGCACCGCCGCCCAGCTGCAGAAGGCCTTCGGCACCGAGCTGTCGACCTGGAAGGACGCCTCCTCGGGCCGCTCCTTCTACGCCAACGACAGCGCGCCGACGCTCCCGTCCCCCCTCGCCTCCCTGGTCAGCGACGTCGCGGGCCTCAACAACCGCGTCCAGCTGCACCACCAGGCCACCCCGCACACCGTCTCCCCGCACAACGGCCCCGGCGGCGGCTACACCCCGGCCCAGCTCAAGGGCGGCTACAGCGTCTCCGGCACATACACCGGCAGCGGCCAGAAGATCGCGCTGCTGGAGTTCGACGGCTTCCAGCAGTCCAACATCACCAAGTACGACACCAACTACAGCCTCGGTTCGCCCACCCCGACCGTGCAGAAGGTGGACGGCGGCTCGGGCTCGCTCGGTGACGGGCAGGTCGAGGTCGAGCTGGACATCGAGGTGCTGCACGCGATCGCCCCCAAGGCGAACGTCACCGTCTTCGAGGGCCCCAACTCCGACGCCGGCGAGGTCGACACCTACCAGGCCATCGTCGACAGCGGCATCCCCACCACCTCGATCAGCTGGGGCGCCGCCGAGAGCGCCCGCACCACCTCCAACATCAACGCGGTGGATGCCGTCTTCAAGGCGGGCGCCGCCGAGGGCCTCGGCTTCTACGCGGCCTCCGGTGACGACGGCTCCGACGACGCGGGCGACGGCGGCACCTCCGTCGACTACCCGGCCAGCGACCCGTACGTCACGGGCGTCGGCGGCACCAAGCTGACCGTCACCTCGTCCAACGCCTTCAGCAAGGAGGTGGCCTGGTCCGGCGGCGGTGGCGGCAAGTCCTCCGTCTTCAAGATCCCGAGCTGGCAGACGGCCGTCCAGAAGAGCGCGGGAGGCGGCTACCGCCAGGTCCCGGACGTCTCGGCACACGCCAACCCCAGCCCCGGCGTCTCCATCTACTCGCAGGGTTCATGGTCCTCGGTCGGCGGCACCAGCGCCGCGGCCCCCGAGTGGGCGGCGTTCGCGGCCCTCTACAACCAGCAGGCCGCGGCAGCAGGCAAGGCCAACCTCGGCTTCGCCAACCCGGCCCTCTACTCGGCGAACGGCACCGGCTTCCACGACATCACCAGCGGCAGCAACGGCGCCTACTCCGCGGCCTCCGGCTGGGACTTCACCACCGGCTGGGGCTCGTACAACGCCTCGACCCTGGCGACGAAGCTCCTCGGCTGACGCCACCGCCTGAACCACCGGATGCGTCCGGCCCGGCCCCGAGTCCTGCCTACGGACCCGGGGCCGGGCTGGGCCTTGCGGACCCCGCCTCGCCGGAGCGGGTCAGGATCCGCCTGGGCCGGACCAGGGGGCCGGGGTACTCGGCCGGGGACCGCCCCCCGTGAATCGAGTACGGCGGAGAAGGAGGCAGCGATGAGCCCCGCCCGGTCCGCCGGCCCTCCCCGCCGGAGCGTCCTGGTTCTCGACGCCGGATCCTCCAGCCTGCACATCACCCTCTTCTCGGCCGCCGGCACCCGGATCGCGGGCCGTGACTCGTCCGCGCCACCCGGCCCCGAGTCCGACGTGGACCTGCGGGACTTCCTGGCCACCGTGCCCCCGCCCACCGCCGTGGGACACCGTCTCGTCCACGGCGGGCCGCGTCTGACACATCACACGGTGATCGACGGACGGATCCGCCAACTGCTCGAAGAGGTCAGGAACCTGGCGCCGCTGCACCTGCCGCCCGCCCTCACCGTGGTGGACACGGCACGGGAGCTGCTGCCGGACGTGCCCCACGTGGCGTGCTTCGACACCGCGTTCCACCGCGACCTCCCGGCCGCCGCCCGTGAGTACGCCGTGCCGGAACGGTGGCGTACCGAGTACGGGATGAGGCGCTACGGCTTCCACGGACTGTCCTACGCATGGTGCCTGGAACGGACCGCCGAGGTGCTGCAACGGCCTGCCGACGGCCTCCAGGCCGTGCTCGTCCATCTGGGCGGCGGCTGCTCCGCGTGCGCCGTTCGCGACGGCCGCAGCATGGACACCACCATGGGCCTCACCCCGCTGGAGGGACTCGTGATGAGCCGCCGCAGCGGCAGCGTCGATCCCGGGGCCCTGCTGTGGCTCCAGCGCCGCCACGGTCTGACCGCTCGTGAGGTGGAGGAGGATCTCCACCGGCGGTCCGGTCTCCTCGGCCTCTCCGGCATGTCCGGGGACACCCGGGACCTGATGCGGGCGCGCAGGCGGGGGGACAGGGCCGCCGAGGCGGCGCTCGCCGTTTTCGTGCACGGCTGCCGGCGCGGCATCGCCGCCATGGCGGCCTCGCTGGACCGCCTCGACGTGCTGGCCTTCACCGGCGAGATCGGCGTGGACCAGCCCGAGGTACGCGAGGAGGTGTGCGCGGGGCTCCGGGTCCTCGGCGTGCGGGGCGGCCTGGCCGTTCCGCCGCTGGAGGAGCTGTTCGAGGAGGGTGTGCGCAGGATCGACGGCCCGGGCGCAGACGTGCCCGTGGTCGTCGTCGCGACCGGTGAGCCGCAGCAGATCGCCGTCGAGACCCGGCGGGTCCTCGAGTCGAGGGACGTGTGGTCCGGCGGCGTCGCACGGCCCGGCGCGTTGTGAAGGCCCCGTCCTGGGGCTCGGTGAACACCCGCGGCTTTGTCCTGGCAGGTGGAATGCGGGCAGCCGTATTCGTCCTGGCATGCGCAGGCGGCCCGTGGCACCCCCTGCGACCCTTGACCGGGTGATCGCCTGTCGATGAGCCGGCGAGTCGAGGAGGAGGCGAGAGACATGACCGTCATGGGGGTGTCCGCATTCGAACGGTTCTTCCGCGCGGCCGCGAGCCTCGACGTGGACAAGAACGACCTGAAGCGTTACAGCGAGTTCGTGGACGACAAGCTCTACGATCTCCTGACCGTCGCGCAGGCCGCGGCCAAGGCGAACGACCGGGACACCGTCGAACCGTGGGACCTGCCGATCACCAAGGGTCTCCAGGAGAGCATCCACCGGTTCCGGCGGCTGGACCAGGAGGTCGAACTCAAGCCCGTCCTCGAGCAGCTGGCCAAGCACCCCCCGCTCGACCGGGCGCCGACCGAGGAGACCGAGGCGCGATACCCGGAGATCCTCGGCGGGCTGAGCGTGGCTCTCGCCGACACGTTCAGAATCGTCTTCCCGGACCTCAAGAACCCTCAGACCAGCCACTGGGAGACCGTCACGAAGGTCTTCGACCTACTGCTGTAGCTTTCGGGGCGGCGTCCCCGTACTGCGGTAGGTGCAGATGCCCAGGGCGAGCATCCAGTAGCTGAGGATCGCGCCCATCAGGGCGGTGGTGCCCCAGCCGCTGCCGCGTAGAAGTGCGCGGGAGTGTCGCCGAAGAACAGGGACGGCACGAAGGCCAGGTTGCACCCTGCCAGGGCGAAGGCGGAGCGGCCGGTCCAGCGCGGCAGCAGGTTCGTACGGGAGATGCCGTAGCCCACCGCGGTCAGGAAAAGGGCGAGCAGGAGGCGGCCGATCGACCCGTAGAGGATGTAGGTGCCGCTGACCGTGACGGTCGGGTCGATCGGGTGGTCGGCGGCGATGACCGCGCCGGCTTCCAGCCCGCTGGAGACCAGGGTGATCGTCGCGTAGACCAGTCTGGTGGCGAAGGCCATGGTGCCGACCCATTCGTAGGCGGGGTTCGCCACCTTGACCAGTTCGCGGAAGGCCGTCACGAACACGATCATGAACGCCAGCGCGACGATTCCGATCAGCAGCCTGGCCAGGACGTTCGAGTCCGGCGGCGGGCCGGAGTAGACGAAGTACAGAGGTACTTCGACGATGAAGAGGGCTGCGGTGACGATGGCGGCGAGGCCCGTCAGGCGCCTGGCGACGGTCTCGTTCATGGGTGTCCCCCGGGGTCCGTTGTGGTGAATTCCAGTTCCTCGTTGCTTCGTCGCCGGGCCTGGACACCGGATGAGGGGTGGCCCTACCGCCACCGCTCACGTGCGTGCCGGCGGTCGTCCCCGTGGTCACCCGAGGGCGTTCCAGAACGCACAGTGGTGTCGGGTCTGCACCGTGCGGGTGGGGACGACGTGGTCAGGCGCCAGGGACAGCACCGTCTGCCGGGGCCAGTGCGGCGACGACGGTCCGTTCGGGTCGGCGGTGCGGGCGAAGCGGGTCCAGTAGTCGATCATGGTGTCGGCCAGCCGGTGCTGGGCCGCGGTCAGGTCACGGGGGCGGCCGCCCAGGTCGAACAGGTAGGGCAGTTCGCTCGCGTGCGGTGCGCCGAGCGGGAACGGCGGTGTGCCCGGGGTGAGCGGCGGGGCGTGCTCGTCGGCGAACTCGTAGCGCCATACGGGCACATGGGCGGCGAGCAGGCCGTCGGTGCGCGCCGTCGGGCAGGCGAAGTCGGCGTCGCCGATGACCGCACCGAACACGGGACCCCCGTCGGTGCGGTGCACCGGGTACTCGCGGACGATCGCCTTCGCCTGCCCCGAGGACCGCCCCGAGGAGGGGAAGAAGGCGGCCACTACGTCGGGCCAGGTGTCGGGGGTGACGGGGTTGCCGGCCTGGATGATCCCGGCGGCCCAGCCGTTGCCCTCGTCGTGGTTGTCGCCGATGAGCACGGGGACATGGTGGAAGTGGCCGGCGGCGATCGCCACCGCGGGGTCGACCGGCAGCAACGGCGTGGTGTGGGCGGGCTGTTGATCGGCGTCCTGGGCCGCGAGCAGACGGGAGACGTCCACGCGCCGCAGGCAGGCCAGGACGTCGCGGGCGGAGCCGCAGCCGGCCTTCGCCGCGAGGTCCGCGCCCGCGGTGCGCGCCGTGGGCAGGGGGACGGAGGACGGCGCGAACGGCCGGTCCGGGCGGCCCGTGCAGGGTCCGCTCTCGATGATCGCCCGGTCGAAGAGTCCCGCGGCGGCGGGTGAGGCGAGCTGGGCGCAGACGCTGTAGCCGCCCGCCGACTCGCCGGCCAGCGTCACGTTGTGCGTGTCACCGCCGAAAGCGCCGATCTCGGCACGGACCCAGCGCAGCGCGGCCTGCTGGTCGGCCAGGCCGAAGGTGCCGGAGCCGGGCAGCCCGCTGTGCGCGAGGAACCCGAGCGCTCCCAGGCGGTAGTTGACGGTGACGACCACGACATCGCCGCGGACGGCCATGCGGTGGGCGTCGTACGAGCTGCCCGCTCCGGTGGTGAAGCCGCCGCCGTGCAGCCACACGATCACCGGCCGGGGGCGAACCGGTCCCGCGCCGTCGGGGGTCGTGACGTTCAGGTGGAGGCAGTCCTCGTCGGTGCTGCCGCCGGGCACCTCACCGGCCGGCTGCGGGCAGGCGCTCGCGGGCCGGGTCGCGTCCCGTACCCCGGACCAGGGGGTGGCGCGGTGGGGCGGCGCCCAGCGCAGCCTGCCGACCGGGGGCGCCGCGTAGGGGATGCCCTCGAAGGTGCGGTAACCGTCGTGAGCGGCGCCCCGCACCGGGCCGTCGTGGGTGAGCACCGTCGTGGCGGCGGCGGGCCGGGCGGGCTCCGTCGTGCGTACCGTCGTGGCGGTGGGCCGGGCGGGCTGCGTCGGTGGCGCCTCGGACCAGGCCGTCGCGAGGGCGGCGGTCAGGGCGCAGGCCAGGGTGGTGGCCAGGAGGCGGTGGATGGTCATCTTCTCCCCGTTCGGTCAGCTGCCGCCCATGCCGCCCTGTGCGGCGATCATGGTCGTCGGCAGAGCGCGTACAGCTGTCTCCAGGCCGGGCGCGAGGGCGGCAAGGCGCCCCGTGCAGGCGTCGACACGGGCCCGGAAGGTCTTCTGGTCCTGCCGTGACAGGACCGAGCGGATGCCGCCCGCTGCGGCCAGCGCCAGCAGCGCGGCGTCGGCGGCGGGGATCTCCCGCACGGGTCCGTCCCCGTGCAGCGCCGTGGAGAGGCGGGCGCGGAGTGCGGCGGGCACGGCGCGGTCCGTCACGGTCACCCGCCGGGTACCGAAGCGGGTGCGGGGCGCCTTCACGGTGAGAAGGCCCTCCGCGGCGAGCCGGTCCTCCACCTCGGTCAGGGTCCGCTTGCGGTGGCGGCGCACGAGAGCCTTCCAGCCGTGCCCGGCGGCGTCGCGCAGAACGCCGTCCAGGACGGGGTCGCCGGTCGGTTCCGTGCCGGACACGGTGACCGTGCCGCCGTCCTCCCCCAGCCGGCCGCGCAACGCGAGGTCGACCAGGGCGGCGGCACGGACCAGCAACTCCGTCCGGGAGCGGTCGTAGGGGCCTTCGGCCGCTTCGTCGTGGGCGAGCAGGTACAGGAGGCAGGCCAGGTCGTCGGTCATACCTCGACGCTATGGCCGGGTACCCGGCTGCGGATCGGCCGCAGGAGTGGACCGGCGCTGGGAACACGGGAGGACCGCGGCCCGGCCTCATCCTTGAGGAGGAGGCGGCGGCGTCAGGGGCGGCGCGGCCGCACCAGACCGTGGTCGTAGGCCGCGACGACGGCCTGGACGCGGTCGCGCAGGCCCAGTTTGCGCAGCACCGCGGTGACATGGTTCTTGACGGTGGCTTCCGACAGGCCGAGCCGCTGGGCGATCTCCGCGTTCGACAGCGCCTGCCCGATCAGGGTGAGCACCTCCCGCTCCCGGCCGGAGAGGTCCCTGAGGGAGGGCGGCGGCGCCGGGTCGGGGGTGGTGCGCAGGAAGCGGTCGAGGACGCGGCTCAGCACGGTCGGCGCCAGCAGCGCGTCGCCGCGCGCGGTGAGGCGGATGGCGTCGACGAGTTCGGTGGGGCGGATGTCCTTCAGCAGGAAGCCGCTCGCCCCGGCCCGCAGGGCGGCGACCACGTGCGTGTCCACGTCCCAGGTCGTCAGCACGAGCACCCTGGCCCGGCTGCCGCACTCAGCGATCTGCCGGGTCGCCTCGATGCCGTCCACGACGGGCATGCGTACGTCCATCAGCACGACGTCGGGCGCCAGTTCCCGCGTCAGCCGCACCGCCTCCTGACCGTCGGACGCCTCACCGACCACCTCGAGGTCGTCCCGGGCGTCGATGATCATGCGGAATCCGGTACGGACCAGTTCCTGGTCGTCGGCCACCACCACACGCAGCGTCATGACACGCCCTCCACCGGCAGCCGCGCCGCCACCTCGAACCCACCTTGGGGCAGCGGCCCGGCGCGCAGACCGCCGCCCACGAGCCTCGCCCGCTCCTTCATCCCCACCAGACCGCGCCCCGCTCCCGCCGATACCGAACGCCCCTGCGTTGTACGCCCGTTGTCGACAACCGTCACCCTCACGCACTCCCCTTCGGCCGTCACGCGCACACTCACCTCGGTGGCACCGGCCGCATGGCGCAGCGTGTTGGTGAGGGCCTCCTGGACGATCCGGTACGCCGCCAGGTCCACCGCGGCCGGCAGCCCGTCGGTGGCGCCCTCGCGGTGCACGTGCACGGTCATCCCGGTCGCGCGCACGGTGTCGGCCAGCTCGTCCAGCCCGGCGAGTGAGGGCCCGGGCTCCCGCTGTTCCCCGGCCCTGCCCTCCTCCGCCTCGGGCCCGAACACCCGTAGCAGCAGGCGCAGTTCACCCAGTGCCGACCGTGCGCCCGTCTCGATGGCCCGCAACGCCTGACGGGCCTGGTCGGGCCGCTGGGTGAAAACGTCATCGGCTGCGCCCGCCTGAACGACCATCACCGACAGGGTGTGCGCCACGACGTCGTGCACCTCCCGCGCGATCCGCGCACGCTCCTCAACCACGGCCCGGCGCGTCTCCGCCCTCGTCCGCGCCTGCTGCGCCCTGCGCCACTGCCCCGCGGTCCACCCCAGGACCACCGTCAGCAGATAGACCGTCAGCCCCGCGACACCGCCCGCCCCGAACGCCAACGGCGCCGGCAAGCACATCGCCACGAGCGCCCGCACCGAGACCCGCCGCGGCCTGGTGGCCGACAGCACGCACAGGGCGGACTGCGCCGCGAGCAGCGCCCCCGTCAAGGTCACCGCGGGCAGCAGCGCCCACACCGCGAGCCCTGTCGCCGCGTTCGCGGCCAGTACGGCGACCGGGGCGCGCGCCTGCCACCTCAGGGCGCAGGCCTGCGCGAGGACCAGGGCCACGGCCACGGGCAGTCGCCGGCCGTGCTCCGTGCCGGCGACGAGTACCGAGGTGCCGAGGACACCGAGCACCAGGCCGGCCGTCCCCCACCACAGCGCGCGCTCCACCCGGGGCGACAGCTCACCTCGGGCCTCATCGGCGAGGGAGTCGTCCGGCTGTCTGCTGGTGCGGGCCACGTTGCGACCCTATCCAGTGGCGCGGGAGTGGGGTCGGGAGCATGCCTCGTACGCGCCCGCACCATGGGGCGGGACCCGGCCGACCGGACATCCGTGCGGGAAGTGCGTCAGGACGCTGACACCCCTGCACCCTACATGGTCATGTCATTTCACCCCGTCCGCCCTCTCTTCGTCGAGACCAACGACACCCCTCCCTCCCGTGCCGCACTGCGGGGCATGCTGGTAGCAGTACGGGCGTTCAGGCGAGGAGTTGCCGATGCGGTGGTGGGCCGGGGTGTGGGTGGTCGCCGGGGTTGCCGTGCTGGCCGCATGCGGCTCGTCGGCGCGCGGGGACGGGGCGGTAGGGTCCCGGAGCCTCTCGTCCGAGCCGTCGGCCGGTGTGTCCGCAAGCGCGTCGGCAAGTGCGGCCCAGGGCGGTCCGTCCGCCTCCCCCACCGCCTCCGTCTCGCCGGTGGGCTGCGCCGCCGGTCACACCGACCTCACGGTCACCCCCGGCGGCGCCCCCGAGCAGCGGCTGTGCGTCCGGCCCGGGACGGTGGTCTCCCTCGTCCTGCGGCCCCGGACGGACGACAAGCGGTGGACGGCGCTCCACAGCTCGGCGCCCGCCTTCGTGCTGCCGTCCGGGTGGCGGGTGGACGCGGACGGCACCGCCCACGCCACCCTGCGGTGCGCGAGCGTACGGCCGGGAGCCGCCGACGTCGGCGTGACGGCGAAGGCTCCGGACGTGGCGGGAGCGGCGCGCCCGGCGTTCACCCTGCACGTGAGCGTGGTCCCCTACCCGACGCAGGGGTGACCCCGGCCTTGGGCCGGGGTCACCCCTGCGTCACCGACACCTGTGGCTCAGCGGCAGTCGCGCACCTTGATGCTGTGGATGCCACGGCCGTGGGTGGCCGCGTACAGGGTGCTGCCGTCAGGGCTGAGCTTCAGCTGGAGCACGGCGACGGCCGGAAGGCTGCCGACGCGCTGCCACGTCGTGCGGCCCGGCGCCCGGTAGACGACGCCCAGGTCGGTCGCGACGGCGAGGCCGCCGTCCGGCGTGACGACGGCGGAGTCGGCCGGCACGTCGGGGAGGTTCTTCGAGATGTCCTTCCAGGTGGTGCCGCCGTCCTTGGACTCGAAGACGTGGCCGACACCGGCGCCGGGCCCTTCGGTCCAGTGCCGGGAGAAGCCGTTGACCGCGAGGTAGACGTGGTCGGCGTTCTTCGGGTCGATGGCGAAGCCGCTGAGGTAGCGGTTGGGCACCGTCCCGTCCACCGGCAGGGCGATGTCGTGCCAGCCGGTGCCGTCCGCGTTCCCGACGGAGATGCCGCGGGCGAAGCCCTGGTTGTTGCAGGGACCGCACCAGGCCGCGTACACCTTGCCGCCCGAGGCCGCGACGGCGGTCGCGGTGCGGCCGGCGCCCAGGTCGTACACGCTCTTCCACTCGTCGCCGCTGCGGATGGCGTAGCCGTGGGTCTGCACCCACACATGGCGGCCGCCCGCGACCCAGGTCGCGCTGTCCTTCATGTCGGCGGCCAGCGGGGCGATGAAGCGGGCCTCGCCGGTGGCGTTGTCGGCCGGGGCGACGTTGTACGACGTGATCCTGCTGGGATCGCTCACCCAGGAGCCGTCATTGACGGCGCAGTTCTGGGTCACCTGGATCGCGAGGTAGACGTACTCCTCGGCGATGTTGCAGCCGTTGGCAGGGTCGGTGAGGGTGTCGCCGCCGTCACCGCCGAAGTCGGAGCCCATCACCTTGTCGTTGCCGCGCAGAATGGACTGGCCGTTGTCCTGCAGGCCGCCGGTGACGGAGACGCCGCCGTAGGTGAGGTCTTTGCCGACGCCGACCGAGTAGTACTGGAGGGTGTCGATGGTGCCGTCGTTGAGGGAGGTCCAGTCGGTGGCGTGGCCGGAGGAGTCCTGGACGCCGTTGACCGGGCGCTTGTAGGCGCCGCCGTCGTTGCCGACGTACACGTAGCTCTTGCCGTGGTAGCTGCCGATCGCGACGCCGTGCTGGTCGGAGTGGGTGGTCTGGTTGCAGTCGCCGGTCTGCTTGGCGGGGTCGATGCTCCAGCAGGAGAAGCCGAAGTTCCAGTACGGGCCGACGGTCGACCAGCTGCTGCCGCCGTCCTTGGTCTCGTAGACCTCCTCCAGGCCCGCGTACACGTGCTCCGGGTTCTTCGGGTCGACGGTCAGGAACTGGTTGTACCAGGCCTGCACGCCCGGCATGTAACCGCTGGAGGTCAGCGCCGAGCCGTCGGCGGCCAGGCCCTTGTAGTCGGCGATCTCGGTCCACGGCCCGGTGGGAGAGCCGGACTTGGAGACGTAGATGCCTTCCAGGCCGCTGTCCGGGTTGGTGTTCAGCTGTTCCGGCGACTGGTCGATGGCGTAGTAGCGGGAGCCGTCGGCGGAGCGGGCGAAGGTGACGTTGCCGACGTTGTCCGGGTCGGCCGGGAGGTCGCCCAGGCCGCCGGTGATCCGCGTCCAGGTGCCGTCGGAGCCCTTGGTGTAGAAGCCGTTGTAGTCGTCACCGCTGCGCCAGCCGACCGCGAGCACGACCTTGCTCGGGTCCTTCGGGTCGATCGCGATGTCGTTGGCGATGTTCTTGTACGCGGCCGACTCGTCGTCCGCTTTCGAACCGCCCGGCAGATAGTCGGGGTTGGGCGCGAACTCCAGCTTCCAGGCGCCCTTCAGCGACTTCGTCGAGTGGCTCCACACACCCTCGCTGGTCGCCGCCCACACCTTGCCGCGGCCGAAGCGGAGCTCGTGGATCGTGGTCGACTCCAGCTCGTCGCCACCGACGCGGCTGCGCGACGAGAACGTGCCGTGGTGCGGGTCGGACAGGACGTACACACCACTGCCGAGGTACGCGTCCGCGTTGGTCGTCGCCTCACCGGTACCCAGCCACAGCCGCCCGGCCCCGTCCAGCGCGAGGGCGCCCGTGGACTGCGAGGACAGCCGGTCGCTGACGGGCTGCCAGTGCCCACCGCCGGTGCGCGAGCGCCACACGCCGCCGCCCGCACTGCCCGCGTACACGTACCCGTCGTCATCGGCGGCCATCGCCGCCATCCGGCCGGTGACGTTGCCCGAGCCGCCGCTGGAGTTGGAGTCGTAGTCGCGATAGCGCGGGTCGTCGGAGTTGTACGGCAGGCCGGTGACATGGTCCCAGCTGCCGCCCGTGCCCGGCAGCTCGGTCAGGCTGGTCCAGGCGGCGCCGTACGCGCCGGGCGCGACGATGCCGGGCGAGGTGCGGGCCTCGGCGTACTGGTCCGCGCCCTCGGCGATCTCGTCGGCCTCGTTGCCGCCGTCGCCGTCCTCCCCCGCCGCCATGGGGCTGAGCGCACCCACCGACTGTTCACGTTCCCCGGCGACTTGCGCGAGAGAGCGCGCCCCAAAGGGGCTGCCGCCCGGTCCGGACGCGGCTCCCGCGGGTATCGCGACGAGAGCGGCGGACGCTGTGACGGCGCAGATCGTGAGCCATCGTCTCTTACGGGTTGGTGCTGACACCAAGGCCTCCCACACGGGCAGTTCGTACAGCCGTTGCAGGAGACCCGACCACGGGCGAGGGAGAGTGTCCCGGCCTTGAGGAAATCTTTGTCAAGCACCTGTCACCTCGGCCCCGCTCGCGTCTGCCCTCACCGCGGCTGCCCGACGCGCATGGGAACGGCTCGCGCCGGAGAGTTCGCCACGGCTGCGGAGGACCGCGCGGTGTACCGCCGGGTGAACACACCTGCACGCGACCCGTCCGGGCTTCACGCCGTATGAGATCGCCGAGCCGACCATGATCCGGGGCCCTGGTCGCGGTTCGTCGAGCCGGGCTGCGACGACCCGGCCGTCCGCACCGGGAGTGCCCGCTGTCCCATCCGTTCACCGACCTCGCGGGGCGCGTCCTGGCGCCCTGCAGCGGGATCCTCGCGGCCGGGTCGATCAGCTGGGGTGCACGGGCGCCGCCGGGTGCCTCGCCCACCAGCCGCACGAACAATCCCCTGGATCTTCGCCGCAGGCGACGTCGTCGACCACACCTGCCGGCAGGCCGTCACCGCCGTCGGTGGCCACGCCCCGCCGGCGGGACCGAACCGAGCTGTGCGCCGCCGGCGACCTGCCGACTCCAGTCGTTCGGCTCGCCCGAGGCCGCGGCCGTCCCTCCTCCCCGGGGAAAACCAGACCTACTTGGCGAAGACCCGACCGCTCATTCCGGGTGTGTTCACACATGCGCCGTTTCCGGTACACAAGGCGCCACTCTGATGAGCCCGGCACCCGCAGCCCGCCCCGAACACCCGGGAGACAACAGATGTCCAGACGTTACGTCAGGTCCGCAGCCGTCCTCGCCGCCGCCGGAGTCCTGACCGGGGTGACTGCCGCCCAGCCCTCCGCGTTCGCCGCCTCCCCCCACCGGGCCGCCGCCAGGCATGTCCTGCTGGTCTCCGTGGACGGGCTGCACCAGTCGGACCTGGCCTGGTACATCGCCAGACACCCGAAGTCCGCGCTGGCCCGGCTGGTCGGCGACGGTGTGGAGTACACCCACGCCAGCACCACCACGCCGTCCGACTCCTTCCCCGGCATGGTCGCCCAGGCGACCGGCGGCACTCCCGGCACCACGGGCATCTACTACGACGACACCTACAACGCCGCGCTTCTCCCGGCGGGAACCACCAGTTGCAAGGGCGTCAAGCCCGGGGTCGAGGTGGACCTCACGGAGGACCTGGACAAGAACCAGGCCTCCATCGACGCCGGTCAGGGCCTCGCGGGCCTGCCGGACAGCATCCTGTCGATGACCGGCCACCCGGCGAGCCTGATCAACGCGTCGAAGCTGCCGGTCGACCCGAAGACCTGCGAGCCGGTGTACCCGCACTCGTATCTCAAGGTGAACACGATCTTCGAGGTGGCCCGCCAGGCGGGTCTGCGTACCGCCTGGTCGGACAAGCACGCCGCCTACGAGATCCTCAGCGGCCCCTCGGGCACCGGCGTCCAGGACCTGTTCACCCCGGAGATCAACAGCGACGCCCTCGGCTACGCCGCCGGCAACGACTGGACCAAGGACAACAAGGCCACCGAGCAGTACGACGGCTACAAGGTGAAGGCCGTCCTCAACGAGATCGACGGCTACGACCACAGCCGCTCCCACAAGGTCGGCACCCCGGCGATCTTCGGCCTCAACTTCCAGTCGGTCTCCACCGCGCAGAAGCTGCCCGCCTCGGACGGCCTCACCGGCGGCTACACCGCCAAGAACGTCCCAGGTCCGCTGCTGGTGAAGAACCTGGACTTCGTCAACACGGAGATCGGCGCCCTGACCGCCGAGATCGGCAAGCGGCACCTTTCCGGCAGCACCACCGTCATCCTCTCCGCCAAGCACGGCCAGTCGCCCACCGACCCCGCCGCGCTCACCCGCGTCGACGACGGCCCGCTGCTGGACGGCCTCAACGCCGCCTGGAAGAAGCTCCACCCCGGCGCCGCCGACCTGGTGACGCACGCGGTGGACGACGACGCCATGCTGCTCTGGCTCTCCGACCGCTCCGCGGCCGCCACCGCCTTCGCCAAGAAGTACCTCCTCGAGCAGAGCGGCACCGGCACCGACCTCAACGCCGCGCCCAAGGCCTACGCCCACAGCGGGCTCAGCAAGGTCTACGCTGGCAAGGCCGCGGCCGACTACTTCCACGTCAAGGCCGGCGACGCCCGGGTCCCGGACCTCCTCGGTGTCGCGCAGTACGGCGTCGTCTACACCGGCGGCACCAAGAAGATCGCCGAGCACGGCGGCGGCCACTCCGACGACCTCGCCGTTCCTCTCGTCGTGTCCGGCGCCTCCGTCCCGGACGGCGTGCGCGACTCCGCGGACGTGCAGACCAAGCAGATCGCACCGACGATCCTGAGCCTGCTCGGTCTCGACCCCCGCTCCCTGAAGGCCGTGCGCGAGGAACACACCACCGTGCTGCCGGTCCGCTGACCCGTTCGGTGCGCCCCGGCCGCGTAGGCCCGGGGCGCACCGGCCGCAGGCTCAGCCGTTCGGGCCGGCCGGGGTCGTGGTCGTCTTGAAGCCCTCGGTCTTGTTGGCCTGGATGGCGAAGTCGTTGGTGAACGTCTTGCTGAGGTCCACCGACGACTTGACGTTACCGACCAGCTTCTCCGTCGCCAGAGAGGTCTTCGGACCACCGGCCGGCATGAGACCGTCCGGGAGGAACTGGCCCTTGTCCTCGTTCAGGGCCGAGACGTAGTCGGCCTTGGTCACCAGCTGGTTCGACACGAACGACGCCGGCAGCTTGTTCGCGATGTCGGCCGCGCTGTGCGTGTTGATCCAGTGCATGGTGGCGACGAGCGCGTCGACGACCTTCTGCACCGTGTCCTTGTGCGAGTCCACCCAGTCGGTGCGGGCGAGCACACTGGCAGCAGGGTAGGCACCGCCCATCGCCGCCACGGCGCCGCCCGTGGTGGCCAGGTCGATCGCGGACGTACCGACGCCTTTCTTCTGGATCGCGGCCACCGTCGGCTGCGTCGTCATCACGCAGTCGACCTTGCCGTTCTGCAGCGCGGCGATGGCGGTGGAGCCCGCACCGACCCCGATCCGGTGGAACTGGCTGAGCTTGACGCCCTTCTTGGCGGCCAGGAACTGGGTGAGTGTGTCGGTGCCCGAGCCCAGGTCGGTGACACCGAGGGTCTTGCCCTTGAAGTCGGCGCCCGAGGTGACGCCCGACTTCTGGGTGCACATCTCGCGCTCGCCCGGCGCGCCGGAGAGCTGCACGACGTCCTCGACGGCCTTGCCCTTCGCCTGGAACTCGATCGTGTGGTTGTACCAGGCGCCCGCCATGTCCACCTGTCCCGAGGCCATGGCTTCCTCGGCGCCGACACCGCCGTCCTGCTCGGTGCTCAGCTGGACGTCGACGCCGTACTTCTTGTAGTAGCCCAGGTTCTGGGCGAGCTGGTACGGCAGGTAGATCTGCTTGTCGATGCCGCCGACCATGAGCTTGACGGTCGGCGTACCGCCGGAACCGCCGCTGCCGGTGCTGGAGCTGGAGTTGCCGGAACAGGCGCTGACCGCGCCGAGGGTGAGAACGGTGAGCAGAGACGCGGCGACGGCGACGGGTCGTCTGGACATGGCTGACCACATTCCTTTGCTGAGGATTCTGGGATGAATGAGATGAAGTAGGGGGCGCGGGGGGGCGTCAGATGGCGTTGGAGGCCTCGGACGGGGTCGGCGGGCGCCAGGACAACAGCCGGTGCTCGAGCTTGCCGATCAGCCACTCGGCGCCGAGCACGATGACCGAGATGACGAGCATCGTGGCGAACACGCCGTTGGGGTCGAAGTTGTTCTGCGCGGTCTTGATGACCAGGCCAAGGCCGCTCTGCGCGCCGAGCACCTCACCGACCAGCGCGCCGACGATGGCGAAGCCGAAGGCGCTGTGCAGGCTGGCGATGATCCAGGTGAGCGCGGAGGGCACGGTGACATGGCGGATGATCTGCAGTTGCGAGGCGCCGAGGACCTTGGTGTTCGCGAGGATGTTGCGGTCGACCTCGCGGACGCCCTGGAAGGCGTTGAAGAAGACGATGAAGAACACCAGCACCGCGGCGAGCAGGATCTTCGGCAGCACGCCGATGCCGAACGCGACGATGAAGATCGAGCCGAGGACGATACGCGGGATCGCGTTGACCATCTTGATGTAGGGGCCGAGCACGTCGGCGAGGAAGCGGCTCTGGCCCAGCGCGACGCCGAAGACCACTCCGGTGACGGCCCCGAGGGCGAAGCCGACCAGCGCCTCCTGGATCGTTGTCCAGATGTTCGAGTAGAAGGACCCGAACTCGGTGCCGTTCTGGAAGAGGTCGACCAGCCGCTTGGCGATGCCGGACGGCTGCCCGAAGAAGAACGGGTCGACGATCCCCCAGGTGGTGAACGCCTGCCAGCCCCCGATGACGAAGGCCGCGAGGCCGATACGGCCCGCCCACACCAGCACGGTGCGCCGCCGGGCGGCACGCCTGGCGGCGGCCGCGGTCGAGGACTGTGCGCCGTCCTCGACCGGGGCGGGGGAAACAGCGGACGTCGTACTCATGCCGTACCTCCTGCGGTGCGTGCGTAGGCGCGCTCCACCTCCTCGCGCAGGCAGTCCCAGATCTTGTGCTGGAGTTCGATGAAGCGGCGCTGGAAGCGGATCTCCTGGACCGAGCCGCGCGGGCGCGGCAGGTCGATGTCGAAGACCGCCTTGACCGAGCCGGGGCTGGACGTCATGACGACGACCCGGTCGGCGAGCGCCACGGCCTCGTCGAGGTCGTGGGTGATGAAGATGACCGACGGACGGATCTGCTCCCACAGGCCGAGGAGTTCGGTCGACATGATCGCCTTGGTCTGCACGTCCAGGGCGCCGAACGGCTCGTCCATGATGAGGATCCTGGGTTCGTTGATCAGCGCCGCGGCCATCGCCACGCGCTTGCGCATGCCGCCCGAGAGCTGGTGCGGGTAGCGGTCCTCGAATCCCGTCAGGCCCACCCGGCGCAGCCAGTCGCGTGCCGAGGCCTGGGCCTGCTGCTTGGGCACTTTGTGGAAGACAGGGCCCATCAGGACGTTGCCGAGAACCGTCTTCCAGGGCAGCAGCGCGTCGGTCTGGAACATGAAGCTGACGCCGTCGGTGACGCCGTCCACCTCACGGCCGCCGACCCTGACCGAGCCCTCGCTGGGCCGGTCGAGCCCGGACACCATGCTCAGCGTCGTCGACTTGCCACAGCCGGTCGGGCCGACCACCGCGCAGAACTGGCCAGGTTCCACGGTGAAGGAAACGTCCCGCAGTGCCGTGAACACCTCGCCCGCAGGAGTCAGAAACCGTTTGGTGAGTCCTGAGATCTCGACTCGCGCGCTGTCCAGGCCGTCGGCCGTCTCGGCGACGTGGCCCGTCGCGACGTCGTTTCGCGAAGCCATCTGAGGCTGTCTCCTTCCCCGATTCGGAGGTCCTCGGAGGTCGAGGAAGGCAGACGCTAGAGGCCCCGCGGTGTTACGTCGCTGTTTCAGACGTATCCCGCGTTAGCCGCGTTAACAGGGGTTCTGCGCGTTCTGCTCAGCGGACCGGGGGGTGGGCAGGACGTCCGCGGTGGGACACAATCACGCCACCACGGGTACGGCGAAGGGGCCGTGCCCGGCCGTACGACAAGGGCGAAGTCACCTGTGATGCCCATCCGAATCCGGATCGGCCGCGGCGGGAAGGGGAGGCTCTCCGCGCGGATCCTGGCCAACCAGCTCGTCATCCTGGCCCTCACCGGAGCCATCGGCTTCGTACTCTTCGCGTTCGCGCAGCGGGCCGAGATCGACCGTGCCTACGAGCAGCGGGCACTGGACATCGCGCAGACCACGGCCGCCGATCCGCAGATCCGGCAGGCCATGGCGCAAGGGGCCGACGACGGCATCGTGCAGACCGTCGCCGAACGGATACGGAAGGCATCGGGGGCGTCGTACGTGGTCGTGATCGACCTGCACGGCGTCCGCCACTCGCATCCGGTCCCGGCGCTGATCGGCGAGCCGGTGGACGATCCGATCGTGGTCCTCGACGGCCGTCCCCACGTCGGCTCCGACCAGGGCGCGACCGGGCGGTCCGCCAACGGCAAGGCTCCGCTGAAAGGGCCCACGGGCACGCTGGTCGGCGAGGTTTCGGCCGGCATCCCGGAACACGACGTGCTCGGCGAGCTGTGGCGGGAGCTGCCCACCTTCGGCCTGTACAGCGCGATCGCCGTCGCACTCGGCTCGGCTGCCGCGTTCCTGCTGGCCACGCAACTGAAGCGGTCGACTTTCGGGCTGGAACTGGAGGAGATCGCCGGACTGTTCCAGGATCGCGAGGCGATGCTCCACGGCATCCGGGAGGGCGTGATCGCCTTCGCTCCCGACGGCCGGATCACCGTGATCAACGACGAGGCCCGCAATCTGCTCGGCCTCGGTACGGCGCTCGGCAGCCGACTCGAGGAGGTGTTGCCGGAGGGGCGGCTGCGCCGCGCCCTGGACGGCACCCTGACCGGCGCAGACCTCAGTGTGCTGACCGACGACCACTGCCTGGTGGTCAACCGGATGCCGGTGACGCTGCAGGGCCGTGAGCTGGGCGCGGTGGTCACCGTACGCGACCGCACCGAGCTGATCGGGCTGCTGCGCGAACTGGACTCGGTGCGCGGGCTGACCGATGCCCTGCGCGCGCAGCAACACGAGTTCACCAACCGTATGCACACGGTGGCCGGGCTGCTGGACATCGGCGACCACGACGCCGCCTTCGAGTACGCCGTGGAGTCGGCCGGCGCCGACCAGGCGCTGACCGAGTCCGTACGCGAACGGATCGGCAACGCACTGCTCGTGGGGCTGATCGTCGCCAAGACCACGGTGGCCGCGGAACGCGGGGTACGGATGGTGCTCAGTGACGACTCCGCGCTCGGCGAGGACCCGCCGCATCTGCGCCGGCTGCTGACCATCGTCGGCAACCTGCTGGACAACGCGATCGACGCGGCGTCCGGCGGACCGCCCCCGGCGGGTGGCCGGAAGGTGCTGCTCTCGCTGGTGGAGGCCGTCGACCTGGTGATGGTGCGGGTCGCGGACAGCGGCCCGGGGATTCCGCCGGGCGCCACCGAGTCGATCTTCGAGGACGGCTGGTCGACCCGGCCCGACCGGGGCACCGCCCGGCGCGGGCTGGGGCTGGCCCTCGTCCACCGGCTGACCCAGCGGCACGGCGGGACGATCACGGTCACCGAGGGGCCGGGAGCGGTCTTCACCGTCGTTCTGCCGCTGCCGGACGCCACCCCCTTGCCACGGGACGCACAGTTCACGACGGCCTCGCCGACCGGAGGTGACGCCGGATGATCCGGACCCTGGTGGTGGACGACGACTTCCGGGTCAGCCACATCCATTGCGACTACGCGTCCCGTATCGAGGACTTCGAGGTGGTCGGCCGGGCGGCGACCGTGGCCGAGACACTGGACGCGGTGCGCACCCTCCACCCCGACCTGCTGCTGCTCGACATATTCCTGCCGGACGGCAGCGGACTCGACGTGCTGCGGCAGCTCAGCTCGGACGAGGGCGGCGCCCGCCCCGACGCGCTCATGATCACCGCCGACCGGGACATCACCTCGGTACGGACCGCGATGAAGCTCGGCGCCGTGGGCTACCTGGTCAAGCCGTTCGGCTCCGCCGACCTGGCCGAGCGTCTCACCGCCTACCGCGAACTCCAGTACCGCACAGCCGCGTTGGGCCTTGCCCCGCGGACCGACCAGGCCGACGTGGACGCCCTCTTCAGCGCCGCCCGGCCACCGGTCGTCCCCCGGGTCCCGGCCAAGGGGCACTCCGCACCGACCCTCGCCCTCCTGCACCAGGCCCTGCGCACCGCCCAGGACGCCCTGTCCGCGGCCCAGGCCGCCGAACTCACCGGCGTCTCCCGCGCAACGGCTCAGCGTTATCTCTCCTACCTCGTACGGGAGGGCATGGTCCGGCTCGAACTCCGCTACGGCGCCACCGGCCGCCCCGAACACCGCTACAGGATCGCCCGATGAGCCGGGCGCCGAGCCCACCTGACGGGGGCAGCTCGCCGGTCTTGCCGCCACCACTCACAGACACAGCCGCCCGGGTACCACCCACATCCGTGAGGCAGACCGCAGCCGTCGTGGCCACGGCCATCCCGGAGGCCGGCAACAACCCTGATCACCCACTCCACCGCCGGAAGCGCCCTTTGGGGTCAGCCCGGCGGACGCGGACCTCAGCCGTGGTACAGCACGCGGACGGCGTACGCGTCGCCCGGAAGCGGAGTGCCTTACCGACGAGAAGGCCCGTCCGCTTCGACCGAGGGCGGAGCCGGACGGGGAGTCCGGACCTGCGGTCAGCGGCCCCGTCCGCGCTTCTGTCTTCCGTGTCCGGCTCCAGCCCCCCTCCCGCGCCGTCTCCGTTCCCCGCGCGCCCGGCCGGTGCGGGGCAGCCGGGCAGCGGCCTGCTCGAGTTCCGCGAGGGCGGCCCGGTCGGGGTGGGGCGCGGCCAGGGCGGCCTCGATCGCGTCACGGAGGTCGGGATCACGGGTGAGTGCGGCCTGGGCAAGACCCTCGGGTCCGGTGATCTCCAGCAGTTGGAGCATGCCTTCGGCGACCATGACCAGGGATTCGGTGTCCGTCAGGTCGTCGGGGTCGAGCAGGTCGCGCTGGACCAGGACGCCGATGGCGTACGGGGCCAGCCGGGGGTCGCCGCGCAGGGACCGGACGAGACGCTCGCCCTCCGGCTCGGGCAGCGCGACCAGCAGGGTGTCGAGCATGGCCTGGGCGCGGCTGCGGAAGGGCATGTCCCGTACGGCGCCGAGGAGTTGCGCACGGGCGTGGTCCGTATCGTCGTGGGCCTCCGTCCAGCCGGTCAGCTCGCTGCGGGCGGAGTCGGTGTCGTAGTGGTCGGCCAGAACGCCTAGCAGGCCGGCCGCGGTGGCGTGGCGGAGTTCGCCGACGAGGGGCGCGTCGCGGCCCTCGTCGAGCAGCCGGGCTCGCACGGCCCACGTGCCCAGGGCACTCAGGCCGATCAACTCCACCGAATCGCCGTCGAGTTCGCTGGTGTCGAAGGCAGGTGCGGGCGGCTGCTCGGGGAGCAGGGCCACGAGTGCGGCATGCGTACCGGGCGGAGGGGCCGGCATGCCTGAGTAGGCCGGGACCTCCAGGTACTCGGGCGCGGGCCGGCCGCGGGTACGTTCGACGGCGCCCAGCTCGTCGAGGACGTCCAGGAGGCGGCGCAGGTCCCGGTGGGCGTGGTCGAACCACATGGCGGGCGCCTGGTCGTCGAGCCGGAGGCGGACGCGGTGGCCGTAGTCGACGCTGTCGCGCAGTCGGGGCCAGGGCATGGGATGGGGCAGGCTGTAGAGGGTGTTGAGGATGTCGGCCAGCGTGTCCTCGTACGTGTCGAAGAGCAGGGACTCGACGTGCCAGCCGCTCTTCGCCCCGAGCAGAGGACGGCGCAGACCGAAGACGGCGTCGAAAGCGCGCCGCCACAGGGCGAGGGGGTCCTTCAGCTCGGGTGCGGCTTTGGCGACCGCGTACAGGCGGCCCTTGACGACCCGGACCAGGCGGGCCTGCCGGGCCAGTTCGAGAACCAGGTTCAGGCGTGGCAGGTCGTCGAGGGAGCGTACGGATTCCGTGGGGGCGTCGCCGGTGGCCAGCCGGTCGGCGAGGTCCCGCGCGTCGGCGGTCTTCAGCCGCCCGGTCGTGGTCAGGGGGCGGCCCTGCCGACCCGCCCACTCGGTGAGCAGCCGGACCTGGGTGAGGAGGGTGATCCGCTCGGCGTCCGCGCGCAGTTCCTGTTCGGACGGCAGGGCGACGGGCAGCTGCGGCTCGCTGCGCCGGGCGTCGGCAGGGCCCTCGACGAGGTGCCGCCGGGCGATCACGGCGAGCGCGGCCTCGTCGTGGTCGATCTCGCCCGCGTGCACGCGTTCGACGAAGCGGTCGAGGTCCTCCTGGCTGGTCGTGTCGCTGCCGTGCTCGGCGGCCAGCGTCAGCCAGAACTTGGCGGGTCCGAAGCGGGTGCGGTCGGCCATCGCCTCCCGGTAGGTGCGGACGGCCTCGTCCACCGCGGCGAGCTGGGTGTTCAGGCCGGGCCCGCGCGGGTCCGCGAGGTGCGCCGCGTGCAGGAAGCGCAGCAGCAGCCGCAGCGCCCCCGGTGCGTCGGGCAGTTCCTCGTCGGGCAGCACGGTGATCGTGCGCGGCGCCCAGTCCAGCAGGAACTCCTTGACATGCCGTGGCTCCCACAGCCCGAGACGCCCGTCGGGCGTGCCCAGATGCCGGTAGTCGAGGGCGGCGGCCACCGCGAACGCGTCGACCTGCCCCCCGGGCTCGCCGCACCGGGCGGCCCACCGTTCGAGCCGGTCGACGAGCAGGTCACGGCCCGCCTCGAACCCGTCCTCGTCGTCGGGGTCGTAGCACATGCGCATGGGAGTGTCATTTCCTTCGTGGAGTTCGTCGGTCACGGTACCGGGACGGCTCGCGCGCTGCCGCAGTGTCCGGCGGTCGTCCACCGCCTGTCCGGCCGTGGTGCGCCGGAGGCCCTGCCCCAGCGCCCGGGGTCAGGACGCGAGGTCGGCCAGCAGGTCGTCGAGCACCGCCTCCTCCTCGACACGCACACCGAGTTCGGTGAGGGCCGGGCACAGCTCGCGGTCCCATGGGGCGGCGGCGGGTGCGCCGGTCAGGAGCGGGGCCAGCGGGGTGGCGGCGGCCGCGGCGCGGTAGTCGGCGGCCGTGTAGCGCCAGGGGCGCCAGGGGACGCGGTGCAGCAGGGCGGTGGCGATGCGCAGGCCGCCCCAGTCGAAGTCGCCGTGGTAGAGCAGCGTGGTCCCGTGGGTGTGCAGGTGGCGCAGCAGGGTGAGGGCGGCGGCCGAGGGCTGGCCCTGGAGACAGACCAGCGGCGGGCAGGCGGCACCCAGGGTGTCGGCCGCGGTGGCCAGGACGGCCGGGTTCTCGCACACATGGACTGCTGCGGGAGCCGTACACGGGGGGAGCTGGGTGAGCTGCCGCAGTGTCAGGACGGCCGGCTCCCCTGCGTCGGCCGCCCAGTCGAGGGCGGGCGTGCCACGCAGGCCCAGGGTGAGGACGGTGGAGGAAAGGGCGTCCTTGAGCATACCGGCCGAGGCCCAGGCCTCGCGGCGCCACTCGGCTCCGGTGCCGTCCGGGAAGCCGGTCAGGGCGCGGACGCCGGACAGGACGAGGGTGGCGAGCGGGGTGCCGTCGTCGAGGGCATGCGCGTCGCCGAACGCGTCGGCGGCGAAGACGGGCAGGGACACGGTCGGCTCGGCCGGCAGGCGGCGCAGGGCCTCGGCCGTGTCGTGCAGCAGCTTTTGCGCCACGGGCGGGGTGCGGGCGAGCCTGCGTACGAGCCCGTCGCGCCGCAACCGGTCGGCCCAGTCGGCCAGTTCGGGCCTGCCGCTGCGGATCAGCCCATCGAGCGGGGCGTACGGCTCACGCCAGGCGTGTTCCTCCCGCTCGCGCAGGTCGGCCAGCCGGGTGACGGGCCCGGTGAGGGCGGTGACGGCGGCGGAGAGGCCGTCGGGGCCGGCGCCGGAGCGGCGCAGGACGGCGTCCACCGCGTCGAGGCGTATGCGCAGCGAGCGTCCGGCGCCGGGGGCGCGGCCCAGCAGGCGTTCGGCGGCCTCGCGCTGTGCGGGCGTGGGGTCGGACAGGGTGACGGGTCCGGTGAGGGGTTCGTCCCGAGCCATGCGGCGGCGTACCCGGTCGACGAGCCAGGCGAGGTCGGGGCCGCCGAGGAGGCGGGCCAGGCGGTCGCGGTCACCGGGCGGCGTGGCCCCGCCCGGCGTGCTCATGTCCTCGGTCCCGTCCGCCGTGCTCATGTCCTCGGTCCCGTCCGCCGTGCTCATGTCCTCGGTCCCGTCCGCCGTCCTGTCGTCGGTCACGTCCACAGGGCATCCCGGCTCTCCGGCTCGGAGGCGGCGGTCTGCGCGGGGAGGGCCACCAGCCCATGGCCGGGTTCGCTGCCCCGCAGCCGTTCCGCGCCGTCCCACTCCCAGCGGGTCACCAGGACCGCCGGGATCTCGTCGACGCGGGAGAGCTGGGCGATGGCGATGCCCGGGACCTGCGGGTAGCAGGCCCATTCGCGTTCGGAGGTCATCACCACGTCCAGGTCGAAGGCGTGCAGCAGACCCAGGCACTTGGCGCGGGAGTCGTCGTCGACGCCGGCGAAGGCCTCGTCCAGGGTGACCAGGCGCGGGGCGTGCGGCGCTGCGGTGGCGTAGTGCGAGGAGGCCGCGGCGAACAACGGTACCGAGACCGCGAGGACGCGCTCGCCGCCGGAGGCGGGCCCGGTGGCCGGAACCCACTTGCCGTGCTGGTGGCGTTCGACGGCGAACTCGTGCCAGGCCCGGTAGTCGAGGGCCGCGGTGAGCAGCTCCAGCCAGCTGCCCGCGGTGTCCTCGGACTGCCGGCGGGCGATCTCGGCCTGCAGGAACTCGCCGACCGCCGCCCGGTCCTCGGGTGTCCAGGCGTCGGCGGACTGGCGCAGCCGCTCACGGGCCTCGGCGAGCCCCGCCGGCGCCTTGCGCGAGGGCCGCCAGAGCAGGCGCAGTCTCATGCCGGTGGAGGTGGGCCGCTCCTGGAGCTCGGCGTTCATGGCCCGCACCTGGCGCTCGGCGGCGCCGATCAGCTCCTGCAGGGTGCCGGCGACCTCGGTGATCAGGTGGGTTTCGAGGATCTCCCGTTCGTGCGCGGACAGGATGCGGGTCAGCTCGGCCACTTCGGCGGCGAGGGCCTCGGCGAGCTCGGGGACGACCCGCTCACGGCCCTGGTAGACGATCTCGACGACCATGCCGTCCTCGACCATCCGGGCGGAGGCGGAGTGGCCGCCGCGGGACAGGGCGTCCTGGAGTTTCTTGTACTCCTCGCTGAGCCGCTTCTGCACGCGCTCCCAGGCTCCGTCGGAGTCGTCGGTCCCGGACAGTTCGGCCTCGATCGCGCGGGCCAGCGCCACGGCCGGGGTGGCGGCCCACGGTCCGGCGTCCAGGGGCGGTACGGCCGCCTCGGGCAGGGCGACGGCCAGCAGCCCGGTGCCCGCGAACCGCTGGAGCGCGGCGACGGCCCCGGCGCGGGCCTCGGTCACCTCGCGGACGTCCACGTCCAGGCGTTCGATGTGCCCGAGTGCCAGGTGGGCGCGCCGGTCGGCGGCCGTGTGGTCCTCGCGTGCCCGGCGCTGCTCGCGCTCGCACGCGGCCAGCGCCTGAGCGGTCTCGGCGAGGCGCCGCTCCAGTTCCGTGACGGCGGTGCCGACGGTGGAGCGCAGGGTGGCGTGGCGCTCGTCCGCGGCCGCCGCGAAACGGGCCGACTCCTCGACACGCTCGGCCAGTTCGGCCACTCTGCCGCCGGCCCGCCCGGCCTCGGCGCGTTCGTCGGCGACGGCCCGCGTCGCGTCGGCGCGCTCGCGCAGCGCGGGCCACAGGGCGGCGAGGACGGCGGTGTAGTCGGCCAGCGCCTGGCGGACGGCGGTCAGGCCGGCCCGGTCGGCGGGCAGGTTCACCGCGGCGGCCGTGTCGTCGCGTTCGGTGGCGGCCTCGGCCTCCTGCCGGGTCGCGTCGGCGAGGCCGGCGGCGCACTCGTCGCTGCGGGCCCGTGCGCGGTGGGCGGCGTCCGTGGCCGCGGCGGCGAGGGCGTGCGCGTGGCGTAGTGCGGCGTCGTCGGGGACAGCGGCCAGTTCGGCGTCCAGGGTGCTCCGGCGCCGGGCGACCGTAGTGCGTTCGGCTTCGAGGCGGCCCAGGTCGTCGGCCAGGGCCGCGAGTTCGCCGTGCAGGGCGGCGATCCGGGCACGGCGCGCCTCCTCGCGGGCGCCCTCGCCGACGTATGCGGCGGCCGGTTTCGACCAGCTGCCGGTCAGCGCGCCGACGCGGAAGCGGCCGTCCGCCGCCACCCAGGTGTCCCCGCCGGAGCCCAGGCCCACGGAGGCGAGGATGCGGGCCACCGTCTGCTCGCCCACCGCCGTCGCTGGGGGTACCCCCTCTGGGGGAGGGTCGCCGTGGTCCACGGCGGGGCGCAGCACGTCGGCGAGGGTGTCCCCGGTCGGCGGCGCGCCGGGGGACGACGGGGACAACAGGACGTCGTGTCCGTCCGCGTGCATGGCGGTGCCGTCCGGGCGTACCCAGGCGTCCAGCAGCCCGGAGGCCTCCAGCGCCGCCTCCAGGCCCGCGCGTTCCGCGGCGGTGACGTGGTCGCGGAAGTCGACCAGCCGCCACAGGGGCGCCCCCGGGACCTGGTCGCGGACTCCGGGCGTACGGGTGTGAGGCGCCGCAGGCCACCGCTGGCCGCCCGCCGCCAGGCCGGCGAGCTCACGCTCGGCCTCGGCGCGCCGGGTCTGGAGTCCGGCCAGCTCCTGCCCCAGGGCGGCGGCCCGGTCGGCCAGGTGCGCCGCCCGCGCGCGGTGCGCCGCACCGGCCCTTTCGCTTGCCGGGTACGGCCCCTGAAGGTGCGACACCCAATCCTGCAGACCGTCCAGCAGCCCGGCGGGATCGGCGACGGCCAGCTCCTCGCAGATGTCCAGATGGGCGCGGACGCGGGCGACGAGGTCCCGGCCCGCCTCGGCGGCGCTGTCGTCCGCCTCGGCCTGTCGCCGCGCGGTGTGGCCGGCCTCGGTTTCGGCCTCGTCCAGGCGGCGGGCGGCGGCGCGCCGTTCGGCGGCGGCCTGGTCGGCTCGGGCCGCCAGTTCCTCCACATGCTCGATGGTGCGCCGTCTGCGGGCCACCGACTCCTCGGCCTCGCGCCGCAGTTCGGCCTCCAGCATGCTCTCGGTGTGTGGTTCGCCGTCGATGCGGGCCGCCGCGGCGGCCTCCCGCTCGCGTGCCAGCGTGTCCGCGACCTGCTCCTCGGCCCTCGTGAGCCGGCGCTCGGCCGTCTGAAGGCGGCCCAGCGCCCGGGTGTGCGCCTGCGCCGCCTGCTGCCGGTCCGCCTCGGTGCGGGTCAGCTCCTCCGCGGTGCGGCGGGCGTCGGCCGCCGCCTGCTCCAGTTCGCGGGCGCTGCGCATCTCGGGGCCCTCGCGCAGCGCCGCGTCCTGCGCCTTCAGACGGGTGGCGGTCTCCTCCAGCTCGGCGATCCGCTCGGCGGCCGCCGCCCGGGCCCGCTCGGCGCCCTCCCGCTCGGCACGAGCCTGGGCGAGATCGCGGTGCAGCTGCTCGTAGCGGGCGTGCTCGCTGCGGGGCAGCCGGGCCCGGCGCCGCGTCGCGACCCGGGCGTAGCGGCGGTAGTGGTCGAGGAACGCGGAGGCCGCCCGCGCTGCCTCGGCGGCCGCCCGCAGCTCCTCCTTCTCCTCGTCCAGGGACCGGAACGCCTCCGCCACATCCGCGATCACGGCCTGGTCCATCGGCGGCAGCGCCTCGGTCAGCGCGCGGGACAGCGCGGCCTCGTTGGGCCGCTTGGACAGCTGCGGCTGGCGCAGCTGGACGAGCAGGTCGACGAGGGCGGCGTAGCGTCGCTCGCCGAGCCCGAACAGTGCCTCGTCGACCGCCCTGCGGTACGCCGTGGCCGTGTCGTACACCATGCCGTGCCCGGAGATCGCCTCGGCGAGCCGGTCCCGCGACAGCGCGGTGCCGGTCGCGTCGAGCAGGCTGAGGTCCTGGCCGACGCGCTGGCCGGTGACGGCGTACCAGTGGCGGGCGATACCGCGGCCCGCCACCGCCTTCAGCCCGCAGGCGAGGGTACGGAACCGGGCCTGTCCGGTGTCCTCGTCGACGCGGCCGAACTCGATCCAGGTGTAGCCGAGCCGCTCGGGGTGCGGGTGCTCCCCGCCGAGCAGCAGGTTCCACTCCATGCGCTTGCCCGGGTCGGCGTCGGGCTCCACACGGCGCGGGGACAGGTCGCCGTCCAGGAGGAACGGGAGGGTGAGGGCGAGCACCTTGGACTTGCCGGTGCCGTTGTTGCCGCGCAGCAGCAGGCGGCCGTCGCGGAACCAGAACTCCTCGGTGTCGTAGTAGAAGAGGTCGACCAGGCCGACGCGCAGCGGCCGCCACCGGCCGGGCGCGGGGACGGGCAGGGCGGTCACGGCTGCGGCGCCTTTCGCTGAGGGGTGCGGGTGGTCTTACGAGGGGTGTTGAGTGGACTGTGTTCTCTGTGTCCTCTGTGTTCCCCCGGTTCCAGCACGACGGCCTCCGCGACCGCGTAGCGGGCGAGCGCGGGCAGCGGGGCCACACCCTCGGGGGTGCGCCTGGCCAGTCCGAGCGCGGTCAGCTTGGCCAGCGCCTGCTCGACCAGCTCTCCTTCGGCACCGGGCTGCTTGGCGCTCTTGGACCAGTACCCGCCGTGCTCGGTGGCCAGTTCCCGTACCCGGCGCTCCAGTTCACTTCGGCTCACCTCGCCGTCCGCGTCGGCGAGGTGCTCGGCGAGCAGCAGGGTGACGTGCCCGTGGGTGCCCTGCTCCGGCATGCGTACGTCGGTGAGGTCGTCCAGAGGGTCGACCATGGCGATGCCCTCGGCCCGTACCTCGGCGACCAGGCCGGTCAGTTCGGTGATCCGCGCGGCGAGGAAGGCGCGCTGGCGGGTCAGGTAGGCCAGCTCCTCGTCGGTCAGCTCGTCGTAGTACAGCACCGGGTCGTCGAGGAGGCGGCGGGTCAGCATCTGGCGCATGGCGCGGAACCGCAGCTCGTCGCTGTCCAGGGCGCTCTCCGCGGTGAGTGCGGCCAGCCGTTCCTCGAAGCCGTCGGCGGTGATCAGTGACGGGCCGTGGCGGGCGGCGAGCAGCCCGGCGAGAACCCGGCGCTCCACGTCGTACAGCACGTCCCCCGCCCCACTGACGTAGGCGTCCTCGTCCCCGGCGACCCGCCGCAGCACCCCGTACCGCAGCAGCAGCCGTACGACGGCGGCGAGGTCGAGGCGTTCGTCGCGCCGCTCCAGCGTGAACTCCACGCCTGCGGCGGCGAGATGGGGATCGGCGGCGTCCAGCACCACCTGTTCGGCGAGACGGCCGAGCGCGATCTGCGCCTCCCCGCGTTCCAGCGCGGCCAGCGCCAGGCACAGCAGCACGTAGCGGCGGCGGCTGAACGGCGCACCGGCACGGGAGGCCTCGCGCGCCGGGTGGCTCGGGTCGGCCAGGGTGCCGGGCGTCCTGCGCAGCCGGGCGGCCTCGGCGTCCACCCGCAGCGACCAGCCGGTGTTGCGGTCGAACCAGTCGCGCAGTTCGGTGGCGTGCTGCCGCACCAGGCGGTGGGCGTCGGTGTGCGGGCCGCGGGCGAGCAGCAGCGGCTCCTTCAGCAGGGCGCGGGCGGCCTTGTGGAACTCGGCGGTACGCCGGCCGTCCAGCACCTCCCCCAGGGGCGTGGTCAACGGTCAAGTCTCCTTTCGGCGGGCCCTGCGAGGCTCGTGGCGGGATGCCGGTTGAGTGCCAGGACGACGGCCCGGGGTGGTCATCGTGCCTCCCGCACCGTAGTGCTCATGCCGAGGTCGGTGATCTCGACCGTGTGGTCGGGCCCCCGGAACACCCCGCCCGGCGTGCGGATCTCCGCGGTCGTGCCGTCGTTCAGGGCGGTGAGCCGGATCTCCATCGTGCCGTCGTTGCTGGTCGCCTCGGTCGTCGTGACGCCGGGCCGCCAGGTGGCGAGGGCGTCGCCGAGCAGCCCCAGGAACAGGCCGAAGGCCACCGGGTCGAGTTCCTGAAGCGCGGACAGCCGGGTGATGCCGTCGGTCGCCAGCCGCGCGCGGGCCGCCGCGATCTCCTCGGCCTGCTTGGCGGCGATCTCGGCCAGCTGCCGCCGCTGTTCGGACCGGTCCTGCACCCGGCGCGGCTTGCCGCGCCGCTCGTAGCTTCCGGTGCGGCGCAGCTGCGGGCTGATCCGCAGCGGCTCGGCCCCGGCCCACGGGATCGAGGCGGCCACCGGACGGGCGGCGCGCTCGGCGAGGGTGTCGGCGTCGACGGTGAGATGGCGGGCCGGGTAGAGGCCGAACGCCGCGCGCCACAGCCGGTGCCGTGCCCCGTCGTCGGGTGCCTCGGCGAACCAGCGGGCCAGGGTGCGGAAGTCCGCGGACCGGTCCGAGCGCCCGGCCCGCCGCTCGTTCAGCTGCCGTACGACAGCGAGGAGTTGCGGGATCGCCCCCAGCGCGCGGCCGCGCAGCAGCCGGGCCTGCGACTCGCGGCCGTCCGCCGACACGAACCAGGCCGACAGCCCTTCCCACTTCGCCGCCCACCGCTCCTGCGCCCGCGCCTCGGCGGTCTCCGCCTCGTCCGGAGCGGCGTCCCCCGCCTCCCGGGCCGCCGCCAGCCGCAGCAGCACGCCGACCCTGCCCTGCTGCTCCAACTCCCCGATGAGCCGCGCGATCCGGCCGCCGAGGGTGATCAGGTCCTGGATGAACCGCTCCAGGTACTGGATCAGCCGGTCCTTGTAGGCGAGGAACACCTCCACCTCGACCCCGTGCAGGTCGATGGTGCGCTGCAGCGACCCCATGAACGCCCGCGCGTTCTCGGCCAGTGCCTCGAACCGGCTGGTCAGCGCCGACAGCGCCAGGTGCGCCTTGGCCGCGTCCGGCTCGCCCTCCTCCTGCTCGGCGGCGAGCACGAGCAGGGCCCGCAGCTGCGTGACGATGTCGTGCAGCGCCACCGCCTGCAGCGCGCCGCGCCGCCCCAGCGCCTCGTCGTACGCGGACAGCGCCTGCTCGGCGGCCTCACCGGCCCGGGTGAGCTGGTAGATGAAGCGTTTGCGGTAGAAGTCCTCGACCGCGGTGACCCGGGAGGTGTCCGGGTCCGCCCGCAGATTGCCCCACTCCACGAGGCTGTCCAGCGCCTTGGCCACGGCGTCCAGGTCGGTCGGCCGATGTTCCGGGGCCAGCGCCGCGTGCACCTCCTCGGGCCGCAGATGCACGGCGAACCGCTCCTTGGCGGCGATGAACACGCCCATCACCTGACGGTAGAGGGCCGTGTTGGGCACCGTGAGGTGAGCGAAAGGAGCGTAGGAGGCGGGCTCGGTGGACTCGACGGGGTCGGGTTCGGCAGGCTGCGACGTCATCGTCCCGGCATTCTCCCTGACGCATACCCCCTCGCGGCAACCATGGCCAGACCTTCGCACCGGGTACTTGTGCGCTCAGTGACTACGGGCCGCCCGAGCCGAGCAGGGCGCCGCCCGCACGACGGCCCACAGCTTCGTAGCCGGCATGTTCCCGATGAGGTCTCTGCAGCGGCAATCCCGTCCACGTCCTCCGCCGGGTTGCCACGCGCAGGCATTTCGGAACAAGCCGGGCGGGGTGCCGATAGCCGGGGGCCAGCCGGTAGCCGGTGCTGACCACCGTGCACCCCGAGGTCCTCGCGAGGTCCATGACGGGCCCGTGCCAGTGCTCGACCGACCCTGCCTGCCAGCTGCCGCCGTGCGCCCAGACCAGCCAGCCGTACGACCGCGGTCCGGGCCGGTAGATCCGAACCGGTATGCGATGGGTCCCCGCGTCGAGCCAGACCGGCCGCCACTGCACCTCACCGGACCGCCGGCCGTCCGGACGTACGGCCCTGTCCTCGTCCGGAGCGGCCAGGCCGGCGCGGGGTTCGTACCATCGTGAGTTACTGCGCACTCGACCGCGCACCACGCAGGAACACGGCGCTGGTGAGGGCGCCGAGGACGACGAGGGCGGCGTTGACCGCGATGGCCGTCTTCAGTCCGCCGAGGACGGCCGAGGCGCCGGTGCCGGTCATCGCGGCGGTGGCGATGGCGCTCATGATCGGCGTGCCCATGGTGATGCCGATCTGCTGGGTCATGGTCGCGAGCCCGGTGGCCAGGCCCTGTTCGTGGTCGGCGAGACCGGAGGTGGCTGTGACCATGAATCCGACGATGACGAGCATGTTGCCGACACCGCCGACGAAGGTGGCGACCAGCAGCAGCCACAGCGAGGAGTGGGTGGCGCCGAGGCCGAGCAGGGCGGCCGTGAACACGGTCTGCAGGATGCCGCCGGTGATCAGCGTCTGCTTGCTGCCGATCTTCCCGATGACCTTGGGGGCGACCGAGCCGCCGACGACCGTTCCGATGCCCAGCACGCCGAAGGACAGGCCGGCGGCCAGCGGGGAGAAGCCGAGCACCTCCTGGAGGTAGAGGGTCAGCAGGAAGACCAGGGAGGTCTCGGTGAGGAAGGCGATCAGACCGGCGACGTTGCCCCAGGCCACCGAACGCTTGCCGAGCACGCTGAGCGGGACCAGCGGGGCGCTCACCTTGCGCTCGACTGCCCAGAACACGATCAGCAACAGCACGCCGGCCGCCAGCGACAGCAGGGCGTTCGCGGAGCCCCAGCCGTGCTCACCGGCCTGTGTGAGGCCGAAGACGATGGCCAGCAGACCGAGGGTGACGCTGATGGCGCCGGGCACGTCCAGCTTCGGGCGCTCGTCGGGCCGGGACTCCTTGATGACCGTCGGGGCGACGATCAGGACGGCGAGGGCGACGGGCACGTTGATGAAGAACGCCCAGCGCCAGGACAGCAGGTCGGTCAGCAGGCCGCCGAGGATCGCGCCGGTGGTGAATCCGGCGGACATCAGAGCCCCGTTGAGGCCGAGGGCCTTCTCCCGCAGCGGGCCCTCCGGGAACGAGGTCGTCATGAGCGAGAGGCCGGCCGGGGTCACCGCAGCGGTCGCGAGGCCCTGGAAGACACGGGCCGTGATCAGCACCTCCGGGTTCTGTGCCAGACCGCCCACCAGTGAGGCCGCGCCCAGCACCACCAGACCGCCGAGGAAGAGCCGGCGGCGGCCGAACAGGTCCGCGACCCGGCCGAACAGCAGGGTGAACCCCGCCGCGCACAGGGCGAACGCGGTGCCGATCCACTGCAGATGCGCCAGAGAGAAGCCCAGGCCCTCGCCGATCACCGGCAGCGCCACGTTCAGGATGGAGAAGTCCACGGCCAGCATGAACTGGGCCGCGAGCAGCAGCACCAGCACCAGCCGCAGACGCGGGGTGAGGACGGCCGGAGCCGTTCCTACGGCCGTACCGGCCGTGTCCGAATCAGTGACGGACATGACGTCGAGTCCCTTTCGTTCGAGCCTCACCGGTGCGTCTGTCGTGCGCACCGCTGGGAAAGAGACTCGTCTCGGCCCGGGGACCCAGCCAGCACCCTGTCTCGCACAGTCAGCGCAAGGGTGGTCATCACATGACCACCCTTATGGCTCACGCCTGGCCCGGCGGGCGGGCATCATGAAGGGGAGTGAACGGGAGGCATCGATGGACGCTCCGTCCGAACTGGGAGACTTCCTCAGGTCCCGCCGTGCAGCACTGCGCCCGGAGGACGTCGGCATCACCCCGCATCCGACCCGCCGCCGGGTCAGCGGGCTGCGTCGCGAGGAGCTGGCCATGCTCGCCGGGGTCAGCATCACCCACTACACCCGTCTCGAACAGGGCCGCGCCCTCAGCGCCTCGGACTCCGTGCTGGACGCGATCGCGCGCACCCTGCGGCTGACCGAGGACGAGACCGCGCACCTGAAGGACCTGGCCCGTCCCAACGCCACCGCGGCCCGCCCCACCACACCCCGCGCGGAGCAGGCCGGCCCCTCGGCACGGCAACTGCTGGCGGCCATGTCGGAGGTGCCGGCACTGGTCCTGGACCGCCGCAACGACGTACTGGCCTGGAACCGGCTGGGGCACGCACTGCTCGCCGCACATCTGCCCGCGGACAGCCCCGGGACGCCGGGCACCCGGCCCAATGTGACGCGGATGCTGTTCCTGGACGACCGCTACCGCGCGCTGTACACAGACTGGCACGACGAGGCACAGCTCGCGGTCGCCTCGCTGCGGCTGATCGCCGGCCGGCACCCCGACGACCGCCGGCTGACCGAACTGGTCGGCCAACTCACCGTTCAGTGCGACGAGTTCGCCTCCCGCTGGGCCCGTCATCCGGTGCGCACCTGTACCTCGGGAGTGAAGCAGCTGCGTCACCCGTTGGTCGGCACGATGGACCTGAGCTTCGAGAACCTCGTCATCCCCGGCTCGTCCGGCCAGCGCCTGATCGCCTACACGGCCGAACCGGGCTCACCCTCTGAAGCGGCTCTGCGCCTGCTGGGCAGCGCAGCCGCGCCTGAGGTCGAGAGCATCTCCGCGGCGGTGTGAGGCCAGATCGCTCCGACCGGGCCGGAGGACTACATCGCATCCCGGCCGGTGCCTTTTCAGGCGCCGCGCTGCCCGGCCAGATATGGCAGGGACGGATACCCGGAGTCTGCCGGGCGCAGATGGGCGTACGCCGCCGACGCCATGGTCATGTGATGGTGCCAGGCGGGGAAGGAACGCCCAGCGAAGTCCAGCAGCTTTCGAACCAACGTCACCCGCCACAGAGTTGAACTCACGAGCAGCGGATTCAGCCCCTCGCGCCAAAGTTCTGAATCCACACCCCTGATGAGACGTTTCCGCAGGTCACAAGCGTGAGTAGTGGGGCGGGCGGGACTCGAACCCACGGCACGGCGATGCCGATCAGGCGTTTGAGGTTGGCGTTGCCGGGCGGAGTACGGCCGGACTTGCTGACCCCGGCGGACTCGTTCTGGCCAGGGCAGACTCCGATCCAGGAGGCGAGGTGGTGGGCGGAGGCGAACTGGTCCATATCGCCTCCGGTTGCTCGCGGGATCGTGCGGCACCGCGGACAACCGGAAGAGGCTACCGGCGATGCCTCCCGGTCCGGGCGTGCTGCAGCTTGCAGGTGAAGCGGTGCATGTGTGGGTCGAGCAGCTCGTCGGACTCATCGAGTACCTGCTCGTCGGTCAGCCACCGGATTGCGTTGAACTCTCCTTGGTCGTAGGAGGTGATGGTGTGGGCGTCGGCGTTGAGGAGATACCAGAGCGAGACGTCGGTGTGCGGGCGGTGCCCCCGGGTTCGGGTGACGGTGAGGAAGAGGGGATGCTCGCCGGCGATCGGCGATGCCACGGCCTCGATGCCCAGCTCCTCCCGGCATTCGCGGACCACCGCGGCCCACGGGTCCTCACCCGGCTCGACGTGTCCTCCGGCCGGCAGCCACAGGCCCGCGTTGCGGTGCGCGACGAGCAGTAGCTGCCCGCGCGAGTTGTCGAGGACGACGAAGTAGCTCACCAAGTGCATCGCCGGAACATCCGGCTTGCGCACCCGGTAGAGCGGGGCTCCGCCTGCGATCCACTGCGCGGCGGTCTCCAGATGGGTGCGCTCCAGGTCGTCCCACGGTTCGATGGCACCGACCAGCTCCAGAAGGTGGGCACGCGGCTGATCGTCAGAGGCGGTGAGCAGACGGTCGGTCGAGGTCATCCGCGCATGCTGGCAGGAGCCACTGACAACCATGCTCGACGGACGCCATCCACCGCGGGTACCTGGGGAACAAGGTGACCACGGCTCCGGGGAATTTACGGTCGTGTCGAATCCTGAGTGCATCCGCCAGGTCTCGCAAGGCAGTGCGCGGCTTCCCCGCCCATCTGGGTCCGGCTCCGAGCGCCAGCAGACCGCGGCGGACCGGTGTGTGGGTGTAGTCCAGCCGTGGAAGGGAGTTGGCGGCCGGAGCCGGGCGGTGCGACCGAAGTACCCGCTTGGTGTCCGCCCGTTGGCCCACGGCTTGCTGCTGGGTGCTGCTCAGTTCGCCGGTGAACCGGGCGGTGATCGGCGAGGTTTCGGACTGGTCGCTGCCGAGGTGGAGGGTGCCGTCGACGGTGGCGATGAGCCGGCTGGACGGGCCAGGAGCGGCGATTGCTTCTCCGGGTTCCCGAGCCAGCCGCGTTCCTGCGCCAGCAGAGCGATCTGGAAGCGGGTCCGTGCGCCCAGCTGCCTGCCCAGATCGCTGATATGCGTCTGAACGGTCCGTCGGCTGAGCCGCAGGGCGCGTGCGATCGCATCGTCCTTCATCCCGGCGGCCATCAGGCGCAGGATGTCCCGCGTCCGACTGTGGAGAACGCCATCTTGTCCTTCGGCGTTCGCGGTGGGTGAGGCGGGCCGGCTTTCCAGCGAGAGGGGCACCGCACGCTCCCATACACTCTCGAAGAGGGCGGCCAGTACGTCCAGCAGCGTCGAGGAGTGCACGACGAGTGAGCCCGCGGCGGGGTCGTCCCTCCGCAGCGGCATGATCGCCGCGACGCCGTCGAAGATGACCAGTTTCATGGGCAGTCCGGACAGGAGCCGCAGTTCCCCTTCCGCGGCGCCCCGGAGGGCCGTCTCCAGGCATCCGTCGTCCCCGATCCCGTCGCTGTCGTACACGGACCGGAGCCGGACACCGGCACGGACCGTGGCGCCCGCAGCGGTGGAAGCATCGGTAGGGGTGAGCCGCGAGGTCACATACGGCGGCTTCGCGAAATGCAGCACCTCGCGCCGACTGCCCCTCAGGAGATGCGCATAGCGGGCGCCGACCTGTTCGTCGCTCTCGACGACCTCGAAGAGGTCCGAGGAGATCTGCGTGCCCGGGGCCGAGCGATAGACCTGGTGGAGTTGTTCCGCGTACAGCTCCGCCCTGGCCAACTCCTGTCGTTTGCGGGCCAGAAGGGCGCCCAGCGAGGAGCGGGGCGGGCTGGCGCTCCACCGGGTGGGCCGTTCCCCGACGCGTACGGCCAGGAGTTCGGCCTCCAACGACCCCAGCGCGGTCCGGGCCGTCGCGGCTGACACGCCGATCCCTGCCGCGACCGCGTCCGCGTCCGAGTCCGCATGGCTGACCAGATATTCCAGTGCCTGCCTGGCAGCACCGCCCAGGCCCGTGCCTGCCCACAACGCATCCAGGGAGGACACGTCCATCAGCGACTCCTCGGAAGATCGGAACGAGGCTCACGCCGATGCTACGCAAGTGCGCAACTGCGCGGGCCCGCAGACGGCGGATCTTGTCAGGCGTGGCTGCCGAGATCAGGATGTTCACAGGTCATCGGCGTGGTGACCTCCGTTTTGGCCACATGTTCCGGCTCGACAACTCCCGTGGCCGCCGGAGGGTTTGCGCATTGGTCCCCGGCCGTCTCCAGCTGACTGAGAATCATTACCGTACGGAAATGGCCCTACGCTTTTTGAGCGGTGGGCCGCATTGGCGTGCGGCTTTATTTCTGACCCCGGATCGGGGTGTCGTAAGTGATTTCCAGCGGTGTCAATCGCACCACAGCCGGCATCTCGTCTGTCCTGGTTTGCATGGCAATGTCTTCATGACATGGACATGTAACACCACGTTTATCGCCATCTGCGCTTTGAAGTACGCCAATTGACGGTGGCGAAGGTGAATACCCGCATTCGCCGTCGACCGGTAACCGTGTACGGGTCGACCCTTGCAGGACAAACTGGGGAGTGACGTTTTGCGTACCTCAGCAAGAACCAGTTCAGCTTTACGCCGAAGAGCCGCGGCCTGCCTGACAGTCCTGAGCGCCGCCGCAATGACGTTCCTGGGCATACAGATCCCGGCCCACGCGGCGGCGCCGTCCGTCTCATCGGCCTCATCGGTCTCATCGGTCTCATCGGCCAAGAAGAAGGCCGCCCTCGAACCCTCCTGCTCGACTCCCAGGAAGGGCGAGGCCGCCTGCTTCGCCCTGCGCCGCACCGACACCAAGGCCGTCAAGGGCCTGCTGGCCGCCTCGGTCGCCCCCAGCGGCTACGGCGCCGCCGACCTGCAGAGCGCCTACAGCCTTCCCGCCGACGGCGGTGCGGGCCAGACCATCGCCATCGTCGACGCCTATGACGATCCCAGCGCCGAGGCCGACCTGGCCGTCTACCGCGAGCAGTACGGGCTGTCCGCCTGCACCGCCGCCAACGGCTGCTTCACCAAGGTCGACCAGCGCGGCGGCACCGACTACCCCGCGCCCGACTCCGGCTGGGCCGGTGAGATCTCGCTCGACCTGGACATGGTCTCCGCGGCCGCGCCGAACGCGCACATCCTGCTCATCGAGGCGGACCAGCCGAGCTTCGAAGACCTCGGGTCGGCCGTCGACCAGGCGGTCGCGCTCGGCGCCAAGTACGTCTCCAACTCCTACGGCACCAACTACAGCAGCGCCCCGGGCAGCGGCGAGAGCCCCGACGAGACGACGTACGACGCCCACTACAACCACCCCGGCGTCGCCGTGGTCGCCTCCTCGGGCGACAGCGACTACGGAGTGGCCTACCCCGCCGTCTCCCCCTACGTGACGTCCGTCGGCGGCACCTCGCTGGTCCGGGACTCCGACACCGCACGCGGCTGGTCCGAGTCGGTCTGGAACCGCAACGGACTCGGCCCGGGATCCGGCTGCTCCGTCTATGAGCCCAAGCCGGCCTTCCAGACGGACACCGGATGCGACAAGCGCACCGTCGCGGACGTCTCCGCCGTCGCCGACCCGGCCACCGGCGTCGCGGTCTACCAGACCTATGGCGGTGGCGGCTGGCAGGTGTACGGCGGCACCAGCGCCTCCTCGCCGATCATCGCCGGCGTGTACGCGGCCGCCGGGACCCCCGTCGCGGGTACGTACCCCAACTCCTATCCGTACGCCGCCTCCGGGACCGGTCTCCATGACGTGACCACCGGCGACAACGGCACCTGCACCCCCGCGTACCTGTGCACCGCCGGCGCCGGCTACGACGGCCCGACCGGTCTGGGCACGCCCGACGGCCTGGCCGCGTTCCGCAGCGGCCCGCACGGGAAGCTCTCCGGCACCGTCACCGACGACAGCACCGGCAAGCCGGTCGCCGGAGCCACCGTCACGACCCAGGGCGGCGGCACCGCGCCCACCGACGCCGACGGAACCTACTCGCTCGTCCTGCCGGTCGGCAGCTACGACATCACCGTCGAAGCCTACGGCTACGCCGCCGGCACCGCCTCCGGCGTGTCCCTCGCCGACGGCGACACCCTCACCAAGAACTTCGCCCTGACCCCGGTCCCGAGCCGGACGGTCTCCGGCAAGGTCACCGACGGCTCGGGCCACGGCTGGCCGCTCTACGCCAAGATCACCGCGGACGGCGTCCCCGGCGGCCCGGTGTGGACCGACCCCCTGACCGGTGCCTTCGACCTGAAGCTGCCCCAGGGCCACGAGTACACCCTGCACGTGGACAGCGCCTATCCCGGCTACACGTCGCGCACCGAGAAGATCACGGTCGCGGACTCCGACCAGAGCCTGAACGTCCTGGTGCCGGCCGACCCGTGGGCTGCCACCGTCCCCGCCGGCTACTCGGTGCGGGACGAAGGCACCACCGAGCCGTTCGACGCCACCGACTCCGCCCCGAAGGACTGGAGCGTGGTGAACGCCGACGGGACGACCGGCGGCTGGACGTTCGACGACCCGGGCTCGCGCGGCAACACCACCGGCGGCGACGGCGGGTTCGCCATCGTCGACAGCGACCACTACGGCGGAGGGGCGCACCAGGACTCCCAACTGCTCAGCCCCGTATACGACTTCACTGACAACGCCGCCCCGGAGATGTCCTTCGCCAACGACTACTGGGCCATCGGCGGCCAGAGCGCGGACGTCGACGCCACCACCGACGGCGGTGCCACCTGGACCAAGATCTGGTCCGCCACCGGCACCACCTACGGCGCGCAGAAGGTCGAACTCCCGCTGACCGACTACGCCGGCAAGACATCGGTGCAACTGCGCTTCCACTTCACCGGCTCGTTCGGCTGGTGGTGGAAGGTTGACAACGTTTTCGTCGGCCAGCGCCACATCACATCCCTCCCTGGCGGTCTGCTCACCGGCACCGTGACGGATGCCAACACCTCGGCGGGGTTGGTCGGCGCCACCGTGGCCGGCAAGGACAACGACAAGCAGAGCACCGTCACCCTCCCCACCCCCGACGACCCCGCCCTGGGTGACGGCGTCTACGCCTTGTTCTCCTCCCTCGGCAGTCACGACTTCACCGCGACGAAGGCCCACTACACCGGGCTCGACAAGACGGTGAAGGTGCAGGCCGACAGCGCGGTCGGCGCGGACTTCGCACTCGGCGCCGGGCAGGTGACACTCGACAAGACCTCGGTCACCGGGTCGGTCGGCTGGGGCGCGCAGACCACCAAGACCCTGACGGTCAAGAACACCGGCACGGCCGCCGCCACCGTCAAACTGGGGGAACAGCCCGGCAAGTTCAGCATGACGTCCGTCAACGGCGCTCCGCGGAAGCTGGTCAAGGGCACGTACTCCCCGCTGTCGAGCAAGGCCGCCGCGGCCGCCGCGGGCAGCACCGCCAAGGTGACCCCGGGAGCCGCCGGTGACGCCTGGGAGGCCGCCGCCGACCTGCCGGTGAAGCTGATGGACAACGCCGTCGCCACCAACGACGGGAAGGTCTACTCCGCATTCGGCTTCGACGGCAGCGCCGACACCAAGGACATGTACGTCCTCGATCCGGTCGCCGGCACCTGGACCAAACTGGCCGGCGCCGCGGACACCCGGGAGGACCCCGCCCGTGGCTTCATCGACGGCAAGTTCTACGCCGTCGGAGGCTGGGGACCCGACGGCGGCCCCGACTCCAAGCTGGAGATCTACGACCCGGGAAGCGACACCTGGACCACCGGCGCCGCCTCGCCCAAGCCTTATGCGGGCTCAGGCAGCGCGGTGCTCGACGGCAAGCTCTACGTGGTCGGCGGCTGCGGGGCGCAGTCCTGCGGCAGCACGGATGTCACCGCCTACGACCCGGCCGCCAACAGCTGGTCCACGGTGGCCGACTACCCGGAGCAGATCTCCTGGAGCTCCTGTGCCGGCATCAGCGGCAAGCTCTACTGCGCCGGTGGTGTGAGCGGCACCACCGAGGTCAAGCACTCCTACGTCTACGACCCCGACAGCAACGCCTGGTCACAGGTCGCCGACCTGCCGAACACCCTCTGGGGCTCCGCGTACACCTCCGCCAACGGCCTGCTCGTCACCGCCGGCGGCGTCACCCAGAACAGCATCACCAACCAGGCCTTCGCCTTCGACCCGCAGGCCGGCACCTGGACCGCCCTGCCCAACGCCGACACCGCCAGCTACCGCGGCGGAGGCGCGCTCGGCTTCTTCAAGGTCGGTGGCGGCGTCGCGCTCGCAACCCCCGCAACAACGGTGGAAGTGCTGCCGGGATACGACCAGGGAGAAACGGGCGAGGTCAGCTGGCTGAGCGAGAGCGAGCAGCAGCTCACCCTGCAGCCCGGTGAGAGTTCGAAGGTGGAGATCACCCTGGACGCCTCCGTGGCCGAGGTGACCCAGCCGGGAGACTTCACCGCCCAGCTGTCCTTCAGCACCGACACGCCGTACTCCGTGCCCCGGCTGCCCGTGGAGATGCACGTCGCCCCGCCCAGCACCTGGGGCAAGATCACCGGAACGGTACTGGGGGTCACCGCCGCCGGCGGCACCGCGCCGATCGCCGGGGCGACCGTCCAGATCGACACCTGGGCCACGAGCTACACGCTGACGACGGACGCCGACGGCGGGTACGCGCTGTGGCTCGACGTCCGCAACAACCCGCTCACCGTCATCGTCGCCAAGGACGGCTTCCAGCCGACCGTCGCGACGGTGACGATCAAGAAGAAGTCCACCGTCACCAAGAACTTCACCCTCAAGAGAAAGTAGACCTGGTCGAAAGCCACCGTGGGCCGCTCCCGGAGGGGATCGGCCCACCGCGGCTTTTGGCGGAACCCGCTCGCCGGACCCGACGACGAAGCCGTATGTCAACGGTCATTGAGATGCCCAGGCAGGTGGCCGCGGGGTGTCCAGGCTGGTGGCCATCAGAAACCCAGGCGTGTGGCCAGTGGTGTTCCCGGGGTGGGGGTCTGTTCAAGGGGATCACTCCCTTCCCGGGCGAGGGCCTCGGCGAGACGATGCGAGTCGCACAGGCCCGCACGATCAACGTCCCCAAGTCGCCGGGGTTGAGGGCGGGGAGCACCTTGGCTTCGATGTCGATGAAGTGTCCGGGGCGGGATCTCGGCGCATTGACGGGCTCAGGGCTGCCGTGTGCTCTGCCGCTCGACGATGTCCCTGACGTTGACCAGGTTCTGGCCCAGGTCGAAGGTGGCGATGTGGAACCTGGGCCGGCTGTGCACGACGAACTGTGTAGCCGTTCCCAGCTCGGCGGCCGACACCTCGATCACCTGGGCGTAGCCGACTCCGCCGTGCGCTGTGCGTACGGCGCACAGATCGCCGGTCGCCCGGGTCCTTGGTCACCGACTTTCACGCCGTCGAGGTGCAGCAGGATCTGACGGCACCGTCCCATGTTCCAGGCGACACCGCCCTTGACCGTGATGCTGCGGGAGTGCGAGGTGGCGACGTTGGCCTCCGGCGCCGTCGAGCAGCGTGAGTCCGCAGAGCAGACCCAGGTAGATGAGCGCGAGCACCACCAGTTGGTCGCCCGCGTTTCTGTCGGGCGTCCCCTCCGCGGCGGCCGTGAACCCAGCGACCAGCAGCGCACAGACTGCCGACTGGATCAGCGAATAGCCGCGCGCACGGCCTGCCACGTACCAGAGAACTCTGTTCATGATTCCGATCTCGTGTGAAAAGGGCGGAGCCCGGCACGGTGGCCGGACCCGCTCTCGCACTATAGGCCTGCTTGGGCGACGCCCCGGCTGATGGCGGACCAGGCCGAGGATCCCAGGACTCTGATGACGGGTTTGCGTGCGGCGGCTATCGCCTTCTCCATTTCCTTCGCGTAAAGGGATTTCGCTCTGCCGAACGTCAAACCTGATACGAGGCCAGCGGTGAATCCGATGACGAATTTCTTGGCCGCGGTGCCGACGTGGAAGCACCGGGCGACGTCACACGGCCAGGAGGTATTGGAGCGCTCGCGGGCGGCCTTCTTCAGTGCGCCGCGGACCGCGACCGCCACCTCGGCGACCTTCGCCTCGGTCGGCCGCGGTCGCGCGAGCACTTGCGCTACCTGTGCCTGACTGCCAGCTCCAACTGGGGCTGGTTGCCTGGGTAGTTCAGCGAGGTGGAGGCGTATCTGACGCCCTGTAACGGTGTTTCAGGCGTCCACTCGGCACGTGAGAAGACCGTTGCGAAAACTTCCCTGGGCCCAGATTCGCCACTGAGGGCGTTCTGACAGCCTGGTAACCGCTCCCTCACACTGCGGCAAGACGGTGTGGCAATCCTGACGCCATGACCGACATCACCGCCGGCACGCCGGCCCCGGCAGCCACCCCGACCCTATTCGAACAACTCGGAGGGGAGGAGGCCGTCGGGGCCGTCGTCCTAGACCGGCTCAAGCAGCACCAGCGCCGTTTCATCGGGCAGGCCCTCGGGACCACCCGCCCCTACTCCGGGCGTTCGATGCGCAAGGCCCACGAGCACTTGGCCGTCACGGAGGACGCCTTCGGACGGGTGGTGACCCATCTGGCCGGGGCGCTCACCGAGGCGGGCGTGGGCGAGGAGACCATCGGCACGATCGCGCAGACCCTGCTGCCACTCAAAGAGGACATCGTCACCGCCTGATGCTTCAGGGACGGTCGGCCTGGCCAGCCTTCCCACGCTTCGCCGACCGGATCTGCTCGTACACATGAGTGCGCAGTTCGGTGAAGTTTCCCCAAGGCCGGATAGCCAGATGTACTCACACCTCCGCAGATGTGGTGATGGCACCGAGCGGGCGGACGACGCTGCCGAGGTAGTTCCCAGACAGGCTGTCCGCGAGGGGCTTGTTGCTGGTGGTGAAGGCGACGCGGCCCTTTCCGCCGTCGAGAACGGCCTCGTAGGTCGTCTTGCCCGGGCGAGCGAGGGACTGTACGCCGGCGGATCGTTTGCGGTTGCCGCCGCAGCCACATCCCATGAGGCGGTTCCTTCCTACTTCTTGGCGACTTCGCGGACGGTGCGGCCCTCGCCGCGCTCGGCCATGGACTCCGCCGTGGTCTTGTACGGGGTGGGCCCGAATAGGATTGCGGGGGTGACGGCAAGAACCAGTGACATCGAGAAGGCGGCCGAGGTGCTGCGTGCCGGAGGGCTGGTGGCCCTCCCGACCGAGACCGTCTATGGTCTGGGCGCCAACGCCGAGGATCCTGCCGCGGTCTCGCGCATCTTCGAGGTCAAGGGACGCCCGCCCTCCCACCCGCTGATCGTCCACATCGGCGGCGCGGAGCGTCTGGACGACTGGGTCCAGGACGTGCCCAGAACCGCGCGCCTGCTGGCCGAACACTTCTGGCCGGGGCCACTCACGCTGGTCCTGCGGCGCGGTCCCCGCGTTCCCCTCGAAGCGACGGGTGGCCTGGAGACGGTGGCCGTGCGCGTGCCCGACCACCCCGTCGCACTCGCGCTGCTGTCCGCCTTCGGCGGCGGGGTCACGGCGCCGTCCGCCAACCGCTTCGGCTCGGTGAGCCCCACCACGGCGGACCATGTCCGTGCCGAGCTCGGTGACGGGGTCGACTTCGTGCTGGACGGCGGCCCCTGCGAGGTCGGCGTCGAGTCGACCATCGTCGACGCCACCGGCGATACCCCGACCATCCTTCGGCCCGGCGGGGTGACACGCGAGGACCTCGAAACGGTGCTGGGACGCCCGCTCGCGGTGCCCTCGACGAGCCGCGTTCGGGTGCCGGGCCAGCATCCGTCCCACTACGCGCCGCGTGCGCGGGTCGTCCTCGTGGGGCCGGAGAAGGTCGTCGCCGAAGCGGAGCGCGCCCAGGAACTGGGGCACCAGGTGGGCGTCTTTCTTCCCCCCTCCTTCACCGATGCTCCGGTGAAGGCGCACGCCGTGGTGACGGTTCCCGGTTCGGTGGCCGCCTACGCACGCGGGCTGTACGGGTTCCTGCGCGAGCTCGACCAGCAGGGGTGCGACCTCATCGTCGCCTCCCTGCCGGTGGAGAAGGGTCTGGGACTGGCGATCGCCAACCGGCTCCGCCGCGCCGCGGGGCCCCGGCCTTGCGAGTAAGCAGCATCGGATGGGTGGCGTGCCCGAGCAGCCAGGGCCGTGGCGGTCAGGACGCGGCGGGCACTGCCACATCGAGGCCGCGGGCCGCGACGAGTTGTGCGCTGCCGTCGGCGAGGCGGTAGCACAGGCCCACCACGGCGGCCTGGCCGGCGGCGACCTTCTCGGCGAGCACCCGGGAGCGGTCCAGCAGCAGGTCCACGGTGTGCCTTATGTGCTCGGCGAGGATCTCTTCCGGCTCGACCCGTCCGGCGGCCCTCGCGGCCAGCACGCTGGGGGTCACCCGCTCGACGACGTCCCGGATGTAGCCGGCCGGTGCGATGCCGTCCTCCAGCGCGGCGCAGGCCGCGCCGACCGCGCCGCACGAGTCGTGACCGAGCACCACCACCAGCGGGCAGCCCAGCACGTCCACCCCGTACTCGATGCTGCCCAGCACCTCCGCGCCCACGACGTGGCCTGCGGTGCGCACCACGAACAGGTCGCCCAGGCCGCGGTCGAAGATGATCTCGGCGGCCAGCCGGGAGTCGGAACAGCCGAACAGCACGGCGAAGGGCTGCTGGGACGGTGCGATCTCGGCCCGGCGGGTGGCGTCCTGGTTCGGGTGCTCGGGGGTGCCCGCGACGAAGCGCTGGTTACCGGCCAGCAGCAGCTCGAAGGCGTCGCGGAGCGTCGGGGTCTGGATCTCGGTCATGTCCGCAGCCTAGGACCCGGCACCAGCTGTCGCATCGCCTGGCCATGCGTAAGCCTCTTCCCGTGACGCCGTCACACACTGCAACCCGCTGCCCACGAGCGAGGTCGGCGGGCGCGGGAGCTGGACCTTCCGTAGATTGAAGAGCGAGCGACTGGCAGGGAATGCCTGTGACACCGAAGATCGACTACCCGGCACCCGAATATCGCCGTGCGCTACCTGCCCGCGACCGGATCACTGAACGTGTGCGGCGACTGGTACGACGCGGTCGACCTGCCCGCGGACCGCTTCACCGTCGCGGTCGGCGACGTGGTCGGCCACGGCCTGATGGCCGCCACCGTCATGGGCAGGCTCCGTAGCGCACTGAGCGCCGCCACCCGCACCGTCCACGGTCCCGCCCAAGCCCTGGAGGTCCTGGGCCTGTACGCCCGCTCGGTCGAGGGAGCACTCGCCGCCACCGCCGTCCAGGTCCTCGTCGACTGCCACAGCCAACTGCTCATCTACAGCAGCGCCGGCCACCCCCCGCCCGTCCTGCTGCACCCGGACGGCACCTGCGAGCTGCTCGACCAGGCCACCGACCCACCGCTGGGCGCCCGCCCCGAACACATCCCCCGCCCCCAGGCCAACGCGACCTACACTCCCGGCGACACCCTCATCCTCTACACCGACGGTCTGATCGAACGCCGCGGTGAGGACATCGACGCCGGCCTGACCCGCCTGACCTCCACGCTCGCCACCTGCACCGAGTTCGGCGCGGACCACCTCGCCGACGCCCTCCTCGCCCGCCTGGGCCTCGCCAGCGGCGCCAACGACGACATCGCCATCGTCGTCGTCCGCCTGGAGCGAACGACCCGACCGTACTGATCAGGCCAGTGTCGTCGTCGGCGAACATGCGGCCATGGGGATAGGCGGCCGGCTTGATACGGTCGCATGGCGGCCCTGGCAGTCCGCCCCGGCAACACAGCCGAGAGGGGCAGGGTTTTGCCACGATGCCCGTTAGGCAGCAGCTGCCGGTCCCCTGCCGCGCCCACCTCATCCCGGACGCCACCGGCACCGACGCTTTCCACGCCGCGTACCGGCAGGCCGTGGCACAGCACACCGTATTCGTCGCCATCGAATCCGAGAGACCTCAGCGGTGGTCCGTCAAAGCGGACGCGCTCACCGCCGGGGTGCCGGCAGCGAACGAAGCGAGGTGAACGTGGCACGTGTCGTGGTGATGGGGTTTGGCATGGTCAGCGTGTACCTGGCGGTGGCACCGCACAACTGGAGCATCATCGCCCTGAGTCCGTTCGCCGCCGCCCTGACCGCTTCCGTGGTGCTCCCCGCACTGGTACACGGCCTGCTGGAAGGGTCTCACCAGGACGGGTCTGCTGTGGGCCATCTACGGATCTCTCGTGTGCCGCGCCGTCCTCGAGTTCTTCGGCCCCGCTGTCTCCTGCGGCTCCGTCGCCCTCTTTCGAGGGAAGGACTTCCACTGGTTCCCGCTGCAGAACGTCGCTGGTAACCGTCCCCATCGGCTTCATCCTCGGCTGGTTGGGCAGCCTGCTGAGCCGCCGGTCTCACGTCGAGCAGGACCGCTTCGCCGAGACGCAGACCACGCTGCTCATCGGCAACGAGCGGCTCCGCTCGCCGTGAGGTTCCCGTGCTGCGGGAAGACACGGACGTCGTGCGGTCGACGCGGGCAAGCGGCTCGCCGAGCCAGGTGTGCTGTTCGGCAACCAAAGGGTCCGCTGCCGGTCCGTGGCGCAAGGCGACGACGCGTCCGCCGGGGCCGGTCCTCAGGGACCGGCCCCGGCGGGTACTCACCGTCTCAGAGGGCTACGGCAGGGGCGGGTAGGCGTTCTGCATGAGCTGCTGGAACTGGGCGGAGAACCAGTGTCCGGCCAGCGGGGCGTTCGGCAGGGCGCCGGTGGGGTTGTTGCCGTTGCGGGCGTTGCCGCCGTAGGTGGGGTCGCACATGCGGTCGAAGCCCTTGCCCTCGTCGTTGGAGACGGCGGAGCTGGAGCCGTCGGACTCACCCGGGGGCTTGACCCAGACGTAGGCGTCGATTCCGGCGGCGGGAGCCGCGGTGGGCCGCTCGCCGAGTCCGGCGCCGCTCTGGTTGCACCAGTTGCCGGCGTGGATGCGCCGGTCGATGCGGCTGCCGTTGACGTAGTCGTCGACGGAGGTCATCGGGCCGGGGCCGGTGGGCCGGGCGGAGCCGCCCCAGCCGTCGCGGGAGGTGTCGATCAGCATGCCGAGGCCCGAGTTGAGCCCGGCCGCCACCAGCTTGTCCCGCAGCGCCTGGGCGAACGACTGCTCGTCCACGTACTGGTTCCAGTCCACCCACTTCGACTGGCGCACGGTCTGGCCGTTCACCGTGTCGGTGACCTTGAAGTTCGGCTCCTTGACGGGGCTGTAGTTGGCGGTGTTGACGATGAACCCGGCCACGTCGTTCACGCTCGCGCCGTTGGTCGTGGCGACCTTGGCGAACTCCTGCACGGCCGGGCCGAGGTTGCTGTCCCAGCCGAGCCAGCCGTGGTGGCCGGCGTCGATGTAGTTGTAGACGTTGGGGATGGCGCCGAGCTTGGCCAGGGCGTAGGAGACGCCCTTCTCGTAGTTGCCGTTGCTCTTCATGGTCACGCACGCGTCGGTGGTGGTGGGGGTGCCGCCGGCGTTGGTGACCAGGTTGGGCAGGGAGTCGGGTTCGATGACGGCGGAGATCCGCAGGCCCGCGTACTTCGGGTCGGAGATGATCGACGCGATGGGGTCGATGTACTGGGACTCGTATTTGTCGAGGTCGTTCGGGCCGAGTTCGCCGTTGGAGGCGAGGGCGGCACAGTCGCGGCCGGGAAGGTCGTAGATGACCAGCTGGACGACGAGGTCGCCGGACCCCTTCTGCTTCAGCGCCTCGTCGAGGTGGGCGCGCAGGCCCATGCCGCCGTTGACACCGTTGATGGCGGCGATGCGGTCGAGCCAGACGGCGGTGGGCTGGTTGGCGATGCGGCTGCCGCCCGGTTCGGCGGCGGCCTTGGCCGACCATTCGGGGTTCACGTACACGTTGGCCCCGACGTAGGGGTTGTCGACCCGGCCGTCGGTGCCGCCACCCCCTCCGCCACCTGTGCCACCGCCCGTGCCACCACCGGTACCACCGCCCGTGCCACCACCGGTACCACCGCCCGTGCCGCCGTCGTCGACATTGCAGGTGACGCCGTCGAGGGTGAACGTGGCGGGCACGCTGTTGGTGCCGCTGTAGGAGCCGTTGAAGCCGAAGCTGACCGAACCGCCGTTGGCCAGGGAGCCGTTGTAGCTCTCGTTGGTCGCCGTCACCGCGGCGCCGCTCTGGGTGATCTCTGCGTTCCAGCCGTTGGTGACCTGCTGGTTGCCGGCGTACGACCACTTCAGCGACCAACTCGACTTGGCGGCACCGTTGTTGGTGATCGTGACGGCAGTGGTGAAGCCGGTGTCCCACTGGTTCTGCACCTTGTAGTCCACGGTGCAGGGGACCGAGGCGGTGGCGGCACCGGCCGGTGACGTGAGGAGCGCCGTCCCTGAGGTTCCGGCGACCAGCGCCAGTGCGGCCACAAGTGACATTCTTGTACGACTCATGAGTGCGGGTTCCTTCTCCTTCGGAGGGTGATCACGGGTTGAGGGCACGCAGGTGGTCGCGCAGGCCGGTGCCGTACGCGGTGGGCGTGCCGTCGTAGTTGGAGATCAGGGACGGCCCGGAGGAGCAGTCCCAGGTGTTCCAGGTCCAGCCCAGGTAGGACAGGTCCCGGTCGTCGAACCACTTCATGACCTGGTCGACGAAGCCGTGCGAGCAGGTGTTCTCTCCGGTTTCCCCGGCCACGAGCGGTACTTGGGCGGCGACCGGAGCGAGGGTGGAGTTCCAGCAGCTCTCGTTCGAGCAGGAGTTGAAGTTGTAGACGTGCCATGCGGCGGCGAGATTGCCCGCCGGGTCGGTGGGCTTGTACGTCAGCCACTGGCTCAGGTCGTTCGAGTACGCGAGCCCGCCGGCCATGACGACGTTCTTCGCACCGGCGCCCCGTACGGCGTTCACGAGGTCCTGCATGCCGGCGACCGGGTAGGAGATCCCGGGGCAGGTGCCGCCGTCCCGCCAGCACTTCCAGGCGTCCGTGGCACTGCTTGTCGCACGGTCCGGATAGGGCTCGTTGAACAGGTCGAACACTGCCGCCGGGTCGTCCTTGAAGGTGCCGGCCACCGATGCCCAGAACGCCGGGCTGTACTGCTTGTCGGGCATCGGCTTCTGGCAGGTTGCGTGGACGTCGGAGCAGCCCGCCGAGTTGCCGGTGTACTGCCCGTACGTCCAGTGCAGGTCGAGGACCGGGGTCATGCCGTGTGCCTCGACGCGGGCCACCAGATCCTTGACCGCGCTGATGTAACCGGCGCCGCCGTACTCGGGTTTGACGTTGGAAAGGCCCAGCCAGCACTCCTCGTTGAGCGGGATGCGGACCGCGTTGGCCTTCCAGTCGGCGATCGCCTCGATCGTCGCGTCGTCGACCGGGCCGTCCCAGATGCCACGGCCCTGCACGCACATGAACTCGCCGCCGGAGCGATTCACACCGAGCAGCCGGCGGGTCCTGCCGTCAGCGTCCACGAGCTTGGTACCGGAGACATGCAGCGCGGGCGCGCTGCCGTCGGACGGCGGCGGGGTGGTCGGCGGCGGAGTCTGTTCCGGGGCGCCGTTGCATGTCGTGCCGTTGAGCCGGAACACCGTCGGCGCGGTGTTGGTCGCCGACGAGGAGCCTACGAAGCCGACGGTGATACTCGAGCCGGCGGCGAGGGTGCCGTTCCAGCTCTCGTTCGCCGCGGTCACGGTGGTGCCGGACTGGGACCACTTTGCGTTCCAGCCCTGGGTGACCTTCTGACCGTCGGCGAAGTCGAAGGCGAGTTGCCAACCGCTCACCGCCGCCTGGTTGTCGGTGATCTTCACGGAGCCCTGGAAACCGCCGTCCCACTGGCTGGTGACGGCGTACTCCACCGTGCACACGGGGGTGGCTCCCTGGGCCGAGACCACCGGCAGGACCGCGCTCGAGACGAGCGCGACCGCACCGGCGACGGCTGAAATTACTGAACGCGGGGGGTGTCGCATGAGCGACTCCTTGCAGCTTGGCGCGCCGTGACGGCCGCGTCGACTGATGGAACCGCTCCCACTGGTGCCGATGAAGGTAGCGCCAACCGGGCTGGTTTCACAGGGTTGTTACTGAACTTCCTTCGGCAGGTTCAGGTCAAAACGATTCAACTTCTCAACGTCTTGACGGGCTAGGCCTCCGTCCCCACTATGGGAGCGCTCCCACTGGTTCAAGCCTTGACCCCCACCGAGCCGCACTCCGCAAGGAGGACCAGAAACATGGATCCCGGACGCAAGCGCAGAGCTGTGCGACGGCTGTGGACCGCCGTCGCGGCCGCGTTCGCACTACCCCTGTCGATGCTCGCCACCAGCTCAACGCCCGCTCAGGCGGCGGGTGTCCAGTGCAGCGTCGACTACAAGACCAATGACTGGGACTCCGGCTTCACCGCCGACCTCACCATCACCAACCGCGGCACCGACGCGATCAACGGCTGGACGCTGACGTACGCCTACAGCGGCAACCAGAAGCTCGGCAACGGCTGGAACGGCACCTGGTCCCAGTCCGGCCAGTCGATCACCGTGAAGGACGCCGGCTACAACGGCACGATCGCCGCGGGCGCCGCCGTCTCCACCGGGGCCCAGTTCACCTACAGCGGCACCAACGCCGCCCCCACCGGCTTCGCGGTCAACGGCACCCCCTGCACGGGCGCGCACCAGCCGCCGGTCACCGTGCTGACCAGTCCAAAACCGGGCGCGGTCTACACTCGGGGTGACGCGGTGCCGCTCGCGGCCACCGCCGCCGCGGCCGACAACGCGACGATCAGTAAGGTCGAGTTCTACGACGACACGACCCTGCTGGGCACCGTCACCAGTGCGCCGTACTCGCTCTCGGCCTCAAGTCTGTCCGTGGGCAGTCATTCGCTGGTGGCGAAGGCGTACGACAGCCTGGGCGCGTCCGCCGTGTCGACGCCGGTCGGCATCACGGTGGCCTCGGGCCCCGCACTGGTCGCCTCACCGAGCCAACTGGGCGTCCAACAGGGCAAGTCGGGCACGTTCACGGTGAAGCTGTCGACGCAGCCGAGCGCCGACGTCACCGTCACCACGGCCCGCACCGACGGCAACTCGGGCCTGTCCGTGACCGGTGGCTCGTCGCTGACCTTCACGCCGTCCAACTGGAACACCCCGCAGACCGTGACCGTGACGGCCGACACCTCGGGGACCGGTGCGGCGACCTTCACCGCCTCGGCGACCGGCTACTCCAGGACGACGGTCACCGTGACGGAGCTGGCCGCGCAGAAGGAGTACGACGCCCGGTTCCTGGACCTGTACGGGAAGATCACCAACCCGGCGAACGGCTACTTCTCGCCCGACGGCGTCCCCTACCACTCGGTGGAGACGCTGATCGTCGAGGCCCCGGACCAGGGGCACGAGACCACGTCGGAGGCCTACAGCTACCTTCTGTGGCTGCAGGCGATGTACGGCAAGGTCACCGGTGACTGGTCGAAGTTCAACGGCGCGTGGGCGCTCATGGAGAAGTACATGATCCCGTCCCACGCCGACCAGCCCACCAACTCCTTCTACAACGCCTCCAAGCCGGCGACCTACGCGCCGGAGGCGGACACGCCGAACGAGTATCCGACCAAGCTGGACCAGTCCGTGCCGGTCGGTTCGGACCCGCTTGCCGGTGAACTGAAGTCGACGTACAACACGGACGACGTCTACGGCATGCACTGGCTGGAGGACGTCGACAACGTCTACGGCTACGGCGACACACCCGGCGGGACCTGCGAGGGCGGCCCCACGGCGAAGGGGCCCTCCTACATCAACACCTTCCAGCGCGGTCCTCAGGAGTCGGTGTGGGAAACGGTTCCGCAGCCGACCTGCGACGCCTTCAAGTACGGCGGCAAGAACGGCTACCTGGACCTGTTCACCGGTGACTCGTCCTACGCCAAGCAGTGGAAGTACACGGACGCCCCGGACGCCGACGCGCGCGCGGTGCAGGCCGCGTACTGGGCCGATGTATGGGCCAAGCAGCAGGGCAAGGGCGGCGACGTCTCCGCGACCGTGGGCAAGGCCGCGAAGATGGGCGACTACCTGCGGTACGCGATGTACGACAAGTACTTCAAGAAGATCGGCAACTGCGTGGGCCCGTCAACGTGTTCGGCCGGTACCGGCAAGGACGCCTCGCACTACCTGCTGTCCTGGTACTACGCCTGGGGCGGCTCGAACGACACGAGCGGAGGCTGGGCCTGGCGCATCGGCTCCAGCTACGCCCACAGCGGCTACCAGAACCCGCTCGCCGCGTACGCGCTCAGCTCCGACGCCGACCTGAAGCCCAAGTCGGCCACCGGGGCGGCGGACTGGTCCAAGTCGCTGAGCCGGCAGCTGGAGTTCTACCAGTGGCTGCAGTCGTCCGAGGGCGCCATCGCCGGCGGCGCGACCAACAGCTGGGCGGGCCGGTACGCCACTCCGCCGGCCGGGACGCCGACCTTCTACGGCATGTACTACGACGAGCAGCCGGTCTACCACGACCCGCCGTCGAACCAGTGGTTCGGCTTCCAGGCGTGGTCCATGGAGCGGGTCGCCGAGCTGTACCAGCAGACAGGGAACGCGCAGGCCAAGGCGGTCCTCGACAAGTGGGTCAAGTGGGCGCTGTCCAAGACCACGATCAACCCGGACGGCACCTACCAGATTCCCTCCACCCTCCACTGGTCCGGGCAGCCCGACACCTGGAACGCGTCGAGTCCCGGCTCCAACAGCGGGCTCCACGTCACCGTCGCCGACTACACCAACGACGTCGGTGTGGCCGCCGCGTACGCCAAGACGCTGACGTACTACGGCGCCAAGTCCGGTGACGCCACGGCGAAGACGACGGCGAAGGCGCTGCTGGACGGCATGTGGAACAACTACCAGGACAGCCTGGGCGTCGCCGTCCCGGAGACCCGCACGGACTACAGCAGGTTCAACGACAGCGTGTACGTGCCGAGCACCTTCAGCGGCACGATGCCGAACGGCGACGCGATCAACTCCTCGTCAACCTTCGCCTCGCTCAGGTCGTTCTACAAGAACGACCCCGCCTGGTCGAAGATCGAGGCCTACCTCAAGGGCGGTGCCGCGCCCGTCTTCACCTATCACCGGTTCTGGGCCCAGGCGGACATCGCCCTCGCCATGGGCTCGTACGCGGAGCTCCTCGAATAGGCCCCCGCTGAAGCTCCGCGTACGCGACCCCGTCGCAGGGAGACGGGGTCACCCCGCCGGGCGGTCCTCGACCGCGCAGGGGACCGCCCGGCATTTGTCAGGCACATGATCATCATGCTCTCCCGGAAGCCTTTTGGGAGCGCTCCCAAAAGGCTGGACGCTCTCGCTGCTCCCCACACATCCCAGCGGAGGATCCGCATGCAACAGTTGAAGGACAGGAGCAGGGCGCAAGCTCTGTTCGGCACGCTGCTCACGTCACTCGTCGCGCTGGCGGCGCTTCTCACCGCCGCTCCGGCGTCGCACGCCGACACGACCATCTGCGAGCAGTTCGGCACGACCACGATCCAGGGCCGTTACGTCGTCCAGAACAACCGCTGGGGGACCAGCGCCAATCAGTGCATCGCGGTCACGGACTCCGGCTTCCGCATCGCCCAGGCCGACGGCTCGGTCCCGACGAACGGTGCCCCGAAGTCATACCCGTCCGTCTACAACGGCTGCCATTACACCAACTGCTCACCCGGTACCAACCTCCCGGCCCGGCTGAGTTCGATCTCGAGCGCGCCGACGGGCATCTCCTACAGCTACGTGAGCGGTGCGGCCTACGACGCCGCGTACGACATCTGGCTGGACCCGACACCCCGCACCGACGGTGTGAACCGCACCGAGATCATGGTCTGGTTCAACCATGTGGGAGGCGTGCAGCCGGTCGGCTCGCAGACCGGCAGCACCACTGTGGCCGGGCGTTCGTGGCAGGTGTGGTCCGGCAACAACGGCTCCAACGACGTGCTGTCCTTCGTCGCGCCGTCGGCGATCGACAGCTGGAACTTCGACGTGATGGACTTCGTCCGCCAGGCCGTCTCCCGGGGACTGGCGCAGGACAACTGGTACCTGACGAGTATTCAGGCAGGATTCGAGCCCTGGCAGAACGGCGCGGGACTGGCGGTGACGTCGTTCTCCTCGACCGTCAACGTCGGCGGCAGCACCCCCGGCGGCCCGGGTGGGGGCTCAGGCGGCTCGTCGGCGTGCAAGGTGACCTACGGCACGAACGTGTGGCAGGGCGGCTTCACCGCCGACGTCACCGTGACCAACGCGGGTTCGTCCCCCGTCGACGGCTGGAGTCTCGCGTTCACGTTGCCCACCGGGCAGAAGATCACCAGTGCCTGGAGCGCCAACGTCTCTCCCTCGTCAGGAGCGGTGACGGCCGGCGGTATGGCGTACAACGCGTTCATCGCACCTGGCGGCCAGGTTTCCTTCGGGTTCCAGGGCACCTACGACGGCGCCTTCGCCGAACCGGCCGGCTTCAGCCTGAACGGCTCGTCCTGCACCACCGCCTGACGGCGTCGGCACGGGCGGCCTGAGACCAGCCGCCTCCAGGCCGGCCTGCGGCGAACCATGCGCCGGACGCGAGTGCGCATCCGTCACCCCGCACCCACCCGCCTGACGTTCGTGTTCAGCCGGGTGGGTGCGACTCTTCCCCAGCCGGCCCGTTGACGACCTTCAGCATGACCGCGTCCACGAGGCGCCGACAGCCAGGCCCTGTAGGCGTCGATCACCGTTGAGGAGCCGCGGTGGGCCCGAGGTTCCCCGCACCGACCACCGGCGTGGCTGACACGCCCGATCGGGACTTCTTCCCGCCGAGCACAGTTGATCACTCGCGGAAGTCGTGTGCCCGGTTCCCCGGGCCCGTAAGATCGGTGATCTCGCGGGTGGGGGAGGTGGTCATGGCCAGGCGACGCCCTGGAGCGCCGACGCTGGAAGAGGTGGCCGTCCACGCCGGGGTGGGGCGGGGCACGGTCTCCCGGGTCATCAACAACGCGGCCGGTGTGAAGGAGTCGACACGCCGGGCCGTACAACGCGCCATCGAGGAACTGGGGTACGTGCCCAATCTCGCGGCCCGGTCCCTGGCCGGGCGGCGGGCCGACGCCGTGGCCCTCGTCCTGACGGAGCCGGACTGGAGACAGTTCGCGGAGCCGTTCTTCTCGGAGATCGTCCGCTCGCTCGGCGATGTGCTGGCGGACACCGGGATGCAACTGATGCTGACCCTGGTCCGCTCGGAGAGCGAACGGCAGCGCTTCCTGGAGTACGCACGCGGCGGCCGGATCGACGGGGTCCTGCTGATGTCCGTGCACGGGGGCGATCGGCTGCCCGACATGCTCGCCGAGGCGCGGTTGCCGACCGTGCTGCTGGGGCGCCGGTCGGGCGACGAGTACGTCAGCTACGTGGACGCGGACAATGTGGGTGGTGCTCGCAGCGCCGTCTCCTACCTGCTGAAACAGGGTCGCAGGGCGATCGCCACCATTACGGGGCCGCTGGACATGTACGTCGCGCAGTGCCGGCTGCGCGGCTACCAGGATGCCTTGGAGTTGGCCGGTCTGAAGAGCGCCGGGTCCTTGGTCGCGGAGAGTGACTTCACGGGGGAGGGCGGGCGCCGCGCCATGGCGGAACTCCTCAACCGGCACCCGGAGATCGACGGCGTCCTGGCCGCGTCGGACACCTCTGCGGCAGGGGCGCTGCAGGCGCTGCGCGCGGCGGGACGGCGGGTGCCGGAGGACGTCGCCGTGATCGGGTTCGACGACTTTCCGTTGGCCCAGCGCACCGAGCCGCGCCTGACCACAGTGCGTCAGCCGGTGGAGGAGATGGGGCGGGCCATGATCAGACTGCTGCTCGAGGAGATGGAGGAGCCGTCCGTGGCCTGGCGCCACGTCATCCTCCGTACAGAGTTGGTCGTTCGCGAGTCGTCCTGACGACCGTCCTCTGCGACCCCGCTGTTGTCTTCCGCGGACCTTCCCGGCGCAGCCCGTTTCGAGGCCTAGGTGGGCGTGGGTCGCCACCGGCTCGGGTCAGGTACGGAGCCCGGTGGCGTTCACGACCTGACACTGACCCTGCACGGCGACTTCCAGTTCGCTTCCGTCCGCTTCGGCGCCGTCATCGCGTACGGGCTGGTGGTCGCAGCCGGCCAGCTCGACCGCCGCTCGGTAACTCCCCGTGAGGTCTACTGACCGCCGTCAGGTGATCACCGACTCGATCGACAACCATTACTCGTCCGACAAGTCGCCGGGATACGGCTTGCGTTCACTCATCCGCCGACCCCGGCGGACGCCGCACGGCGGGCGCGGATTCCGCTCACCGGGCGGCCTCGCAACAGATTGACGTGCGTTGTGAAAGTGACAACAATGCGATTGCTCGCTGCGTTTGAAGTGAGCCAGGGGACGCGAGTGCCCCCGCCACATCCCTCTGGATCGGCATGTGTTGGTCGCTCGCGCTCAGCCACCTCCCACACTCTCAATGCCAAAGAGGCAGATCTTGACGCGCTCCCACCGCTCCAGAACGCTGGCTGTTCTTGCCGCAACCGCTTTCGGCGTCACCACGCCCCTGATCGGGGCCCCCGCGGCGAGCGCCACGACAGCGGGTGACTGCCAGTCCGCCACCGTGCAGTACCGCATCGTCGACGCCGACGGAAAGTCCGTCGGGGCTGACTGGACCTCGCAGGGCGGCTTCCATCAGTGGGACGCCGTCCCCGGCACCGTCGAGGTGCGCCTGGCCGCGGGTCAGACGGTCGGCGACGGCTGCAAGTACCCGGTCTCGCTGGCCGAATACACCACCGAGGGCGCCAACTGGTACACCTCCGGCCACCAGACCCTCATCGACCATGCGACCGTCTACCTGACCGCCGCAGACCTGGCCGACGCCGACGGCGGCAAGCACTCCTGGCAGCAGCTGTCGGTCAAGTCCCCCGACTGCTATGGGCAGATCGACCTGTACGGCGATGACGTCATCTACGACGGCAAGTCGGAAGACGGTCACGGACCGGCCCCGTACGAGCCCGACAACGTCGTCACCCCGTACCACCTCATCGCGGCGTGGAACGGCGGCGACAAGCCCTGCACCCCGAGCCATCCCGACTCTCCCACTCCGACGCCCACGGGGTCGACCCCGGCCACGCCGCCGGCCAGTCAGCCGCCCGCCCAGGAGTCGACGCCGCCCGCCACGCCCACGACGCCCTCCCCGGCCACCACTCCGCCGACCACTTCGGACGTTCCGCCGATGCAGTCGACGCCGCCCACGACCCCCTCGCCCTCGCCCAGCGACAGCACCCCGCCGCTGGCCGAGACGGGCTCCAACGCACCGGTCGGCCTGATAGCAGGCGGCGCGGGCGTGGTGATCGCCCTCGGCGCCGGCGCGCTCTACATGACCCGCCGCACACGCCGCTCGTGACCACAGCCGCGGGGAAACCCGTCACGCCGTAGCACCTGCGGACGCTCCGCCGAGCCCGCCTTCCACGACCCGTGGAAAGCGGGCTCGGCGGAGCTGCTACCCCAGAGCCCTTGCCTCCGTCGCCGGCAGGGCATGACCGTGCGGTGGGCACAGCCATTCTCGTACTGTCGTTAACCGCGCCTTCTTCTGGCTGGCCTTGGGCGTACGCCGCCCCTGTTGCGACCGCCCCCGGCTGACCGACGGGGCGTAGGACTCCGTCAGGTCTTCCCGCCGGGCTACTGGAGGAAGAACAGGCCGGTCGCATGCGGCCTGCGCCCGGTCCTTCGTCCGGGGGCGCCTCGAGTCCGGTTTGCGGCGCATCCGGTCGAGCCCGGTGGGCGTAGGCGTTTCTCAGGACGACTCGCGGATGACCAGCTCCGTACGGAGAACGACGTGGCGCCAGGCCACGACCGGCTCTTCGATCTCCCCCAGCAGTCTGATCACGGCTCGGCCCGTCTCCTTCAGCGGCTGACGCCCTGTCAGGCGTGGCTCGGTGCGTTGAGCCGGCGGAAAGTCGTCGAAACCGATCACGAGGCGTCCTCCGGTACCCGTCAACCGGTCTGGGTCGAGTCCGGCCAGGCGTGGCGCCTTGTGAGTGGCGAAGCCGATCAGGCTGAGAGGGGAAGCCGACGGCTGGCACCACGGTGACGCGAGGTTTCCGGACCAGTCGGACGTCGTCCCGGACGGCGCGAACTGGCTGTTCGCCCCCCTGACGACCGGAACCCCCGACTTCTACCGCGAGTTCGCGCGCTCGTGCTACGAGACCGAACTCGACCCCGCCGCCATCGATCCGATCTACCGGGGCACCCCGTTGACGCAGCAGATGATCAATCAGTTGAATCCGGACGTCTCCCTCACGGACATCGCTGATGATCTGGCACAGATCGGCTACCCCGTCAGTAGGTGACGATTCCACCATGCCCACCGACCGCACCGCCTGCCACTGCGTCGTCTGCCGGCAGACCACCGACCTCACCCCTCGCGCCCGGGTGACCGCCGACACCATCGACCGACACGGCTGGCAGGTCGTAGGGGTCCCCGCCGACGATCGGAGGCCCGGCTGGGCCTACACCATCGGCCTGTGGCACCAGCGCCGCGTACCCGAACTCGCAATGTTCGGCCTGGACACCCATCTGATGCAGCCGGTTCTCAACGACCTCGGCGGACGGACGGTCGAGGGAGACCCCTTGGAAACCGACCAGGACCGACACGAGATCGCGAACGTGCCAGTCATCCTGAAGAGAGTCGACTATCGGTGGTACAAGGCGTTCTTCGGCCAAGCGATCGGTTTCTATCGCAAGCCACCGTTCCCCTTCCTTCAGGTGGTCTGGCCCAATCGCGATGCGGCATTACCCTGACAGGAGGGGGGAGAAGTCCTTCTGAGCCGCCAACCCCAACTGTGGCTCCCTCCTCAGGAGCATCCTGTCGGGGTCTGGACACAGGACCTGTGAGTGGCGGCGGCACGGAAGCCGCGCGGTTAGCGCGCCTAAGGTCGCGACCCCGGAGCAAGCTGAGAATGAGGCATGGAAGTTCACAACGGTGACCAACGGCGAGGGACGGCCGGGAACTCGCAGCCCCGGCCGTCGATCAGCCAGTCCCACCAGGTCTCGACCATGTGGATCCGTCTCAGCTGATCAGACTCGTGCGTCTCGCTGCTGAACTTCCTTGAGGACTCCGGCCACCGTCGCGAAGTCATTGTCCACGTGGAGGACGGTGTGCCCATGGTGCACGGCTGTCGCACACACCAGCAGGTCGATCGCTCCAGCCGCCCGATGCTGGCCACGCTGGGTCAGTTTGTACTGGGCGGTGTCGACCCAACGCCAGGCATTCTTCGGAACCGGAGAGAGCAAGCAGAGCGCGTCCAGTTCCTCTGCCAGCTCGTCTCGGTGAGACGGGCTGGTCGCCGAGTAGAGGAATTCGGCACGTGTCGGCTCGCAGAGGTGGAACACCCCAGCGGCGATGTGCCCCTCCCAGGGGCGCAGCGCACCCGGGGTACGGAACAGGTGCCACAGAGCCGAGGTGTCCACCAGATACGAGATCACTCGAAGGCCTCGCGTCGCACACGCTTCTCGGCGTCATGCGCCGCTGCGGCCTGCTCGAACTCTCCACGCGAACCTCGCGCTGCCAGCTTCTCCGCGGCCTCCAGCCTCTTGATCCGCGCTACGTAGTCCCGAAGAGCCGCGTTCACGGTCTCCTTCTTCGTCGTCGCACCCATGAGCCGCATGGCCTCGGCCAGCGCCTCGTCATCGAGATCAATCTGCGTGACGGACACCGGACACCTCCAACATCCACAATGTATGCATCCACGATACATCGCCAACATTGGATGTGACCATCGATTGCAGACAGACCACTCAAAGGAGGTGTGCGGGACGTGGGGCGTTTTCATTTCAAGCGTTTCCCGGTCCAGGTCGGATCAACAGGGGGCCGTCTCAGTCGACGCGAATCACCCCGTGTATCTCATGTCCGACTTGACCGGAATCGGCGTCCCGAATCTGTCCTGCCGATCATGAAAGCGCGCCTCGAGACCCGCCGTCAGCGTCCCTCGACTCGCTGCCCGCCTGTAAGTTGCTGGTCAGATCGTTTCCTCGCGCGTAGCGAGTGGTGGGGCGGGTGGGACTCGAACCCACGGCCGACGGATTATGAGTCCTTTGAGGATCTTGGCGACCCTTGTCGATCAATACTTGTCCATGACGTTTCCGCAGGTCAGATGCATTGATCGGTGTCAGTCCTGTGTGATGCTTGTCGATGTGTTCCTGTCCTTGTGGCCCCTGTTTGGCCCCTGAGCTTCTTTGAGGGGGCGCTTACAACCGCAGCAGTCCGCCTCCGACCAGTTCCGCCAAAGGGATTGAACCTTCGCCCAACGGATTCCCCTACCAACGCGATGATGTTCCACCCCCGGGGGCGAGCATCATCCCTGACGGCAAGAGGCGGGCTTGTGCACCGGACTGTGCATGGACCTTGGGTCGCAACCTGTGGATCGGGTCAGCCGAGGACGTAGGTCTCATCACCGAAGTCAGCGACGATCTTCAACTTGCCGCCGAGCGCCTTGACGTAGGCAGCGAGGGTGTCGACCTCGCTGCGCTCCAGTTGACCCTTCTCGATGCGTGAGACACGGGCCTGGGTTACACCCATGGCTTCGGCAACCTGGACCTGCGTGGTGTGCTGCCGCTTCCGCAACTCGGCAAGGCGGTGCACACGGGAGGCCAGGACCATCGCCTGCGCCCCCCTCTGGATCTGATCCTTTTCGGCATCGGTGAAGGCGAAATCCTCGGCCAGGTCTCCCCAGGAGACGGCCTGTGGATCCTTGAGGTGATCAGTCATCGTGCCCCGTCCTCTCCATCGATTCGCTTCAGATGCTCCGCGTATGCCTGCTCCGCCTGGGGCACCGCGACGCGGTACCAGCCGGACCAGTTACCCGCCTTGTCACCGCCGACCAGGATCACGGCCTGACGGTCCGGGTCGAACACGAACAACAAGCGCACTTCCGTGGCCCCTGGCGAGCCGGGGCGAAGCTCCTTGAGGTTCGACAACGCCGAGCCCTTGATCGTGTCCACCAGAGGCCTACCCAGCGCGGGACCTTCTTCCTGAAGGGCAGCGACAGCCTGACTGACCTGAATCAGAGTGTCGCGGTCAGTACGGCGCAGGCCGTGAAGCCACGAAAGAGCTGGCTCGACCACGACAATCTTCCAAGTCATGCACGCGTCCCCCATCTACAATTTATTACACTGGCAGCATACACCACTGACGTCATAATGACGGATGTGGGACCGGGCCGGCCCGGTCAGGTTGGCCGACCCTCGGGTCTTGTATCAGGAGACGGCGCGGGTGCGATCGCCGTCGACACCCTCACACGGCCAGAGCCACGTTCTATGACGATGCTCTATGTGGCGACGGGAAGACGGAACGGGCAGTTCTCGAACAGGCTTCGGTTCGGCTGGCTCCAGACCACCCTGCCGTCGAGTTGCTGGAGCAAGCCCTCAGCGACCCAGGTCGCCTGGGGTTCGTGGCCTTGCCCTGCCAAACAGCGGACGAGTTCGACGTTCTCCCACTGCCCGGCGATGACGGCATCAACCATGCCGGACGCCGTGGGGAGGCCATAGACGGTGCAGAACAGTTCCAGGCGCCCACAGCGGTCGGGCGGTTCCGGGAAGCGCAGCCACCTCAGGCACTCGGCGTCGCTGCGGAAGGGGGCAACGTACTCGAGCGTGTAGGCCACATCGTGCAATCACGGAGCCGGGCGTGCGAATTCCCAGTCGCTGATCCTCGCGGGCCGGTGGCCCTGCCACACGACGTTCCACGGGCCGAAGTCTCCGTGGCAGATCGCCTCGCCTTCGACGGGCCCGCCACCCGTGCCGACGGCCCAGGCCTCTCCCTCCGGCGGACACATCGCCCGCCCGTCACCTCCGTGGTTCCCGACAACTCACAGCCCGTGCCGGTCGAGGATCGTCATCAACTTGCGCCGGCGCCTCAGTTCCGCCCGCAGGGCGACGACATACGCAGTGAACTCGTCCTCGGTGCCCAACGCCCGGTGACAGTCGCGGGCGCCCAGCAGCAACTGCGCCATGCGCTCGTAGACGCCATCCCCGGTCGGCTCCTTGAGCGGCTCGACCAGCCGCAGGTACACCGCGAGCGCCTCGGCCGGGCGCACCTCGCGCGAGAGGTCGGCGAGCCGCTGCCACTGCCGGTCGTCAGCGCGGCCGGCCGCCTCCCGCCAGGCGGCGTCCATGTCACCGTCGTCGAGCAGCGCGTCGATCAGTGTGGGCACGCCGTACGAACCGCCATGCTCCCGGCCGACGTCATCCCGCAGGGCCGCGAGTGCAGTCTTCCGCTCGGCCCCCCAACAGTCCGCAGCCCAGGCCGCGGCACGCAACTGCTGGTAAGTGGCGAGGGACCGCTCTGCCCGAAACCGGTCCCGGCGGACCGCGACCGTCTCGGCCGCACGACCCGCCCGCGTATAGCGGTCGCATACGTAGTCGACCAGGCGGCCGTCGACATGGGCCTCGGTGGCGGTGTCCCGCAGCCCGCGCTCGGCCCACGCCAGCGCCTCGTCCGCGCGGCCCGCCGCATCAAGCTCCTCGGCGATGCGCAGATGCGTGGCACCGGACGGGACCAAGTCCTTCGCGTACAGGGCGACCAGCGCGTCCGCGTCGCCCTCCGCCTTGACCAGACGCTCCATCAGATACCGCTCCGCCCAGCCGCGCGGGCTGCGCCGCCGTGCCTCGGCCGCCAACTGTCGCATACGGGCCAGTCCGGTAGGCCCCAGGATGTCGGCGTAATCGAGCGGATCGAGGTCCGTCGCGTCGTTCCCGTCGCCGAGCACGTGCCCGACCAGCCACTCGGCCAGCCGCTCCGGATCCGGTCGCCCGACATCGCACGCCTCCAGATGGGCCTCGCCACCGCGGCGACCGCCTGCCCGACCACGCCGTCGGAGTCGTCGATCTCCCCGTACGCCTCCCCCAGCGCCCGGATCGCCTCCTCGGCCAGGCCGACCGCCTGGCCCCCCAGACCTCCGGAAGCCAGGGCGCGCAGCGCGTCCGCCGCCTCCGCGACCTGCCGGGCGTACCCGGGAGCGTCCGCGTACTCGACGTACCCGTACCGGGCGAAGGGCCGCGGATCGATCAGCGCCAGGATCCGGTCCCGGACCGCGCCCGTGTCGGAGCGCGCAGCAGCGGCCTGCAGCTCCAGACGCCGACGCAGCTCTCGGTCTTCGCCGATCTGTTCCCGTACCAGTGTGAGCAGTTCGTCACGGGACAGGGCTGTGAGCCACGTCCCCAGGCCTGAGGCCCGTGCCCGGGCAGCGGCCCGCTGTCGCGGGATCGACTCCGCCTGTCCCAGCACGGTCAGCCCCACCGCCACGCAGTGCTTGCAGAAGTTCCCCTCCTGCCCGTACGGGCAGTCGCACCACCCGGAGACGCTGGCACCCCCGCCCAGGGTGAGCTCCACGTCGTAAGCATCCGTCCCGTGCACGGCCGCGGCGACCGAGCCGTCCCCCACCTCCACACCGCTCACCGCGTCCAGATACCCCAGCCCTCGCTCGAAGGACCGAGCCCCCGCCAGTGCCCGTAGGTCGTCCTCGCCGAATCCCACGACTTTCCGTGCCACACCAGTATTCAACCGCTCGCCCGGGGGCGGCGGGCACGATGTGTCATCTCCGTCCAGAGCCTCCGCCGAGGGCAGTGCCGCGAGCCCGGTGCCGACGCACACAAGGACATGTCCCCAACGGTCGAACACCGAGGAGCCTTCGCACTGGCGGACAGACTCCCCCGTCCCGCTCGACCCTGTTTCCCAGCCCCCGCTCATATCACCGAACTTCCGGCACTCCGGCTTGACTTGGCCGCGCCCCGCTCGATGCAATGCTCTGTTACACACATCACATGCCACGTGGGGGAGATACACCGTGGCTCTCGACAGCCCCAAGTTGCAGAAGGTGCTTGACGACGTCGCGTCCGGAACCCTGCAGCTTCCGGACTTCCAGCGCGACTGGAAATGGGACGACCAGAGGATCCGGGAACTGATCGCGACGGTGACCCTCGACTATCCACTCGGCGTGGTGATGACGCTGGAAACCGGCGGTCAGTCACCGTTCCGGGCGCGCACCCTCACCGGCGCCGAGGGCGCGCAGGCGGCCACTCCAGATCTGCTCCTGCTCGACGGCCAGCAACGGCTCACCTCCCTCTTCCAGGCCCTGCGCCTGAACCGTCCGGTCAAAACGGTGGACGCGCGGAACAGGGAACTCAGACGCTGGTACTACGTCGACATCGCCAAGGCGATCGGCGCCGCCGCCGACCGTGACACCGCGATCGTGTCCGTTCCGGAAGACAAGGTGCTGCGGTCGGATTTCGCCCGCAAGGTGGAACTCGATCTGAGCAGCACCGAGTTGGAGGGTCGAGCCGCCCACTTCCCGTTGCACCTGGTCTTCGACGTGGCTCAGGTGAACGCCTGGCAGCGGGCCTTCGTCCAGGTGGACGACGCCAACTGGGACCTCTGGTCGCAGTTCGAGCAGCATGTGCTGAACAACGTACAGGCGTTCCAGATCCCGATGATCAAACTCTCCGCGTCCACCACCAAGGACGCCGTGTGCTCCGTGTTCGAGCGCGTGAACACCGGCGGCGTCCCGTTGAACGTCTTCGAACTGCTGACCGCCACGTACGCCGGCGATCGCGAGTACGAACAAGACCACGGGGACTACTACCGGCTACCTGACGCGTGGCAGGACATCAAGAAGAACCTGGCCACCTCCTACCCGGTGTTCGGGCGGCTGGACAACGGCATCGAGGACGGGCTGAGCAGCAGCGATTTCCTGCAGGCGATCGCGTTGGTGTTCACCTGGGAGCGCAAGCAGGACGGCCGGGGGGCCGCCGTCTCCTGCAAGCGCCGGGACCTCCTCGACCTGCCGCTGACCGATTTCATCCGGCTCGCGCCCCGCGTGGCCGAGGCGTTCGCCTGGGTGGGCGAGTTCCTGCTCCAGCAGTGCATTGTGAAGTCCGCCGACCTGCCGTATCGCACCCAGCTGGTGCCGCTGGCAGCCGTGCGAAGCATCCTCGGGGACAAGACCGACTCGCCCGAGCACCACGAACTGATCACCCGCTGGTACTGGTGCGGTGTGCTCGGCGAGATGTACGGCGGGTCGACGGAGAGCCGGTTCACCCGCGACGTCGAACAACTCATCGTCTGGGCAGGAGAGGGGCCGAACTCCGCAGCGGTCCCCGACACCGTCGCCGAGGCGGTCTTCGTGACCGACCGACTGGACACCCTCACCACCCGCAACAGCGCCGCCTACAAGGGCGTCTACGCGCTGCTGGTCAACCAGGGCGCGGTGGACTGGTATTACCACAAGGAGCCGCTGAACCCGGGCCTACTCCTGGAGCACTACGTGGACATCCGGCAGATCTTCACCAAGGGCTGGTTCACCCGGCAGCGCCCGGGCGATCCCCGGGCCAACTCGATCGTCAACAAGACCCCTTTGTCCTACAGCGCCAGCCGCTCCATGGCCGGATCGCCCGCGTCGTACATCAGGTCACTGGCAGCCGAGTCGGGCATCCGTCCGGAGTGGTTCGACGACGTCATCGCCACTCACCTCGTCGATCCGTCGACGTTGCGCGACGACGACTTCGAGGCCTTCTACGCCGACCGTTCCCGCCAGCTGCTGGATCTGGTGCACACGTCCATGGGCAAGCGCACCGTCTCCCGCGACGAAAGCGACCGGTGACCACGACCATGGCCAACCCCAGCCGCCGTCCCCGGACCGGCTGCTCGCGCTGAAGGGCACCACGGTGCTGCTGCCCGACCTGCTCGCCGTGTTCGGGGTGCGGCGTCGCGACTACCAGACCGTTCCCGTGATCGCGGCGGCACTGAAAGACGCGGGCCTGGCCACCGTGCCGTCCTTCACCCTCTGCGGTCTGAAGGCGGCTCTGCTCGTCGTCGCCGAGGAGACGGTCGAGACCCCGGCAGCGGCCGACGGCACCGACGAGGAGGACCTGCTCCCGGGTACCCTCCCCCAGCACTCCTTCAAGATCGGCGACATCCCGTCCGCCCGCGACGGGCTCGCGTCCGTGCCCTCCAGCGCCTCGCTCACCCAGGCCACCCACATCATGCGGACCAAGGGCTACTCCCAGCTCCCGGTCATCGACGGCATGTCCGACCTATGTGGCGTCGTCACCTGGAGCTCGGTGGCGGCACGATACGAGACGGGCATGACTCCGACCCTGGCCAACGCCCTGGTGAAGGACTCCCTGCCCGTCGCCGAAGTGCACCAGGAACTCTTCACCCACCTGCCCGCGGTGACCGAACACGGCTACCTCCTGGTACGGAGCAACAGCGGCCGTTTCACCGGCATCGTGACCGCGGCCGACATCACCGCACGGTTCGAGGACACCGCTCTTCCGTTCTTCCTCGTCGGTGAGATCGAGTTCCGGCTGCGCAAGTGCCTGGGCAGCCGGCTCGACCCGGACGTCATCCGCCAGGTCCAGAACGGCAGACGGCCGGAGACGCAGTCGGGCGACATCGCGGACCTGATGTTCGGGCAGTACGTCACCCTCCTGAAGGAGGACCCGGACAGCCCGGCGCTACGTGCGCGAGCGGATGCCAACTGGCAGGCTCTCGGCTGGGTCGGGGTGGACCGTACCCAGTTCGTGCACGACCTGGACCGGGTCCGGATGATCCGTAACAAGATCGCGCACTTCGACAACGAACCGCTCGGTCCCAGGTTGCTGTCCGACTTGCGGGAGTTCTTGGGGCTGCTCAAGCAGATCGGCTGACGGTCCACCGGATGACGCTGATCCACGCAAGGTGACGCTGCACGGTCAAGGACGGGACCGGTTCGCGAGGGCACGACTGGCGGCCATGCCTCCAGGCCGCATTCGAGCCGGCCGCCTGGGGCTTTGCAGTCAGCCGAACAGTGACAGTCGCAGGACTCAAGGCGAGAGCGATGGCCCGCGCCCGTCGCCGACGCTGTGGGGCGGCTGGCCACTGCTGTGGCCTGGATGGTGGCAGCCGAAAGCCGCCGGCGCACAGTTTCGACGAGGTACTCGACTGCCGCGCTGGGGACAGCAGTCCATGCCGCGTAGCCAGCAATTGAGACAACGAATCGCCCCGTAGACGCCCTCGGTCTGGACACAGTCACGCCGTCCCGGCCCCTGCGTGGCCCCTGGGTCCTGGCATCGGCCCTCAGGGCAGCCGCCAGGACCGCGAGCGACAACCTCGATCACCTGCTCCACCGCAGGTCAGATGGGTTACAGCTCCCCCGACCACCGCCCGACTCCAAACCCACGAGCAGCGGATCCAATCCGTTCAAGCAAAGTTGACGATCCAACGGCCCAAAATGAACGTTTCCGCAGGTCAGAAGCCTGCACAGGTGGGGCGGGTGGGACTCGAACCCACGGCCGACGGATTATGAGTCCGCTGCTCTAACCGGCTGAGCTACCGCCCCATAGCGGCGTGTCGCGTACAAGTGTGCGCGCCGTCTGCCGCAGCATAGCCGCTCATACGATCTCCTGCTTCGGATGGTCGGCTTCTGCGGACGTTCATGACCATGAGGACATCGGCGCAGGCCCAGCGGTTCCCGCGGACCCGGAACGGACATGAAAAAGGACCCCGTCAGGGGTCCTCGTTCAGCATGCTCCCCCGACTGGACTCGAACCAGTAACCTGCCGGTTAACAGCCGGCTGCTCTGCCAATTGAGCTACGGAGGACCGAGCTCCCCCGACTGGACTCGAACCAGTAACCTGCCGGTTAACAGCCGGCTGCTCTGCCAATTGAGCTACGGAGGAATGCCTCGTTGCATCGAACGTACCTACCTGGGTATTCGCCAGGGGGCGCCCGCTCGCTGCGACACATACATTAGCGCAAGCAGGGGGGTGCTCCGCCAATCGGTACTCCCCGACAAGACTCCCGCCGAGGGAAGGGTGGCCGCCATGCGCTACAAGCTCACGTTCGTCGCCGGGCTCGCTCTGGGTTACGTGCTGGGTACCAGGGCCGGACGCGAGCGATACGAGCAGCTGAAGAAGTCCGCCCGCCAGGTCGCCCAGAACCCGGCGGTCCGCAACACCGCGGAGACGGCCGCCCAGCAGGGCCGTGTCTACGCGGGCAAGGCCTTCCACACGGTCAGCGAGAAGGTGGGCGACCGCATGCCCGACTCGGTGACCGCCCGGGTCCGCTCCCTGCGCGAGCGCAACACCAACGGCGCAGCGGCGGACGACTGGGGCAGGGGCAGCAGCGACACGTAGCGCTCGCGTTTCGACGTGGCCGCCCGCGAACCCCGGGGGCGCGGGGCTGTAGCGAATTGCGGCCTCCGCCGCATGACGCGACCAGCCCCGACGCCCCCGCGCCACAAGACCACGCGAACCCCAACCGCGCCCTCGGCCAAACCACAGCGGCGCGTGCGGCAGAATTTCGGGCATGGGGATAGTCGCCGGGTTGGACAGCTCACCGGATTTCACTCGCATCGTGGTCTGCGACACGGACACGGGTGCGGTGCTCCGCCAGGGGTACGCACCGCACCCGGTCGACACGCCGGACGGCGCGGCGCGCCCCAGCGACGTCGACCCGCAGGCCTGGCTGCTCTCGCTCGGTGAGGCCGCCGGCGGCGGGCTCCTGGAGGGCGTGCAGGCCATCGGCGTCTCCGCGCAGCAGAACGCGCTGATCCCGCTGGACGCCCAGGGCAACACCGTGCGTCCGGCGATCGTCGGCGGCGACAGGCGCGCCCAGGTCGCGGCGGCCGATCTGATCGACGCGCTCGGCGGGCGAGAGGCCTGGGCGCAGGCGGTGGGGTCCGTGCCGCAGGCCGCGCAGCCCGTGACCAAGCTGCGCTGGCTGGCGAAGGCCGAGCCGGAGAACGCCCGGCGGACCGCCGTACTGCTGCAGGCCCATGACTGGCTGGTGTGGCAGTTGCTCGGGCGGCCGGCCAGAAGGACCACCGATCGTGGGGGCGCCTCCGGGACCGGCTACTGGTCGGCCGCCACCGGCGGCTACCGGCCCGACCTCGTCGAACTCGCCCTGGGCCACCAGGTCATGCTCCCCGAGGTGATCGGACCGTCCGACGCGGCCGGTACGACCCCGGAGGGGCTGCTGATCTCCGCGGGGACCGGCGAGACCATGGCCGCCGCCTTCGGGCTGGGGCTGGGCTTCGGCGACGCCGTGGTGTCCCTGGGCGCGTCCGGGTCCGTGATGGCCGTGCATCCGGAGGCGCTCGCCGACACCTCCGGGATGATCACCTCGCTCGCCGACGCCACGGGGATGCATCTGCCGGTCGTGACCACCCTGAACGCCGTACGGACCCTGCGCGGGACCGCCGAACTGCTCGGGCTTTCGGATCTGGAGAGCCTCTCCGACCTGGCGATGAAGTCGACGCCCGGCTCGCACGGGCTGGTCATGCTGCCCTATCTGGAGGGTGAGCGGACGCCGAACCTGCCGCACACCGCCGGGACGCTGGCCGGGCTGCGCCGGGAGTCCATGAAGGCCGAGCATCTCGCGCGGGCCGCCTTCGAGGGCATGCTGTGCGGGCTCGCCGACGCGCTGGACGTGCTGCGCGGCCGGGGCGTGGAGGTACGGCGGATCTTCCTGCTGGGGCAGGCCGCCGAGCTGCCGGCCGTACAGGCGGCGGCGCCGATGCTGTTCGGCGCGCAGGTCGTCGTACCGCAGCCGGCGGACTACGCGGCGATCGGCGCGGCCCGGCAGGCGGCCTGGGCGCTCGGGGTCTCGCAGGGGACCGTGGATCCGCGCACCCCGCCCGTCTGGCAGGGTGCGGCGGCGCAGGTGCTGGAGCCCGGGGAGGAACTGGCCGTCGGGCAGGCGGTGCGGCAGCAGTTCATGTCGGTGCGCGAACAGACCCATCCGGGGGCGTTTAGGGCGTAATCGTGCACCCCCGGTGCCGTAAGACTTCCGCTGTCGGGTTAATCGGTTGAGGTAACGCGGGCGGAGTGTCGGACGATAGGGGCCTAGGGCAAGCGACACCGCCCGATCGGGCAAGCGAACCCGCCCCCACCGCCGACTCCGAGAGACGTAGCGTGCTCATACGACTTCTGCGGACCTATCTCAGGCCCTACAGGAAACCCATCTCGATCCTGGTGCTGCTGCAGCTGCTGCAGACCTGCGCCACTCTCTATCTGCCCACGCTCAACGCACACATCATCGACAACGGCGTCGTGAAGGGTGACACGGATTACATCCTGTCCTTCGGCGCCCTGATGATCGGCATCTCCCTGGCCCAGGTGGTGTGCAACATCGGTGCCGTCTACTACGGCGCCAGGACCGCGTCGGCACTCGGCCGGGATGTGCGGGCCGCCGTCTTCGACCGGGTGCAGTCCTTCTCCTCACGTGAGGTGGGTCATTTCGGAGCGCCCTCCCTCATCACCCGTACGACCAACGACGTACAGCAGGTCCAGATGCTGGTCCTGATGACGTTCACGCTGATGGTGTCGGCGCCCATCATGTGTGTCGGGGGCATCGTGCTCGCCCTCGGCCTGGACGTTCCGCTGTCCGGGGTGCTGGTCGCCGTCGTCCCGGTGCTGGCCGTCTCCGTGGCTCTGATCGTGCGCCGGCTGCGTCCGCTGTTCCGGGCCATGCAGGTGCGGCTGGACACCGTGAACCGGGTGCTGCGCGAGCAGATCACCGGCAACCGGGTGATCCGCGCGTTCGTCCGCGACGAGTACGAGCAGGGCCGGTTCGGCAGATCCAACCGCGATCTGACCGAGATGCAGCTGGCCACCGGCAACATGCTCGCGCTGATGTTCCCCATCGTCATGACGACGGTGAACGTCTCGTCGATCGCGGTGGTGTGGTTCGGCGCCCACCGCATCGACAGCGGTGACATGGCGATCGGCGATCTGACCGCGTTCCTCGCCTATCTGATGCAGATCGTGATGTCCGTGATGATGGCCACCTTCATGTTCATGATGGTGCCGCGCGCGGAGGTCTGCGCCGAGCGCATCGAGGAGGTCCTGGACACCGAGTCCAGCGTCGTGCCGCCGAGCGCGCCGGTCGTCGAGCTGCGCCGGCACGGGCATCTGGAGATCCGGGGCGCGGGCTTCCGCTATCCGGGTGCCGAGGAGCCGGTGCTCAAGGCCGTCGACCTGGTGGCCCGGCCCGGCGAGGTGACCGCCGTGATCGGCTCCACCGGCAGCGGCAAGTCCACCCTGCTCGGCCTGGTGCCACGCCTCTTCGACGCCACGGACGGTCAGGTCCTCGTGGACGGCGAGGAGGTCTCCGGGCTCGACCCGAAGCTGCTCGCCAAGACGGTGGGCCTGGTGCCGCAGAAGCCGTACCTGTTCGCGGGGACGGTCGCGACCAACCTGCGGTACGGCAACCCGGACGCCACCGACGAGGAGTTGTGGCACGCGCTGGAGGTGGCGCAGGCCAAGGGCTTCGTGGAGAAGCTGGAGGGCGGGCTCAACGCGCCCATCGCCCAGGGCGGTACCAACGTCTCGGGCGGCCAGCGCCAGCGTCTCGCCATCGCCCGCACGCTCGTGCAGCGCCCGGAGATCTACCTCTTCGACGACTCCTTCTCGGCCCTCGACTACGCGACCGACGCGGCCCTGCGCGCCGCGCTCGCCCAGGAGACGGCCGAGGCGACCGTCGTCATCGTCGCCCAGCGGGTGGCGACCATCAGGGAGGCCGACCGGATCGTCGTCCTCGACGAGGGACGGGTCGTCGGCACCGGCCGGCATCACGAACTCATGGCCGGCAATGAGACCTACCGGGAGATCGTGCTCTCCCAGCTGACGGAAGCGGAGGCCGCCTGATGGCCGGGCCCATGGGACGCATGATGGCCGGGGGCGGCCCCGACCAGCGCTCGATGGACTTCAAGAACTCGGGCAAACGGCTTCTCGCCCGGTTCAAACCCGAACAGTTCACCCTCTATGTGCTGCTGTTCTGCGTCGTCGCGAGCGTCACCCTCAACGTGATCGGCCCCAAGATCCTCGGCCGCGCCACCGACCTGGTCTTCGCCGGTGTCATCGGCAAGCAGATGCCGGCCGGGGCCACCAAGGACCAGGTGCTCCAGTCCATGCACGAGCGGGGCCAGGACACCGTCGCCGACATGCTCAGGAGCACCGACTTCACCCCGGGCAAGGGCATCGACTTCGGCCAGGTCGGCGACGTCCTGCTGTTCGCGCTCTGCACCTACGTCGCCGCCGGCCTGCTGATGGCGGTGGCCACCCGGCTGGTCAACCGGTCCGTCAACCGCACGATGTACCGGCTGCGCGAGGACGTCCAGGGGAAGCTGTCCCGGCTCCCGCTGTCGTACTTCGACAAGCGGCAGCGCGGCGAGGTGCTCTCCCGGGCGACCAACGACATCGACAACATCGGCCAGACGCTCCAGCAGTCGATGGGCCAGCTCATCAACTCGCTGCTCACCATCATCGGTGTGCTCGCGGTGATGTTCTGGGTGTCCTGGCTGCTGGCGCTGGTGGCCCTGGCGACCGTGCCGCTGTCGTTCGTCGTCGCCACCCGGATCGGCAAGCGCTCGCAGCCGCACTTCGTGCAGCAGTGGCGCACCACCGGCAAGCTGAACGCCCACGTCGAGGAGATGTACACCGGGCACACCCTGGTGAAGGTCTTCGGCCGGCAGGACGAGTCGGCGCAGCAGTTCGCCGAGCAGAACGACGCGCTGTACGAGGCCGGGTTCCGGGCGCAGTTCAACAGCGGTGTGATGCAGCCGCTGATGATGTTCGTGTCGAACCTGAACTATGTGCTGGTGGCGGTCGTCGGCGGGCTGCGGGTGGCCTCGGGTGCGCTGTCGATCGGTGACGTGCAGGCGTTCATCCAGTACTCCCGGCAGTTCTCGATGCCGCTGACCCAGGTCGCCTCGATGGCCAACCTGGTGCAGTCGGGTGTCGCGTCGGCCGAGCGGATCTTCGAACTCCTCGACGCGGAGGAGCAGGAGGCCGACCCGGTGCCGGGCGAGCGTCCGGCGGAGCTGCGCGGTCGGGTGGCGCTGGAGCACGTCTCGTTCCGGTACGACCCGGAGAAGCCGCTCATCGAGGACCTCTCGCTGACGGTGGAACCGGGCCACACGGTGGCGATCGTCGGCCCGACCGGCGCCGGCAAGACCACCCTGGTGAACCTGCTGATGCGGTTCTACGACGTCTCAGGCGGCCGGATCACCCTCGACGGCGTCGACATCACCCGGATGTCCCGTGACGAACTGCGGGCAGGGATCGGCATGGTGCTCCAGGACACCTGGCTGTTCGGCGGCACCATCGCGGAGAACATCGCGTACGGCGCCTCGCGCGAGGTCACCCGGGGCGAGATCGAGGAGGCGGCGCGGGCGGCCCACGCCGACCGGTTCGTCCGTACCCTCCCCGAGGGTTACGACACGGTGATCGACGACGAGGGCACGGGTGTCAGCGCGGGTGAGAAGCAGCTCATCACCATCGCGCGGGCGTTCCTGTCCGACCCGACGATCCTGGTCCTCGACGAGGCGACGTCCTCGGTCGACACCCGCACCGAGGTCCTGATCCAGAAGGCGATGGCCAAGCTGGCCCACGGGCGCACGTCGTTCGTCATCGCCCACCGGCTGTCGACGATCCGTGACGCCGACACCATCCTGGTGATGGAGAACGGCTCGATCGTCGAGCAGGGCGCGCACACCGAGCTGCTGGCGGCGGACGGGGCGTACGCGCGGCTGTACAAGGCGCAGTTCGCGCAGGCGGTGGCCGAGGTGGACTGACGGGAGGGGGCCGCCGGCGGGCGGCCCCCTTTCAGTCCAGGTAGCCCCGCAGTTGGTCGGCGAAGGCGTGGTCCCGCAGTTTGTTCAGGGTCTTGGACTCGATCTGGCGGATCCGTTCCCGCGTGACGCCGAAGATCCGGCCTATCTCCTCCAGCGTGCGCGGACGCCCGTCGGCGAGCCCGTACCGCAGTTGTACGACCTTCCGCTCCCGCTCCCCCAGCGTCGACAGCACCGCCTCCAGGTGCTCCCGCAGGAGCAGGAACGCGGCCGACTCCACGGGGCTGGCCGCGTCGCCGTCCTCGATGAGGTCGCCGAGGGCCACGTCGTCCTCCTCACCGACCGGGGCGTGGAGGGAGACCGGTTCCTGGGCGAGGCGGAGCACCTCGCCGACCCGCTCCGGCGCGAGGTCGAGGTGGGCGGCGACCTCCTCGGGCGTCGGCTCGTAGCCCCGCTCCTGGAGCATCCGGCGCTGGACGCGCACCACCCGGTTGATGAGCTCCACGACATGCACCGGGACGCGGATGGTGCGGGCCTGGTCGGCCAGGGCGCGGGACATGGCCTGGCGGATCCACCAGGTCGCGTACGTCGAGAACTTGTAGCCGCGGGCGTAGTCGAACTTCTCGACGGCGCGGATCAGGCCCAGGTTTCCCTCCTGGACCAGGTCGAGCATGGTCAGGCCGCGGCCGACGTACCGCTTGGCCACCGACACGACGAGCCGCAGGTTGGCCTCGATGAGGCGGCGCTTGGCCATGCGGCCCATGACGACCAGCCGGTCGAGGTCGAGGGCCAGCTCGCTGTCGAGGTCCGGGGCGCTGCCCAGCTTCTCCTCGGCGAACAGACCGGCCTCGACGCGACGGGCGAGTTCGACCTCCTCGGCGGCGGTGAGCAGCGGGATACGGCCGATCTCGCGCAGGTACTGCCGGAACAGGTCGGAGGAGGGACTGCCGGTGTCGGCACGGGCGACGGTGGCCGGCTCGGGCTCCGGCTCCGGCTCGGTCTCCGGGGCGTCGGCCGCGAGTTCCTCCACGGCCGGGCCCTCGGACTCCGCCGGCTGCTCCGCCTCCGTCTCGGGGTGGAGCGCGACCCGGCTCTGCGGCGGTACGCCGGCATGGACGTCGGCGTCGGCTTCCGGCTCGTCCGTGAGCGTGCTGTCGGTCTGGGTCAGGGTCTGGGTCTGCACGGGGGCGACCTCCAGGATGATCGCTGCCAGGGGGTACGGCAGCGGTACTTCGGGAGCGGAGACGACGGCCTCGCCGCTGTCCGTCCCGTACGCGATGAGTGGAACGGCGGGGGTGTGGGACCCGTCCGGGACGGGCCGGCCGCGCTCCGAGGACTCAGGCACCGCACCCCAGTGTGGGGTAAGACACATCGCCGCCACGAGGGGCGTGCGGTGACTTTTTGCGTCCGGTCCGTGACCGCGTGGTTATCCTGTCGGCCGCTCGAAGCTCACAGGGCGGCGACGCCGCGCTCGCGCAGCGCCTGACCGTACTGCTGGAGCACCCACAACTCGTTCTGCACGGCGGCGAGTTGGGCCGGGTCGCCATTGCTGCCGAGGCGGGTGAGGGTGATCTGGATCTCGTGGATCCGGCGGTCCACGGCCCGGCGGCGGACGGTCACGAGTTGCTCGCCCGCGTAGTTCTCGTCGACGGTGCGGCGCATGATCGCCTCGACGGCGAGCTCGGTGACCATCGCGCGGACCGCGTCGTCGGGCGCCGCCTCACGCACCCTGACCAGGTACTCCTGCGGATCCTGGACGCCCCACTCGCAGCCGCCCGCCTCCATGATGGTCTGGCGCACGGCGGCGTAGGGCGGGGCGGTGAACTCGTCGATGCCGTACGCGTCGAAGGCCGGGGAGACCAACTCGGGCCGCTGGAGAGCGAGTTTCAGCAGCTCGCGCTCGGTGGCGTAGACGGCGTTGCGCAGATTGAGGGCGGGTCCTGAGACGGCCGGGCGCGAGGCGCCGGTGTCGTACGACGGCTGCTGCGGGCCACGGGCCGGAGCGGATCCCCTGCCGCCCTTGTCCCGTGCCCAACGGGCCAGCTGGGCCACCCTCTTCACCACGAACTGGGTGTCGAGGATGCCGAGCATGCCGGCCAGCTCGACGGCGACCTCGTGCTGGGCGCCGCTGTTCTTGATCCGGGCGACGATCGGCGCGGCCTCGTCCAGGGCGGCCGCGCGGCCCGCCGGGGTGTCCAGGTCGTAGCGGGCCACGATCTGGCGGAGCGCGAACTCGAAGAGCGGGGTGCGCGGTTCGGTCAGGTCGACGACCGCCTCGTCACCCTTGGCCAGGCGCAGCTCGCAGGGGTCCATGCCGTCCGGGGCGATGGCGATGTACGTCTCGGCGGCGAACTTCTGGTCGTCCTCGAAGGCGCGCAGGGCGGCCTTCTGACCGGCCGCGTCCCCGTCGAAGGTGAAGATCACCCGGGCGCTGCCGTTGTCCATCAGCAGCCGGCGGAGGATCTTGATGTGCTCGCCGCCGAAGGCCGTACCGCAGGTGGCGATCGCGGTCGTCACCCCGGCCAGATGGCAGGCCATGACGTCCGTGTAGCCCTCGACCACGACCGCGCGGCTGACCTTGGCGATGCTCTGCTTGGCGAGGTCGATGCCGTACAGGACCTGGGACTTCCGGTAGATCGCGGTGTCGGGCGTGTTGAGGTACTTGGGCCCGTTGTCCGCCTCGTACAGCTTGCGGGCGCCGAAGCCGACGACCTCGCCGCCGATGTCCCGGATGGGCCACATGAGGCGGCCGCGGAAGCGGTCGATGGGGCCGCGCCGCCCCTCCTGCGACAGCCCGGAGAGCAGCAGTTCCTTGTCGGTGAAGCCCTGACCGCGCAGATAGCGGGTGAGGTGGTCCCAGCCCTGGGGGCTGTAGCCGACGCCGAAGTGGACGGCGGCGGCCTGGTCGAAGCCGCGCTCGGCGAGGAAGACCCGGCCGGTCTCGGCCTCGGGGCTGGTGGCGAGCTGTTCCGCGTACCAGACGGCGGCGATCTTGTGCGCCTCGACCAGCCGGATCCGCTCGCCGCGCTGGTGGGAGGGGTTGTATCCGCCCTCCTCGTAACGCAGGGTGATACCGGCCAGCCCGGCCAGCCGCTCGACCGCCTCCGAGAAGGAGAGGTGGTCCACCTTCATCACGAAGGTGATGGTGTCGCCGCCCTCCTGGCAGCCGAAGCAGTGGAAGAGTCCCTTGCTCGGGCTGACCTGGAAGGACGGCGACTTCTCGTCGTGGAACGGGCAGAGTCCCTTGAGGTTCCCGCCGCCCGCGTTGCGCAGCTGGAGGTACTCGGACACGACGGCGTCGATCGGGACCGCGTCCCGTACCGCCTTCACGTCCTCGTCATTGATCCGTCCTGCCACGGATGAATCCTACGGGGGTGATGTGACAGTCCCCGCGCCCGGCGAGGTCAGGACAGCAGACTGTCGAGTGCCGCCTTCGGGTCCGCCAGGGCGTCCGTGTCCACGGCCGCCCGCGAAGCGATCAGTTTCTGGATCGGCTCTGTGACATCCCACACGTTGACGTTCATCCCGGCCAGCACCCTCCCCTCCTTCACCCAGAACGCGATGAACTCCCGCTTCCCCGCGTCCCCCCGGATGACGACCTCGTCGTACGACCCGGGCGGTGCCCACCCGCTGTACTCCATCCCGAGGTCGTACTGGTCGGAGAAGAAGTAGGGCACCCGGTCGTAGGTCACGTCCCGGCCCAGCATCGAGCGGGCCGCCGCCGGGCCGCCGTTCAGAGCGTTGGCCCAGTGCTCCACCCGGAGCCGCGTGCCGAACAGGGCGTGCGGGAAGGAGGCGACGTCACCGGCCGCGTAGATGTCGGGGTCGGACGTCCGCAGCCGTTCGTCCACGACGATGCCGCCGCCCTGCGCCCGGTCGGCGATCTCCAGCCCCGCCGCCTCGGCGAGGCCGACGCGCGGCGCCGCGCCGATCGCCGCGAGGACGTCGTGCGCCGGGTGCTCCTCGCCGTCGTCCGTGCGGGCGGCGAGGACCATGCCGTCCTGGCCGACGATCTCGGTGAGCCGTACCCCGAAGCGGAACCGGACGCCGTGCTCCCGGTGCAGCTGGGCGAAGACATTGCCGAGTTCCGGTCCGAGGACGCCGTGCAGCGGGGTCGGCTCGGGTTCGATGACGGTGACCTCGGCGCCGTACGTCCGCGCCGCCGCCGCGACCTCCAGGCCGATCCAGCCGGCGCCCGCGATGACGATGTGCCCGTTGTCCCGGCCGAGGGTGGCGAGGACGCCCTTGAGGCGCTCGGCGTGCGCGAGGCGGCGCAGATGGTGGACTCCGGCGAGGTCGGTGCCGGGGATGTCGAGGCGGCGGGGCTCGGCGCCGGTGACGAGCAGCAGCTTGTCGTAGCGGACGATCGTGCCGTCGTCGCCGAAGCGGACGGTCCGGGCGGCGCGGTCGATCCGGTCCACGGTCTGGCCGAGGTGCAGTTCGATGTCGTTGCGCGCGTACCAGGCGGGCTCGTGCACGAAGACGCTGTCGCGCTCCTCCTTGCCGAGCAGATAGCCCTTGGAGAGCGGCGGCCGCTCGTACGGGTGGTCGCGTTCGTCGCAGATCAGTATCACCCGGCCGCTGAAACCCTCCGCTCGGAGCGTCTCGGCCGCCTTGGCGCCGGCGAGCCCGCCACCGACGATGACGAAGGTCTGGTCCGCGTCGACCACTTGATGCCTCCTCGTAAGGGTGCCGCCACATATGCCGCCCACATGCGCCAGCACTGTGAGCCTCCCGCACGCAGCGTGATGCGGGAAGAGGGAGTGCCCCCCGGTGGCCCGATCATGACCCGATCAGGCCACGGAGGGTCACAAAGTGTTCACATATGCCCCGTCAGCCTCGCATGCAACGACCGTGCGGAGGCGTCGGTGAGCGAGGCGATCTGATCGACGATCACGCGTTTGCGGGCGTGGTCGTCGCCCGCCGTGTCGAACAGCGCCTTGAACTGCGGGTCGAGACCGTCCGGGGCACGGCGGGTCAGCGCCTCGGCGAGCTCGGCGACGACGACCCGCTGCTCGGCACGGATCCGCTCCTGCTCGGCACGCTGCATGACATAACGGTGAGCGATCGCCTTCAGCACCGCGCACTCCATCCGGGCCTCGCGCGGTACGACGAGTTCGGCGCCGTAGCGGGTGAGCCGTCCGGTGCCGTACGTCTCGCGCGTGGCAGCCTCCGCGGCCAGGCAGAAGCGGCCGATGAGCTGGCTGGTGGCGTCCTTGAGACGGGCTTGGGCGACCGCGGTGCCGTCGTAGCCGTGCGGCCACCACTCCTCGTCCTGGAGCCGGTCGAGGGCGGCGGCGAGTTCGGCGGGGTCGGTGCCGGCCGGCACGTATCTGCCGACGGCGACCGCGTAGACCTCCTGCCGTTCCGGCTCGGCTTGCAGGCAGTTGGGGTCGATGTGACCGGCGTGCAGTCCGTCCTCGACGTCGTGCACGGAGTAGGCGACGTCGTCGGACCAGTCCATGACCTGCGCCTCGAAGCAGGTACGGGTGCCGGGGGCCTCCTTGCGGACCCAGTCGAACACCGGACGGTCGTCCTCGTACACCCCGAACTTCGGGGACGCCGGGTCGGTGGGGTGCGCGCCGCGCGGCCACGGGTACTTGGTGGCCGCGTCCAGGGCGGCGCGGGTGAGGTTGAGGCCGACGGAGCCCTCGGGGGTGAACCGTTTGGGTTCGATACGGGTGAGGAGCCGCAGGGACTGGGCGTTGCCCTCGAAACCGCCGCAGTCGTCCGCGAACGCGTTCAGCGCCTGTTCGCCGTTGTGGCCGAAGGGCGGGTGGCCGAGGTCGTGGGAGAGACAGGCGGCCTCGACGAGGTCGGGGTCACAGCCGAGGGCCGCGCCCAGCTCCCGGCCGACCTGGGCGCATTCCAGGGAGTGGGTGAGGCGGGTGCGGGGGCTGGCGTCCCACATCTGGCTGGGGTTGCCGGGGGTGACGACCTGGGTCTTGCCGGCGAGCCTGCGGAGCGCCCCGCTGTGCAGGACACGGGCACGGTCGCGCTGGAAGGCGGTGCGGCCGGGGCGTTTGTCGGGTTCGGGGGCCCAGCGGTCGGCTGACGCCGGATCGTAGGCCGAGGAGGGGGCGGGTGCGGGGACTGCCATGGTTCGACACTACGGGGCGATAGTGACAAACGGGGGGTTCGTGTCGCCCAGTCATGGGGTGGGTTGGGCCGGTGCGCGAGTACGGATGTGTGGGGGCTGGTCGCGCCCACGCGGCGGAGCCGCATGTCGGATACAGCCCCGCGCCCCAACGGGCGCTTGCGCGCCCTTCTAGGCCACCGCCGTCACCGGCGTTTCCAGCGCCTGCTCGTAGCGGTGCAGGATCAACTTCGTCATTGCCTCGTGCGCTCCCAATGGGGCCGAAGCCAGCCACGGAGCCTGACGGGAGCACTCCGTGGCGAAGCGGCCGGGGGCCGTGAAACAGGACGCTACGGCTATGTGGTCGCAGCCCCGTGCCCGGAGGGCGTTCACCGCGTCCGCGACCGTCGGTGTGGCCGCGGAGGCGTAGCCGGGGAGGACCGGAACGCCCAGGCGGGACGACAGGAGGCGAGCCGTCCGCTGGGTGTCGAGCCTGGACTCGGGGTCGCGGGAGCCGGCCGCCGCCAGGACGACCGCGCTCGCCGGGCGGTGGCGCCAGCCGGCCTCCAGCAGACGGGCGTGCAGGGTGTCGGCCAGGAGGGGGTGCGGGCCCAGCGGGCCGGCGACGCGCGTCGGTGCCTGGGCTGCCGCTGCCATCTCCGGGATGTCCCGCTTGACGTGGTAGCCCCGGCTCAGCAGCAGCGGGACCAGGACGGCCGGGGTGTCGCCGAGGGCCGCGAGAGTGTCCGGGAGCAGCGGCTCGTTCAGCTCGATGTGACCGAGGTGCACGCGCAGGGCGGGGCGCCGCTCGCGCACCCGGTCCATGAGCGCCCGCACGGTGCCGAGCGCACGCGGGTCGCGGCTGCCGTGGGCCACCAGGACCAGGGTGGGCGGGACGAGGCGCGGAGGAAGGTCGGACACGGTCATACCGGGATCCTCGCCGGGCGGGATTGCACCCCCGTTGCCTGACCGTCACGAGAGTTTTCGTACGCTTCACGGCACGAACCCGGCCGCTGTGAGCGAACCGGAACGCCCTGGTCTGCGTCCTCCAAGGTCGAAGCCGGCAGGGGGAGATCAGGGGGAACAACCGTATGAAGATCCGCCGACCGCGTCTGCCGCGTACCCGCACCGGCAGACGGCGCCTGGTGCAGGGCGTGATGGCCTGCTGCGTGCTGGCGCTGCTGCCGGCCACCTGGCTGTACGTGTCCACGGCCGACCGGCTGCACACGATGGCGGACGTACCGCGCACCGACGTCGCGGTCGTCTTCGGCGCGGGCCTGTGGGACGGCGAACCGTCGCCGTACCTCGCCCACCGCCTGGACGCCGCGGCGAAGCTGTACCGGGAGGGTCGCGTCAAGGTCGTCCTCGTGACCGGGGACAACAGCAGGAAGGACTACGACGAGCCGGACGCCATGCGCACCTACCTGACCGGGCACGGGGTACCGGACAAGCGCATCGTCAGCGACTACGCCGGCTTCGACACCTGGGACTCCTGCGTCCGCGCGAAGAAGATCTTCGGCGTTGACCGGGCCGTACTGATCAGCCAGGGCTTCCACATCCGGCGCGCGGTGGCGCTGTGCGAGGCGGCGGGGGTGAAGTCGTACGGGGTGGGCGTCGACGCCAAGCACGACGCGACCTGGTACTACGGCGGGACGCGGGAGGTCCTGGCGGCGGGAAAGGCGGCCCTTGACGTGGTCTTCGAGCCCAACCCCCAGTTCCTCGGAAAGAAGGAACCGGGGGTGTCGGAGGCGCTGGCCGCGGCAGCTCGCCAGGCCCGTCAGACCGGTTAGGCCGGTCAGGTCGGCGAGGCCGTCAGGAGCGTGGGGTGGTATCGGCGTACGTGGCGGCGGTCGCGGTCGCGACTGTGACCGAGGCCGAGGCCGTAGCCGGGTGGCGTGGTCGGCCGCCGCCGGTGCGCGGACGGAACGCGCGGGTCTCGACCCGTTCGTCGTCCGCGCCGCCGAGGTGTTCGAGACCGCCGTCGGGGGTCCAGCGGCCGAGCGCGCCGGTACGGACCATGGCGCGGCTCTCGCCGAGGAAAGGGTCGGGTGCGTAACGCCCGGCGTTCGGCCGCGCGTCGCCGAGGCGCCCCGCCGGGACGCAGTCGCCGCCCGCCACACCTCGCCGGTCTCGCCGACGGGCAGCGGCCGGCGGTCGGCGTCGAGGACGTACACCGTGGTGTTGGGGACGGGGCGGCCGACGGCCGGTCGCCCGGCGGCCGGATCGTGGCGGCCCATGGTGTGGACGGTGATCGTCTCGGTCGAACCGCAGCAGTCGAAGAAGGCGCTCTGCCGCGCCCAGCGAGGTCGCCGGCACCCCTGCCGGCACGCCCTGCGCCGCGCCGGTCAGCCGGGCAGCCCGCGGGCCCGCCAGTCACCGCCCTCGATACGACGGCCTTCCGCACGCAGTTCGTCGGCCACCACGTCCCCCGCGAGGTACACCCAGGCCCGGACGCCGGCCCCGTCCCGCCGTCGTACGACGTCCCGCCGCACGCGCACATACAGACTGCGCGGGTCCCCCGGCACGCACTCCTCCAACTCGTCCAGTTCCACGAGGAGTCGGTCGTACGCCTCCGGGCGGGCGGTGACCAGTTCGCCGCTCAGTTCCCCGCCGGGCTCCTCGACGGCGTAGGGGTAGCCGGGCCCGTCGTAGAGCACCGCGTCCAGGAGGCGCCCGGGTTCCTCGGACGCGGTCCGCCCCCGCAGGAACAGGTCGTGGTTGATCTCGCCGGGGCGGAGCGTGCCGTAGACGAAGAACGGGAGGTGGTGGGGGTTCCGGGCGGTCACAGGAAGGATTCTCCACCCCCTCCACCCCCACACACATCTCCATGGAGGCGCTATGGACATGGACTTGTCATGGCCTCTTAAATCGCTGTCGTCATCAGCGCCACCCCACGCCTCAGAGGCGCTTCTCAAGGAGATCGATGAGCCGGACACGGAACGCCCGAGTTTCCCGTCTCGCCACGGCCGGCGTCGCCGCCACCACCGCGACCCTGCTGGCCGCCGCCCTCTCCCCCGCCGCCCACGCCGACGCCGGACCGACCCGGGCCACCGCGATCGAGAACGCGGCGCAGGCGCTCGTCCGGTACGCCGGCACCCTCGGACTCACCGCCACCGAGAACACCGAGGTCCGGGACGTGATCGTCGACAAGAACGGCACCCAGCACGTCCGTTACGACCGCACCTACCGCCGACTCCCGGTACTGGGCGGCGACTTCGTCGTCCATCTCAAGCAGGACGGCACCTACCGCAGCGCCGACCGGGCTACCCGGAGCGCGATATCCCTCGCCTCGATCGTCCCGGACATATCCGCCCCGAAGGCCGCCGACCTCGCGGTGAACGCGCTGCGGGCGGCGAACCTCGGCGATGCGCTGAAGCAGGTGCAGGCCAGGCCGGAGCTGGTCGTCGACGCCCTGCACGGCACCCCGAAGCTGGCCTGGCGCACCAACGCGGTCGGCAAGGACTCGCTCGGCAACCCGGTCGCCCGCACGGTGCTGACGGACGCCCGCACCGGCGCCCAGATCGACGCCTGGGACAGCATCGAGACGGCGACGGGCGACGGCAGCTCGCTGTACAGCGGCACGGTTCCGCTGGAGACGACGCTCTCCGGATCGACGTACAACCTCACGGACCCGACACGCGGCAACACGTACACGGGCGACGCGGCCAACAAGACGGACCTTTGCGTCTTCGGCATCTGCATCAGCCGCGCGCCGTCGACGGTGTTCACGGACACGGACAACCACTGGGGCGCAGGGGCGGCTTCGGACCGTTCCTCGGCGGCCGTCGACGCCCAGTACGGCACCAACGAGACCTGGGACTACTACAAGAACGTCCACGGCCGCAACGGCATCGCGGGCGACGGCAAGGGCTCGTACAACCGTGTCCACTACGGCAGCAACTACAACAACGCCTTCTGGGACGACAGTTGCTTCTGCATGACGTACGGCGACGGTGACGGGACCACCCTCGGCCCGCTGGTGGCGCTGGACGTGGCCGGCCACGAGATGACCCACGGCGTCACCGCCAAGACCGCGGCACTGACGTACTCGGGCGAGTCCGGCGGCCTGAACGAGGCGACCTCCGACATCCTCGGCACACTGGTGGAGTGGTACGCGAACAACTCCTCCGACCCGGGCGACTACCTGATCGGCGAGAAGATCGTCCGTTCCGGCTTCGGCAGGGCGGCGCTGCGCTTCATGGACCAGCCGTCGAAGGACGGCAGTTCGGCGGACTACTGGAGCTCGTCGGTCGGAAATCTGGACGTCCACTACTCCTCCGGAGTCGCGAACCATTTCGCGTATCTCCTCGCGGAGGGCAGCGGCGCGAAGACCATCAACGGCGTGAGCTACAACTCGCCGACGTACGACGGCTCGACAGTGACCGGGATCGGGAGGGACAAGCTGGGGGCCATCTGGTACCGCGCCCTCACGGTCTACATGACGTCCTCGACGAACTACGCGGGCGCGCGGACGGCGACCCTGAACGCGGCGAAGGACCTGTACGGGGCGGGCAGCACCGAGTACAACGCGGTGGCCGCGGCGTGGAGCGCGGTGAACGTGAACTGACCCGTCGATCCGGCGGGTGACGACGGCCGCCCCGGCGAACGAACGGGGGCGGCCGTCACATACGGCCCAGACAAAAGGGAACAGCGCGATTCAAGGAACATACGGAATTAAGGAGCACGTGGAATCCAGGAATGCCCGAACCACTTCTGGGGGGACTCCATGGGGAGGTTGTGCAGTTTCGGTGACGACTCGCTGAATAATCGAACTCCGTTGACCGGCCAGGTACTTGCGGCAATTCTTGTTGTGCACTAACTAGATAAATCATGAACTTGTTCAGCCGTCCCCTCACGTCCCGCCGCGCAGCCGCCCCCACGGCTCCGCCGCGCCCCACGGTCACCCCGGCTGCCTCCTCCCCCACCTCCGCCCCCGTCCTGCTGGACCCCGCCCTCGCCGCCCTCACCGGCGAATGGACCATCGACCCGGCCCACAGCAGAATCGGTTTCTCGGTCCGGCACGCGATGGTGACGACGGTCCGCGGGGCCTTCACCGAGTACAAGAGCCGCCTCTACTTCGACGGCCGCGACCCGTCCCGCTCCCAGGCGGAGCTCATCCTGTCCACGGGCAGCGTCGACACGGGAGTGGAGCAGCGTGACGCCCACCTGGTGGGCCGCGACTTCCTGGACGCGGCGACGTACCCACGCATGCGCTTCGCCAGCACGGCGGTCCGCCTCAAGTCCCCCGACGTCTACGTCATGACCGGCGACCTGACCATCAAGAACGCGACCCGCCCGGTCGACCTTGAACTCACCTACATAGGCAACGTCACGGACCCCTTCGGCTACCAGCGGGTGGGCTTCGACGGCACGACCACCATCAACCGCATGGACTGGGGCCTGTCGTACAACAGCCGGCTGGCGGAGGGCGGCGCGATGGTGAGCGAGACGGTGCGGCTGCAGTTCGACATCGCGGCGATCCGGATGGTGCCGGAGGGGGGCTGAGCTGCAGCTGTGCCATCAGGGCCAGGAGCCGTTCAAAGCGACGGAACGAGCCTGACCACGGTCACGGTCAGGATGGATCCGGAGACGTAGTAGAGCACGATGGCACCGAGGACCGTTGCCTCGCGGCGGTCGCGCTCGCCCCTGACGCCGGTCGATCCGTGCCCGTCCGGATCTCGTCCGACGGTCGCCGCCATCGCTTCCCTGAACGCATGGGCATCGCGCGTCTTGGCCAGGGTGTCGTCGGCGGGCGGGGCGTAAGCGATGCGGTAGGTCAAGCGACGCCCCGCCTCTCGGACTCGTCCGCCGCCAGGCGCTGAAGCAACGTCTCCGCCTCCGGGTCGGGAGCGGCTTCGAGCATCCAGTGCCGCATGACCGCGTGGATGTCCTGCACACCGGCTTCGCCGATGGCCCGGTCGAACTCTTCGCGGCGCTTCTCGGGGAGGGCCGCGCGGATGTCGGGGATGCTGTTGGGAACCTCGACCTCGACGCCGTTGACGAAGGTCTTCAACGGTTCGGCCATGGTCGTCCTCCTCCGGGTCGGGGGTGCGCTGCCGCCACCGTGATCGGCGAGAACTGCCGGCCGCGCGAGATCGAGCTCGCACCACACGGACTTCCCGACGGTGAGCTCTTCGACGCCCCATCGGTCGGCGATCTCGCACAAGATGAGCAGCCCGCGACCGAACATCTCGTCCTGCGACGGATCGCGCGGGCTCGGCAGCAACTCCCCTTTCGGGTCTGAGACGACCACGCGTAAGGCACCTTCGGTGAGGGTGAGTTCGACTCGGAAGAGCCGGTCACGCAGACAACCGTGCAGTACGGCGTTGCCGCCCAGCTCGGAGACGAGCAGGGCGGTGTCGGAGGCCAGCTCCGGGTGCCCCCAGTCGGTGACGAGGCGGTGCGCCCGACCGGAGTACGTACGGGCACTGAGGCGGAGCCCTGCGGCCACAGTGACCAAGAGCCCCGAGCCGGACGACAAGTTCATCGAGGCTCGTCTCGCCCGACAGCGGCGCCTTTACGACGACCCGCCACTGTCACTGCGCGTGACGATCTACGAGGCGGTTCTCCGCAACTTCCCCGGCGGCTCCGCGACGGCCGAAGGCCAGCTCGACGAACTGGTGAAGGCGGCCGACCTACCCAATGTCGACCTGCGGGTCTTCCCTTTCACCGACGGTACACACTCGGGCCTCAACGGCTCGTTCAACGTCATCTCGTTCGCCGCGCCAGGAGCTATGGACGTCGTCTACGTAGAGGCCCCCTTCGCCCAGCGCTGGGTCGAGGGCGGGCAGGGCGCAGCTGCCTACGACGAACTGTTCGAGAAGATCACCGAATGCTCGCTGGACGAGCGGGAGTCGGTGTCCTTCCTCCGCAAGCTGCGCAAGGAGTTGTAACCGTGGCCGAACTCGATTACCGCAAGTCCAGCTACAGCGACGACGCGGCCGAATGCGTCGAGATAGCCACCAACGTCCCGACAACCGTCGCCATACGAGACTCCAAACGCCCCGCCGGCCCCTCCCTCCACCTCGCCCCAACCACCTGGGCATCCTTCCGGACAGCCCTCCAGGAAGGCAGGCTGTAGCTCCGGCCTCGGTGAACGTAATTGCTCAGGAGCTTCGGATCGGAAGCCGTGACTGCGACCCCGGGACCGCCGAATGGCAGCGGCAGAAGGCGAGTTCCCCGGCAGGGCGGATAGGGCGATCGAGCAGGCGACGGTGGCCGGGGCCTCGCCGGCGATGTCGGCCAGGTCCCTTTCGGGAACCTCTTGACCGGTGCGTCGGCGCGAATTCCGCCTGCGCCGCCTGCACGCGCGGTGCTCTGGTGATCGCAGGCGACGGCGAGGACGTAGCCGGGCTGCCGTTGCCCCGGCGCGGCCCGCGGGTGTGTGGGTTGCTCCCCTGACATCGCCACCGACAGCCCATGACACACGAGGATTGCCGGCAGCCTGGCAGCTGGACGCATCCCCTGAGGGGCAGGCGCTGCCCGGCCCGAGGGCTCCTCGGCTCTGAGCGAGGGCGGCCCGACGGCCCCCTCACCCGTTCACCCATCTCGGACCCACCATTCGTGTGTTTTTCATACCGGACCCTTCGCGACCCCCTTGACCTGCCGGAACTCCCCCGCAACCGGCACCCCGAGCCCCCTCCATGACACCCGTTCATCCCACACCCGACGAAATCTCGGGGAGCGGGCCCGGCCCGTTGGCTCTTTCCTCGGTAGAGCAAGGGAGTGGGACGAGTCCGACGAGGGAGCACCATGCGACGCACTGTCCGTCCGCTGACCGGGGCCGCGCTCGCCGTGGCCGCGGCCGGGCTCGCCGCCGCGCCGGCGTACGGCGGCAGTACCGGCAGCCTGGACGTCTACCCGTCGACCACGGCGCCGGGCGCCCAGGTCTCGGTGAACACGGCTGCCTGCGGGGAGAAGTCGTCCGCGCTCGGCGACGCCAGTTCGGTGGGCGCCGGGACGTTCACGCTCGCGCCCAGTGCCCATGAGGGCGAGGCGATCGGCCAGTTCCAGGTGCCGCCCAGCGCGCAGCCGGGGACGTACGAGATCGTCGCGAAGTGCGCCGAGGGGAACCGGCAGGTGACCGGTGACCTGACGGTGGCACTGACACCGGCCGGTGGGCAGGTGCAGCCCCACGGCAGTGTGAAGACGGGGGTCGGTGGTGCCCTGGGCACCGACCCCGTGCAGACCGCGGCGGGTGTGACGGCTCTGGCCGTTGCCGCCGCGGGCGGTACCTGGCTCCTGCATCGCCGGGCGAGAGGCGACGGGATCTGACGGACACCCTCCGCTGTCCGTCCGCCGGTACCGCACATCCCACCCCCTCCGGGTCCGACGCCCCTCGCGGCCCGGAGGGGGTAGGGGGTCAGGTTCGTTAGAGGCTGTCACCTTCGGGAAGCCTCTCACTTTTGTTAGAGGCGGCGCCCCCGCTACACCGGGGCGCTCCCGCTAACCCCTCACCCCCGCGTTAGAAGCTCTAACCTCCGAAAAAGGGGTTCGCATGCGCAAGATCGGGGACACCGCGATAGCCGCCGTAACCGTCCTTGCCCTCGGCTCAGGCGTCTGGCTCCTCGGCCCCGGCTCCGGCCCGCACACCGCGCCACCCCAGCCGTCCGCCGCCGAGGGCCGCCCCGACCCCGGCGAGGAACGCCTCGAAGCGCCGGCGCTGCCGCCATCCCCGCCCACCCGCATCCGCATCCCCGCCATCCATGTGAACGCCCCCCTCATGGGCCTCGCCCTCACCCCCTCCGGCAGCCTCGACGTCCCGCCCGCCGGCAACAAGAACCTCGCCGGCTGGTACGAGTCGGGCACCGCACCCGGAGAGACGGGCACCGCGATCGTCGCCGGCCATGTGGACAACACCGAGGGGCCCGCCGTCTTCTACGACCTCGGCGCCCTCAAGCGCGGCGCGACCATCGAGGTGGACCGGCAGGACAAGGCCGTCGCCGTCTTCACGGTCGACGCGGTGGAGGTGTACCAGGCCCGGAACTTCCCCGACGAGAAGGTCTACGGAGCCGCGCAACGCCCCGAACTCAGAGTCATCACCTGCGGCGGCGGCTATTCCCGGGCCACCGGCTACCAGGGGAACGTCGTCGTCTTCGCCCACCTGACCGGAAGCCGCTGACCGGCGGCGGCCTGCACAACCGCGCCGGCCCGCGCCCCCGTCGCGGACCAGCCGCTGACGTACGGCCGCCCAGCGCCGTACACAACCGCTCTCCCCGCGCGACCGGCAGGCACCCGCCGGCCGACGGCGCGGGCCGCCCGCTCGCCGGGTTTCCCCACCTCACAGCCCCGCCCGTCTCGCCCCCAGACCCCTCACACCCCACCCCCGCCCCCGAAGAGGGCAGCGTTCCGTGCGGGAAACAGGGGGGATGCGGCCGGGTAACGTCCGCCGCGCACGCTCCTGGGCATGACCTCGAATACGCGTGTGGTGGTGATCGGCGCCCGCGTCGAGGCACGCCCCGGCCCCGACGTCGTACCAGTCGGCGGAGCCACCCGGGGCACGTTCACCGACGATGGAGGCTCCTGATGACCACCGCCCCGGGGGCCACCCCCACGATCGTGCTCGTCGGCCACGGGATGGTCGGGCAGCGCTTCCTGGAAGCGCTGGCCGAGCGCGGCCTGACCGCCACGCACCGCGTGGTCGTGCTGTGCGAGGAGCCGCGTCCCGCGTACGACCGGGTCGCCCTCACCTCGTACTTCGCGGGCAGGTCCGCCGAGGAACTCTCCGTGACGGACATGGAGTTCATCGACGCCCACGGCATCGAGCTGTACGTCGGCGACCCGGCGGAGACGGTCGACCGCGCGGCGCGGAAGGTGACGGCCAGGTCCGGCAGGGTCTTCGGTTACGACACGCTCGTGCTGGCCACCGGCTCGTACCCGTTCGTGCCGCCGGTCCCCAACAAGGACGCCGAGGGCTGTTTCGTCTACCGCACGATCGAGGACCTGCTGGCGATCGAGGAGTACGCGAAGTCGAGGGCGACCGTGGGTGCCGTGGTCGGCGGCGGTCTGCTCGGACTTGAGGCGGCGGGCGCGCTCAAGGGGCTCGGACTCACCGCCCACATCGTGGAGTTCGCACCCCGGCTGATGCCGGTGCAGGTGGACACGGGTGGTGGGGCGGCCCTGCTGCGCACCATCGAGGAGATGGGCCTGAGCGTGCACACGGGCGTGGGCACCCAGGAGATCGTGACGGACGAGGCGGGCGCCGTCGTCGGTATGAAACTGTCCGACGGGTCCGAACTCGCCACCGACATGGTGGTGTTCAGCGCCGGGGTACGGCCGAGGGACCAACTCGCCCGGGACTGCGGTCTGTCCGTGGGGGAACGCGGAGGCATCGCCGTCGACGAGCAGTGCCGTACGGTGGACGACCCCCGGGTCTTCGCGATCGGCGAGTGCGCGCTGGCGGCGGACGGCCGGGTGTACGGCCTGGTGGCGCCGGGGTACGAGCAGGCGGCGACGGCCGCGGCCACCATCGCCAGCGACGAATCCGCTTTCACCGGCGCGGACTTGTCCACCAAGCTCAAGCTGCTCGGCGTGGACGTGGCGTCCTTCGGCGACGCGCACGGCACGACCGAGGACTGCCTGGACGTCGTCTACTCCGACTCCCGCTCGGGCCTGTACAAGAAGCTGGTCATCGGCCGGGACGGCACGCTGCTCGGCGGCATCCTGGTCGGCGACGCGGACGCGTACGGCACGCTGCGCGCCCTCACCGGCTCGGTCCCGCCCCTCTCCCCGGAGTCCCTGGTCCTGCCGGCCGGCGCGAGCGGCGGCGCTCAGCTCGGCCCGTCCGCGCTCCCCGACGACGCGGTCATCTGTTCCTGCCACAACGTCAGCAAGGGCACGATCCGCGACGCGGTGACCGAGCACTCCTGCACCACCGTGCCGGAGGTGAAGAAGTGCACCAAGGCCGGTACCGGGTGCGGCAGTTGCGTCAAGGTCCTCGGCCAGCTGGTCACGGCCGAGCTGGAGGCGTCCGGCGTCGAGGTCGACAAGGGCCTGTGCGGCTGCTTCGCGCAGACCCGCGAGGAGCTGTACGAGATCGTCCTCGCCCTGCGCATCAACACCTACCGGGAGCTGCTCGACCGTTACGGCCGGGAGGGCGCCCGGGGCGGCGACGGCTGCGAGGTCTGCAAGCCGGCGGTGGCGTCGGTGATCGCCTCCCTCGCTCCGACGATCGGCGCGAGCGGCTATGTCCTGGACGGCGAACAGGCGGCACTCCAGGACAGCAACGACCACTTCCTGGCCAACCTCCAGAAGAACGGCTCGTATTCGGTTGTTCCGCGTATCCCCGGCGGTGAGATCACCCCCGAGGGCCTGATCGTGATCGGTGAGATCGCCCGTGACTTCGGTCTCTACACGAAGATCACCGGCGGTCAGCGGATCGACATGTTCGGCGCGCGGGTGGAGCAACTCCCGCTGATCTGGACACGGTTGGTGGACGCGGGCTTTGAGTCGGGGCACGCGTACGGCAAGGCGCTGCGCACGGTGAAGTCCTGCGTCGGCCAGACCTGGTGCCGTTACGGCGTCCAGGACTCGGTCCGGATGGCGATCGACCTGGAGCTGCGCTACCGGGGCCTGCGTTCGCCCCACAAGCTCAAGTCGGCGGTCTCCGGGTGTGCCCGCGAGTGTGCGGAGGCCCAGTCGAAGGACTTCGGCGTCATCGCCACCTCCAACGGCTGGAACCTCTACGTCGGCGGCAACGGCGGCGCCACTCCGCGCCACGCGGATCTGCTCGCCCAGGACCTGACCGACGCCGAACTGGTCCGCCTGATCGACCGCTTCCTGATGTTCTACATCCGTACGGCGGACCGCCTGGAGCGCACGTCGACCTGGCTGGAGCGGATCCCGGGCGGCCTGGACCACGTCCGTGACGTGGTCGTCGAGGACTCCCTCGGCATCTGTGAGGAGCTGGAGTCCCTGATGGCGGCGCACGTGGCCAACTACGCCGACGAGTGGGCGTCGACCGTCAACGACCCCGACAAGCTCTCCCGGTTCGTGTCCTTCGTCAACGCCCCCGACACCCCCGACCCGGTCGTCGGCTTCGTGCCGGAACGCGACCAGATGAAGCCCGACCTGCCGCTGCTGTCGATCGGCATGCGCCCCGCCGAAGACGTTCTGGAAGGAAGCGCCCAGCGATGACCCTGGCACCCGAGACCACCGATCTGAAGGTCCAACTCCGGTTGGGCGACAGCTGGTTCACGGTCTGCGACCTGAGCCGGCTGAGCCCCGGCCGGGGGGTGGCCGCGCTGCTGCCGGACGGCCGGCAGGTCGCCGTCTTCCGCGACCGCGTGGACCGTCTGTACGCGATCGACAACCGCGACCCCTTCGGCGGCGCGGCGGTCCTCTCCCGCGGCCTGACCGGCACCCACCGGGGCCGCCCGTTCGTCGCCTCGCCCCTGCTGAAGCAGCGCTTCGACCTGGTGACCGGCCAGTGCCTGGACGACGAGAGGGTGCGGGTGACGGTCTACGCGGTACGGGCCGCCGTGAGCAGCACCTGAAGGAGACGTCGGCGCTCCTCCTCAGAGCCCCCTACAGCTCCTTCAGGACGTCCTCGTAAGAGACCCCGGTGAGCCGCTGCGACGCGTCCCAGAGGCGTTGCGCCATGGTGTCGTCGAGGGTCCAGGGTGCCCGCCAGGAGGGGGCCGGGGCGCCCCGCCACATCGCGATCGCGGGCCCGGTGAAGGAGTCGGGCCGTACGCCGCGAGCGGTGGCCGCGTACAGCGTGGGCAGCGCCCCGGCCTCGGCGGACTGCGCGAAGACGACGTTCGCGGCCGCCGCCACCCGCTCGGCCCCGCGCCGTCCTTCGGCACGGGGCCCGGCGGTCTGCAGGTTGGTGGACGCGTACCCGGGATGGGCGGCGGCCGCGACGAGGTCGCCGCCGTGGGCGTCGACGCGCCGGGCCAGCTCGTGGACGAAGAGCAGGTTGGCGGTCTTGGACCGGCCGTAGGCGACCCAGCGCCGGTAACGGCGGGCGCTGTTGAGGTCGTCGATGTCGATGTTGGCGAGGACGTGCATCATGCTGGAGACGGTGACGACACGGGCGGCGGGCGTGCCCAGCAGAACGGGCATGAGCAGCCCGGTGAGGGCGAAGTGCCCGAGATGATTGACCCCGAACTGCGTCTCGAACCCGTCCGCGGTGGTCCCGTAGGGCGGCGCCATCACCCCGGCGTTGTTGACGAGGAGATCGAGCCGGCCGTACGGGAACGAGTCGGCGAAGTCCCTTACCGAGGCCAGGTCCGCGAGGTCGAGCCGTCCGAACTCGATGTGCGCGTCGGGCACTTCTGCGGCCATCCGGTCCCCGGCCTCGTGTCCCCGCGCCTCGCTCCGGCAGGCGAGCACGACCCGGGCACCCTTCCGGGCCAGCTCGCGCGCGGTGACGTACCCGAGCCCGCTGTTGGCCCCGGTGACGACGGCGACGCGGCCGGTGAGATCCGGGACGTCACCGCTCCAGCCGCTGCTGCGCATGAGGGCGCCCTCCACAGGTGGGGGTCTGTGTCGCGGCCAGCCTACGGGGGCGGGGCACGGCAGGACACCGGACGCGGCCGCACGCCGTACGAACCGCTCGGCGACGCGCGGGTAGGGTGCCGGAATGATCGGCATTCCGCAGGCGCTGGCGCGCGGCACCATCGACCGCGAGGGTGACCGCGGGGCGTCCTGGATCGCCGGGCTCCCCGCGCTCGTCGAGGAACTGCTGGAGCGTTGGGACTGCGTACCCGACGGCGAGGTGACGCACGGGGGCGTGGCAGTGGTCGTCCCGGTACGGCAGCGGCCCACCGGCGGGCGGCTCGTCCTGAAGGTGTCCTTCCCGCACCCGGGCAACGTCCACGAGCCGGACGCGTTCGAGGCGTGGGAGGGCCGGGGAGCGGTCCTCCTGCACCGGCGGGACGACGCCCGTTTCGCCCTGCTCCTGGAGCGGGCCCACATGTCGACGCTGGCGGCGCTCCAGTCCGACGACGAGACGGTGGTGACCGTCGCCGGCCGCCTGAACCGCCGCCTGGCCGTCCCGGCGCCGGCGGGGCTGCCCCGGCTGAGGGACCACGCCGGCACCTGGGAGACGGAGCTGCGCAGGGACGCGGCGGAGCTGACGCACGCGCTCCCGCCCCGCGTGGTGGACGCGGCCGTCGCCACGGCGCGCGAACTGGGCCACGACCAGCCGGACACCCTCGTCCACGGCGACCTGCACGCGAGAAACATCCTGCGGGCGGACCGGGAACCGTGGCTGGCGGTCGACCCGAAGGGCTGGGTGGGAGACCCGGCGTACGACGGCGGCACGCTGCTCAACTCCCGCGGCCTGTCCCTCATGCGGGCGAACGATCTGCCGAAGACGGTCCACCGCCTCCTCGACATCTTCGCCGAGGCGGCGGAACTCGACCGCGAACGCGTCCGGCGCTGGGCACAGTTCCACGCCGTGCAGGCGGCGTTCTGGGGCCGCCGGCACGGCTCCGGTATCGCGCGCGGCGGTGCCCGACTGGACCGCCTCACACAATTCGTCGACGAACTGGCGGAGTTGCTGGCCGTTTAGGGACAGGGCGGCGTCTCGGTTCGGTTCGCCCCGGCTCGGCTCGGCTCGGCTCGCTCGTCACCGTCGTCCGCCGAACTCCCAGTCGTGCACCTCTGTCTCCGCGTACCGGTGCCGGGCCAGCACGGTCCGTGCCCGGTCCGGGTCCGGGGCCCGGACCAGTGCCGCCGTGCCCAGCCAGCTGGTGGCGTCGTCGGACAGCAGCGGGCCGAAGGCGATCAGCTCGTCGCGGTCGATGCCGGATGGCAGGCCGGGGCCGGTGCCGGTGCCGGTCGGCAGGCCGGGGTCGCCGCCGGCGTCGGCCCGCACCGGCCCCAGACCGAGCACCAGGTACCGGTTGCCGCCGGCCCGGCCGCCGGGGAACTCCCACATGGTGCGGCCCAGCAGGTTCCGCCACCGGCGAAGCAGCACGTCCCGGTACACGCCGGCCTGGTAGTTGGGCTCGTCGAAGGCGAACGCGCGGGCAGCGGCCGGGTCGGGCAGTTCGACGATGTGCACACTGCCGGTGGGCGTCTCACCGTCGGCCCCGAAGGCCGGTCCGCGGGCGATCAGCTCCGCCTCGTACCGGTCCATGTAGGACCAGTGCTCCTCCACCAGCTCCTGGCGCAACGCCGGCGAACCGGCCCGGTCACGGTGGTAACAGAAGAACTCCATGGCACGGCACCCTTCCGCAACGCGAGCCGGCGTCCCAACACAATTCCCTTCCCCGCGAGTGTCCGCACACGAAGGGGGCGGCGTACGCCGACGGGGTGTGTGCGAACCGGATCCCCCAAGCCAAGGTCAGCAGTCAGGCGACGCGGCGCAGGGCCTCGGGTGTGAGATCGGCGAGCGTCGGGTATCCGTCGACGGCCATGATCAGGTCGGCCTCGGCCAGCAGGGCCCGCAGCACATGGACGAGGCCGGCTTCACCTCCGTACGCGAGACCGTATGCACAAGGACGGCCGACGCCTACGGCGGTCGCGCCCAGGGACACGGCCTTGATGACGTCGGCTCCCGTCCGTACCCCGGAGTCGAACAGGACGGGCAGGCCGTCGGCGGCCTCGACCACGCCGGGCAGCGCGTCGAGGGCGGGCAGACCGCCGTTGGCCTGGCGGCCGCCGTGGTTGGAGCAGTAGATACCGTCCACGCCGCCGTCCTTGGCCCGGCGGACGTCCTCGGGGTGGCAGATGCCCTTGAGGATCAGCGGCAGATCGGTGATCGACCGCAGCCAGGGCAGGTCGTCCCAGGTGAGCGGGTTGCCGAAGATGCCCGCCCACAGGGCGACCGTGCCCTGCGGGTCGTCCTCGGGACTCCGCCCGCCGAGCAGGGAGCGGAAGACGGGGTCGCTGGTGTAGTTGGCCAGGCAGCTACCGCGCAGCTGCGGGAAGTTGCTGGTGCTCAGGTCCCGTGGCCGCCAACCGGTGATCCAGGTGTCCAGGGTGACCACGATCCCCTTGAACCCGGCCTTCTCGGCCCGATGCACCAGGCTCTCGGCCAGCTCCAGGTCGGTGGGGGTGTAGAGCTGGAAGAAACCGGGGGTGTCGCCGAACTCGGCGGCGACCTGCTCCAGCGGATCGACCGTCAGCGTGGAGGCGACCATCGGTACGCCGGTACGGGCGGCGGCACGCGCGACGGCGAGATCGCCGTGTCCGTCCTGCGCGCACAGCCCGATCACCCCGACCGGTGCCATGAACAGCGGCGCGGCCAGCCGCATCCCGAACAGCTCGACGGACAGATCCCGCTCGCGGGCCCCCACCATCATCCGCGGCACCAGCCCCCACCCCTCGAACGCGCTGACGTTGGCCCGCTGGGTCCGCTCGTCGCCCGCGCCGCCCGCGACATACGACCGCAGAGAGGCGGGCATCGCGGCCAGGGCCAACGGTTCCAGATCGTCGTACGTCATCGGGAACCGCGGCATCACCCCGCGCAGCCCGTCGAGGTAGATCTCGTTCTGGTAGTCGGCGAAAGCCATGATCCAGACCTCCTTCACGCCCCCGCCCGCCGGGTGCGGGCGCTCGGGTCCACAATGAGAGGGTGACGCGGCAAAGCCCTCAAACGCAGGATTCTGGCGCAATGGGGGACCTGACGCAGGATGCTGTCCCGTCTCTCCTGAGCGAGGACGAGCTGGCGCTGATCAACGCCTTGCAACTGCACCCGCGCGCCTCCTGGACCGAACTCGGGCGCGCCCTGGACGTCGACCCGGTCACCGTGGCCCGCCGCTTCCACCGCCTCTCCGAGCAGGGCACCGCCTGGGTGGGCTTCTCCCCCGGCCCACGCCTCCTCGAACAGATCTGTGTGGCGTACGTCGTGATCGACTGCGCGCCGGGAACCACCGCCCACGTCGCCGAAGCCCTCTGCGCCCACCCCCACATGGTCACCATCGAACGCACGGCCACCGGCCACGACCTCCTCACCACGGTCGCCACCCGCGACCTGCCGGCCCTGTCCCGCTACGCCCTCGACCGGCTCCCCCACCTGCCCGGTGTCACAGCCGTACGATCCCGGATCGTCACACACATGTTCACCGAGGGCGGCCACTGGCGCATCGCGGCCCTCGCCCCCGCCCAACGTGCCCAACTGGCACCCCCGCCACCACCCCGCACCTCCGCCACCACCACTGCCGAGGCCACTCCCATCGACCGCGCCCTGGTCACCCACCTCGCCCACGACGGCCGCGTCTCCTACCAGACCCTGGCGCGGCACCTCGGCGTCAGCCTCTCCACCGCCAAACGCCGCATCGAACACCTCACCCGCCACGGACTCCTCCGCTTCCGCTGCGACTTCGCCCGTCCCCTCGGCGGCTGGCCCGTCACCGTGACCTTCTGGGCCAAGGTCCCGCCCGCCGACCTCCCCCACGTCGGCCAAGCCCTCATACGCCTCCCCGAAACCCGCAACTGCGGCGCGATCAGCGGCCCCCAGAACCTCATCCTCCAGGCCACCCTCCACTCACTCGCCGACATCCCCCGCCTGGAGACCCAACTGGCCACGGCCCACCCGACCCTGGACATCGCCGACCGCGTCATCACCCTCCGCCAGGACAAACTCCTCGGCCGCCTCCTGGACACCCACGGCCGCTCCATCGGCGTCGTACCGGCGGACCTGTGGGCGGAACCGGGCGTGTGAGCCGAGCTGTACCCCGCTAATGGGGAGGGTCCACGGTCTTGGTCCATCCCAGCGAAAGTCCCCAGGATCCGGTTGTCCGGGAAGTGACCGACACAGCAACGTTCTTGCGGCCGTGCGGGAGAGCCATCTCGTTGTACACGCCAGGGTCGCCGTCGGCGCACACGACGGTGAAGCCCAGGACAGAGCCGACCTTGACGTGGACTGTCCCGGAACCCGAGCAGATCACCGCCACCTCCAGGCTTCCCCGCCGAATCTCAGGGATCACCGGGAAGGAGTGCGGACCGGTCTTTCCCCCCGTTGTGATGAACGTTTTCTGCGCGTCGGGGAGCTGGGGCGGAATGCGCGGGTCCGCGGTGGCGGAAGGGACGGCGGAGGGTGCCGTGGACGAAACCGTTTCGGTCGGCGTCTCACTCGCCGTTGCCCGATCGCCGGTTGACGTCGTACTGGTGCAGCCGGTCAACGCAAGCAGGGCCCCCGAGACCACGGCGCCGGCGAAAACTACTGGACCCGCAAGTAGGCGCACTTGTTCCCCCGTGGATGCGTGTGGCTGGAAATGGCCGGTCGGACCGTCGCTCGCGGACTCTAGAAGATCAATAGGTACGCTGCGGGAACAATTGAGCGAACTTCGAGGTGCAGCTGCGGCGACCGGTGCCGGGCCGGTCGCGCGGTGGGCTGTCGTAGAGTGCGGCGTGGTGGGGACGTGGAAGTCGTTCGAGGGGGAGCCTGCCGTGGGTGCGCCGAAGAAGGAGCGGGTCGGCGGGGTGCCGGTCAGTCCCGAGGAGATGATCGCGGAGGCGCGGAAGGCGTTCTTCGTGATGTTCGCGCTGCTCGCCGTCGTCTGGCTGGTGCAGCTCGCCAACTACGCCGACCACTACGCCCTTTCCCGGGACTACGCCGTGGTCTCCGGCGACGTCGGCACGCTGCCCGACATGCTGGTCGCGCCGCTGCTGCACTGGAGCTGGGCACACATCGAGAGCAACTCCGGCCCACTGTTCGTCTTCGGTTTCCTCGCCGCCTACCGGGGGGTGCTGCGGTTCCTCGGGCTGACCCTGCTGATCGCGCTGAGCAGCGGCGTCGTGGTGTGGTTCTTCGAGAAAGGCGATGTGGCGACGGTCGGCGCCAGCGGTCTGATCTTCGGGTACTTCGGTTACGTCGTCGTGCGGGGGCTCTTCGACCGGCACCTGATCGACACGCTGATCGGCATCGTCATGGGCGCCTCCTTCGCCTACCTCCTCACCGTGGCCGTGCCCGGCACGCCGGGAGTGAGCTGGCTCGGACACCTCGGCGGGCTGCTCGGGGGCCTGGTGGGCGCCTGGCTCTTCCGGGACCGGCGCCCGCGGACCGGCACCGGCGAGGGAACCCCGCGAGCGGTGACCGGCGATGCCTCGCAGCCACGCTCCGACCTCTACAAGGAACTCGGCGACCTCGGCCTGCTCTGAGACGTCAGCCTGGAAACAAGCGGGGGCGCCAGGCAAAGCGGAATCCAGATGGTGGCCAACTCGCCTGCCCCATCCATACGTTGGAAAACTGGGACCTGCCGGAACAGCTCGCGCACTCGCGAAGAGGGTGTGAGTGCTCGCAGTTGACGAGACACCTGGAGCACGCCGCCACGGCCCGGCTCGGCCGGTCGAATCCGGTCGGACCCCGCGAGGCCGGGCGCGAACCACGGCCGGTGCGGGGGCGCGAGCGGTCGCGGTGTCAATTGCTGGTCCTCACTGGGGCTCCGGCTGCCGCGGTCCGCGCCCGGCGCCGTGCCGCGCCGGTGGCCAGCAGCACGCAGGCCCCAGCCGTGCCCTGAGGGCACGACGAGGGCACGACGGCTTCACGCGGGTTCAACGGCAACCAACGCCAGTAAACGCCATTCAGCCTGGTCAGCGAGTTTCCACAGGTGATGCACCAAGGGGCGGCACCCCCGCACAGGATGCCGCCCCTCTCTTGCGTGCCGGGGCCGCCGTCCATCGGTCTTGAGGGTCGGGGACGGACGGCGGACCCGGGGTTCACGGGAGGCCTGTGACGGCCTCAGCGGTGGTCGCTGCCCGCCGACCGGGTCGCCGCCCGGCCCGCCTCGAGGCGGGCCACCGGGATACGGAACGGGGAGCAGGAGACATAGTCCAGGCCCACCTCGTGGAAGAAGTGGACGGACTCCGGGTCGCCGCCGTGCTCGCCGCAGACGCCCAGTTTCAGGTCCGGGCGGGTGGCGCGGCCGGCCTGTGCCGCCGCTGCCACCAGGGAGCCGACGCCGTCCCTGTCGATCGTCTCGAAGGGGGATACGCCGAAGATGCCCTTCTCCAGGTAGGCCGTGAAGAAGCTCGCCTCCACGTCGTCCCGGCTGAAGCCCCAGACGGTCTGCGTCAGGTCGTTGGTGCCGAAGGAGAAGAACTCCGCGGCCTCCGCGATCTGGCCCGCAGTCAGGGCGGCGCGCGGGAGTTCGATCATCGTGCCGATCGACAGCTTGAGGCTGGTGCCCGTCGCCGCCTCCACCTCCGCGATGACCTGGTCGGCCTCCTCGCGGACGATCTCCAGCTCCTGGACCGTGCCCACCAGCGGGATCATGATCTCCGCGCGCGGGTCGCCCTTGGCGTTCTTGCGTTCGGCCGCGGCCTCGGCGATCGCCCGGACCTGCATGGTGAACAGGCCGGGGATCACCAGGCCCAGGCGTACGCCCCGCAGACCCAGCATGGGGTTCTGCTCGTGCAGGCGGTGGACCGCCTGGAGGAGGCGGAGTTCGTTCTCGTGGGGCTCCTGGCGGGATTCGGCGAGGGCCACCCGGACCGAGAGTTCCGTGATGTCCGGGAGGAACTCGTGCAGCGGCGGGTCGAGAAGGCGGACCGTGACCGGGAGGCCGTCCATGGCGGAGAGGAGTTCGACGAAGTCCTTCTTCTGGAGGGGGAGCAGGGCCCCGAGGGCCTCCTCGCGCTCTGCCTCCGTGTCCGCCAGGATCAGGCGTTCCACCAGCTCACGGCGGTCGCCGAGGAACATGTGCTCGGTGCGGCACAGGCCGATGCCCTGGGCGCCGAAGCGGCGGGCCCGCAGGGCGTCCTCCGCGTTGTCGGCGTTGGCACGGACGCGCAGCCGGCGCTTGCGGTCCGCGAAGGCCATGATGCGGTGGACCGCCTCGACGAGTTCGCCGGCGTCCTGGGCGCCCGCGTGCATCCGGCCTTCGAAGTACTCGACGACCGGGGAGGGCACGACCGGGACCTCGCCCAGGTAGACCTTGCCCGAGGAACCGTCGATGGAGATGACGTCGCCCTCCTCGACCACCTGGCCGCCGGGGACCGTCATCCGCCGGCGCTTGGTGTCGACCTCCAGCTCCTCCGCGCCGCACACGCAGGTCTTGCCCATGCCTCGGGCGACCACGGCCGCGTGGGAGGTCTTGCCGCCCCGGGAGGTCAGGATGCCCTCCGCCGCGATCATGCCGTCGAGGTCGTCGGGGTTGGTCTCGCGGCGGACCAGGATGACCTTCTCGCCGGAGCGGGACCACTTGACCGCGGTGTACGAGTCGAAGACCGCCTTGCCGACCGCCGCGCCCGGCGACGCCGCGATGCCCCGGCCGACCTGCCGGGCCTTCGCCTGCTCGTCGAAGCGGGGGAACATCAGCTGGGCCAGCTGGGCGCCGGTGACCCGCTGCAGGGCCTCCGTCTCGTCGATCAGGCCCTGGTCGACCAGCTGGGTCGCGATACGGAAGGCGGCGCCCGCGGTCCGCTTGCCGACGCGCGTCTGGAGCATCCACAGCTGACCGCGCTCGATGGTGAACTCGATGTCGCAGAGGTCCTTGTAGTGGTTCTCCAGGGTCTCCATGATCTGCATCAGCTGGTCGTACGACTTCTTGTCGATGTTCTCCAGCTCGGCCAGGGGGACCGTGTTGCGGATGCCCGCAACGACGTCCTCGCCCTGGGCGTTCTGGAGGTAGTCGCCGTAGACACCCTGGTGGCCCGAGGCGGGGTCGCGGGTGAAGGCGACGCCCGTGCCGGAGTCGGGGCCGAGGTTGCCGAAGACCATCGAGCAGACGTTGACGGCGGTGCCGAGGTCGCCGGGGATGCGCTCCTGGCGGCGGTAGAGCTTGGCGCGGTCGGTGTTCCAGGAGTCGAAGACCGCGCGGATCGCGAGGTCCATCTGCTCGCGCGGGTCCTGCGGGAAGTCCCGGTCGGCCTCCGCCTTGACGATCTTCTTGAACTTGGTGACCAGCTTCTTGAGGTCGGCCGCCTCCAGTTCCGTGTCGACGGTGACCTTCTTGGCGTCCTTTGCCGCGTCGAGGGCCTCCTCGAAGAGGTCGCCGTCGACGCCGAGGACGGTCTTGCCGAACATCTGGATGAGGCGGCGGTAGGAGTCCCAGGCGAAGCGGTCGTCGCCGGCCTGCTTGGCGAGGCCCTGGACCGACTTGTCGGAGAGGCCGATGTTCAGGACCGTGTCCATCATGCCCGGCATGGAGAACTTCGCGCCGGAGCGGACCGAGACCAGGAGGGGGTTGTCGGCCTGGCCGAGCTTCTTGCCCATCCGCTGCTCCAGCGCGTCGAGGTGCGCACTCACCTCGTCACGCAGTGCCACCGGCTCCTCGCCGCTGTCGAGGTAGACCTTGCAGGCTTCCGTCGTGATCGTGAAGCCCGGGGGAACGGGGAGCCCGAGGTTGGTCATCTCGGCGAGGTTGGCGCCCTTGCCACCCAGGAGGTCCTTGAGGTCCTTGTTTCCCTCGGTGAAGTCGTAAACGAACTTCGCTACGTGGGGTTCTTTGTTTTCCGACACGGGTCTCGACTCCCTGGAGGACGCGACGGCTGCCCTGACGTCGAGGAACATACCCAGATCGAAGGCGTCTGGGTACGTCTGCTTGCGTGTCATGCGCCCGTAACCGACCGTCCGCCACCGGATCGAAAGTCAAAGCTTGGCAAGCAGAGACCGGGCTAGGTTTTCATTTCTTGAACGCAAGGCCGCTCACTGTCGCACTATTTCGCTCAGATGAGCGGAGTGACTGCATGTCTGATTTCGATCGATGAACGATCAAGGGGTGGCACCCAGTGCCACCCCTTGGAGAAGTGCAGTCGCTCATGATCCGCTCATCTGAGCGCAACCCTTATCAAGGGTGGCGAGAATCACGCTGCCACAGACGCCGGGATTTCACCATGCGGACATGGAACGGACGCGGAAAGGGGACGGAAACAACCGCGTCATCTCAGCCGCAGCGGCAGCGGCCGGCAGCCGCCTCACATCCCCAGCGCCAGCAACCGCTCCTCCACCCGCTCCGGCGCGTACAGATGCTCCACGACCAGCGCCCCGGCACCGATCACCCCCGCCCGGTCCCCCAGCCGCGAGGTCACGACGTCCAGGTGGGCGGTGGAGCGGGGCAGTGCCCGCTGGTACAGCAGTTCCCGCACGCCGGTGAGGAACGACGTGCCCGCCAGATCCCCCGCGATCATGAGCACGCCCGGGTTCAACAGGGTCACGACCGTCGCCAGTACGTCCCCGACCCGGCGACCGGCCTCCCGGGCCAGTGCCGCCGCCTCCGGATGGCCCGAGGCGAGCAGATCGCGCACATCTGAGCCGGAGGCCGCCGGAACCCCGGCCTCCGCCAGCCGCCGGGCCACGGCGCCGCCGCTCGCGACGGCGGCGAGGCAGCCGTACGAACCGCAGCGGCACTGCGCCTTGGCGCCCACCCGGATATGCCCGATGTCCCCTGCGCCGCCGTCGGTGCCCCGGTAGATCGAGCCGTCGACCACGACCCCGGCGCCGATCCCCGTCGAGACCTTGACCAGCACGAACGCCGAGCAGCCGGGGTATCCCGTGCGTTGCTCGCCGTACGCCATCAGGTTCGCGTCGTTGTCCACCAGGACCGGGACCCTCGGCGGTGCGCCCGTGTGCTCGGTGAACGCCCTGGCCATGCGGCCGCATATGTCGTAGCCGTCCCAGCCGGGCATGATCGGCGGCTGGACGACCCGGCCGGTCTCGGTGTCGACGGGCCCCGGTACCGCGAGGCCGATCCCGCACACCTCCGTCGCCCGGTGGCCGGCCTTCTCCAGCAGCTCGGCGAACCAGCGGCCGAGTTCGGTGAGTACGGCGTCCGGACCGTCCTGGACGACCAGCGTGCCGGAGTGCTCGGCCAGGATCTCGCCGGTCAGGGAGAGGACGGCGGCCCGGGCGTGACGGGTCTCCAGGTCGGCGGCGAGGACCACCGCGTGCGAGTCGTCGAATTCGAGGGTGATGGAGGGACGGCCGCCCAGCGGGGAGTCGACCGGGCCGCCCGCGCCCTCGCGCAGCCAGCCCGCGCGGAACAGGCGGTCCAGGCGCAGCCCGACGGTCGCACGGGAGAGTCCGGTGGCCTGCTGGAGGGCGCCCCGGGTCACGGCCCGTCCGCTGCGCACCAGCTCCAGCAGTTCGCCCGAGCTCGCCTGCCCGCCGCCCTTGCCGGTTCTGCCGGGACGTCCGGTCATGCGCACCCCCTTGTGTTTCTCAAGCTTGCATTACATATTGAGTTTTGCGTGTTAAATAGACGTAACCCTACGGTAGCCACAGCCGAACCCGGCCGGCCGGACGTCTTCGGGGAGCCCCGAGTGGATCGCACTGCCCAGCTCACAGCCCCTGCGCTCGATCGCGAGATCGCATACGATCCACCGTCCACCCGCACCACCGGACCAGGGTTCCTGCACGTCAGGGCCGCAGGCGTGCTCGCCGACAACTGGACCGGCAGTTCGACCGTGCCGTCGAGGAGCCTGTATCCGCACCAGTGGTCGTGGGACTCGGCGTTCATCGCGATCGGCCTGAGGCATCTGTCGCCGCTGCGCGCCCAGACGGAGCTGGAGACGCTGCTGGCCGCCCAGTGGGCCGACGGGCGGATCCCGCACATCGTGTTCAACCCCTCCGTGCCCCTCGACGCGTACTTCCCGAGCCCCGACTTCTGGCGCTCCTCGACCGCGGGGCGCGCCGCGGGCGCCCCGCGCACCGTACAGACCTCCGGGATCGTGCAGCCACCGGTGCACGCGCTGGCGGCCTGGCTGGTGCATCTGGCCGACCCGGGCCTGTCGCGGGCGCGCGGCTTCCTGGCCACCGTCCACCCGCGGCTCGCCGCCTGGCACCGTTATCTGCTGCACCGGCGGGACCTCGGCGGCGGCGGTCTCGCGTCCGTCGTGCACCCCTGGGAACAGGGTATGGACAACAGCCCCTGCTGGGACGCCCCGCTGGCCCGGGTCGCGCCCGCTCCGGCGCGCTCCTTCCAACGGGCCGACCTGGACCACGGGGCCGCCGAGGACCGGCCGACGGATCTGGACTACGGGCGGTACGTGCGGCTGGCGACGGACTACCGGGACGCCGAATACACCGACCGGCAGCGGGAGTTCGCCGTCGAGGACCCGGCGTTCAACGCGCTGCTCATCGCCTCCGAGCACGCCCTCGCGCGGATCGCCCAGGAACTGGGGGCCACGGGTACGGCACGGCACGCGCGAGCGGAGCGGCTGACGGCGGCGCTGGTGGACCGGCTGTGGGATCCGGAGCGGGAGATCTTCCTCTGCCGGGACCTGCGGGGCGGCGGGCTGATTGCCGAACGCGGCGTCTCGGGTCTGATCCCGCTGATCCTCCCGGAGTTGCCGCGCGAGATCGCCGCCGCGCTGGTCCGGACGCTGAGCGGCCCGCACTTCGGCACCGGCACGCATCTGGTCCCCAGCTACGACCTGCTCGGCGAGGCCTTCGACCCGCACCGGTACTGGCGCGGCCCGGCCTGGGCCAACACCGGCTGGCTGCTGGAGCGGGGGCTGCGCGAGCACGGCGAACGGGAGCGGGCGGACGCGCTGGGCGAGGCGGTCGTACGGACGGCCGAGGCGACCGGGTTCGCCGAGTACGTCGACCCGTACACGGGTGAGGCATGCGGCGCGACCGGGTTCAGCTGGACGGCGGCGCTCGCGCTCGATCTGCACCACCGGCTGCACGTACCGCACGACGAACGCCGGAAACGTCAAGAACCAGACAAGAGCTGACAAAACGGAGTGTCTTCCGCAGACACCGCACGTTCGACCTGAGGGACAGAGGAGGGGACCGGGGATGACGGACCGGCATCATCTGCTCGTGCACGGCGCGACGTTCGCCGCCGTGGACGACCGCGGAGACATCAGCGGTGTCCGGGGCGGCGGCTCCCCGGACGGGTTGTTCGTACGGGACGCCCGGCACCTCAGCCGCTGGCAGCTGACGGTCGACGGGGCGCTGCCCGAGGTGCTCACCCCGGTGGCCGACGGGGACGGCACCCGGTGTGTCCTGGTCCCGCGCGGCGGCCGCCGGGAACCGCCCGCGCACACGATCTTCCGTGAACAGGCCGTCGGCGACGGCTCGTTCGCCGAGTCCCTGCGGGTCACCAGCAACCGCCCGGTGCCGACCACCGTCCGCCTCGCGATCACCGCCGACGCCGACTTCACCGACCAGTTCGAACTCCGCGCCGACCACCGCACCTACACCAAGTCCGGCGCCGTACGCTCCCGCCAGGTCCTCGACGACGGACTCGACTTCAGCTACCGCCGGGGCGAGTGGCGGTCCTGTACGACGATCACCGCCGAGCCGGCCCCGGACGGCGTCGAGGAGACCGGGACCGGCGCCCGGCGGATGGTGTGGACGCTGGAACTCCCACCGCACGGCACCACCGAGCTGGTCGTACGGGTGATCGGGCGCCCGCACGGTGACCGGCGGGCGCTGCGCGTGCCCCGCGACCCGGCCGCGCTGAACGAGCAGCTCCTCGCCCTGGAAGGGGAGTTCGTGGAGGGCGTGGCCTTCCCGACCGGCTGGCCCGAGCTGGCGGCGGCCTGCGCCCGCGGCCTCTCCGACCTCGCCGCGCTCCAGGTGCCGGCCACCGGACCGGACGGCGAGGAGCTCAAGGTCCCCGCCGCGGGCGCCCCCTGGTTCCTCACCCTCCTCGGCCGCGACGCCCTCATCACCTCCCTCTTCGCCCTCCCCTACCGCCCCCGGCTGGCCGCCGCCACCCTCCCGGCCCTCGCCGCCACCCAGGCCACCGAGACCGGCGCGCACTCCGTGGCCCAGCCCGGGAAGATCGTCCACGAGGTACGGCACGGGGAGCTGGCGCACTTCGGGCAGGTTCCGTACGGCCGTTACTACGGCTCCGTCGACGCCACCCCGCTCTTCCTGATCCTGCTGGGCGCGTATGTGGAGCAGACCGGGGACACCGGCATGGCCCGGCGCCTCGAGTCGAACGCCCGCGCGGCCATCGGCTGGATGCTCGACCACGGCGGGCTGACCTCACGCGGCTATCTCGTCTACCGCGCCGACAAGGGCGGCCTCGCCAACCAGAACTGGAAGGACTCCCCCGGCGCGATCTGCTCCGCCGACGGCAGCCGGCCGGTGGGCACCGTGATGGCGGCGGGGGCGCAGGGATACGCCTACGACGCGCTGCGCCGGACGGCGTGGGTGGCGCGGTCGGTGTGGAGCGACGAGAAGTACGCGGCGCTCCTTGAACAGGCCGCCGCCGATCTGCGGGACCGGTTCCAACGGGACTTCTGGATGACCGAGTCCGCCTTCCCCGCGCTCGCCCTGGACGGAGAGGGCCGGCAGGTCGACGCGCTCGCCTCGGACGCCGGGCATCTGCTGTGGTCCGGGCTGCTCGACAAGGAGTACGGGGAGGAGGTCGGGCGGCGGCTGCTGGAACCGGACTTCTTCTCGGGCTGGGGGGTACGGACGCTGGCCGCGGGGCAGGCGGCGTACCACCCGTTGTCGTACCACCGGGGTTCGGTGTGGCCGCACGACAACGCGCTGATCGCGTTGGGGCTGGCGCGGTACGGGTTGCACGACGAGGCCCGAACCGTGGCACACGGGCTGGTGGACGCGGCGACGGCCGGCGGGCATCGGCTGCCGGAGGTGCTGGCCGGGTACGGGAGGGACACGCATCCGGAGCCGGTGCCCTATCCGCATGCGTGTGTGCGGGAGTCCCGCTCGGCGGCGGCTCCGTTGGCGCTGCTCACCGCCGTGGGCGGGGCGTAGAAGGTGGGAGGTTCGCTGCGGGCCGGTGGGGGCTGAGCGCGCCCGCGCGGCGGAGCCGCACATCGGCTGGGGCCCCGTGCCCCTCAGGGGCGCGCTGTATTTGCCCCTTGTTTGCCGAAAGCCCTGAACAGGGGCCTTGTGTGAGCCGTACGGGAAGATGGCGGGCCGGGGCCTCCCCGGCATTGGCCCGCCGATTCCGTTTCACGGGTCTCGCACGGAAGGACCTCCGGGTTGCCTCAGCACACGAGCATTCGCCAGTCATCGGACACGCCCTCCGGGACGTCCGAACGCGAGGTCGCACCGGAGGAGTCCGAGGCCCTGTCGTCCGAGCCGGAAGCGGCTCCCGAGACCTCCGGGCCAACCGCCGAGGCGACTGCGGAAACGTTGCCGGCAGAGCCCGAGGAGGCGGCCGCGGAGAGCGCCGCCCCGGATGCCGAGTCCCCGGAAGGGGGACTCGAATCCGTCGCCGAGCCCGAACCGGCACCCGCCGTCGCGGCCGAGCGGTCGGCGTCCGTCGCCGAATCCCCTGGCGCCGAGTCCGAGTCCGAGTCCGAGTCCACCGGATCCGAGTCCACCACGACCGGGTCCAATTCCGCTCCCGGCCCCGAACCCGCATCCACCGCCGGCCCCGAACCCGCATCCACCGCCGGCCCAGAAGCCGTGTCCGCCGCAGAAGGCGAGCGCGAACCCACCCCCGCCTCCGCGCCGGACGCCACGGACGACCCGGCCCCCGCCACCCCTCGTCGTCGCGGCTGGGCCTCCTGGAGCGGCCGGGTTCGTGAGCGGCGGGCGGCCTGGCGGGACGCTCATCCCGCCACCGCCTCCGCGCTGTCCGTCGGCGTCACCGTGCTCTGCGCCGCGCTGGTGATCGCCGCGCTGGTGATGCCGAACACCCTCGTCGGGCTCGGGCCGGCGAAGTTCCTGCGAATACCGTCCGAGGGGATCATCGCGGCCGCCGTCGCGCTGGCGCTGCCCCGGCGGCCCCGGATCGTGCTGGCCGCGGTGTTCGGCGTCGTGCTCGGTGCGCTGACCCTGATCAACTTCCTCGACATGGGGTTCACCGAGTACCTGGGCCGGAGCTTCAACGCCATCCTGGACTGGAGCCTGCTCGCCGACGCGGAGTCGTACCTGGAGGACACCCTGGGCCGCACGGCCACCGTCGCCGTCAGCGTCGGTGCCGTCGTCCTGGTGCTGCTGCTGTTCGTGCTGCTCGCCCTGGCGACGGTGCGGCTGAGCAATCTGCTGGCCCGGCATCCCGGGCGGGCCACCCGAGGCACGCTGATCGCGGGTGTCGTCTGGATCACCTGCTCCTCCTTCGGTCTCCAGATCGCCGGCGGCGTGCCGCTGGCCTCCGACCGCACCGCCACCGCGCTGGAGATCAAGGCCCGCCAGGTGCGGGACACCCTGCACGACGAGGCGGAGTTCCAGAAGGTCGCCAAGGTGGACGCCTTCGGGAACACCCCGGCCGGCCAGCTGGTGCCGGACCTGCGGGGCAAGGACGTGATCTTCACGTTCATCGAGAGCTACGGCCGCAGCGCCGTCGAGGACCCGATCATGGCGCCCGGCGTCGACAAGACGCTCGACGCCCAGACCCGGTCTCTCGCCAAGGCCGGCTACGCCGCGAAGAGCGGCTGGCTGACGTCGGCGACCTATGGCGGCAGCAGCTGGCTCGGTCACTCCACGACCATGTCGGGGCTGTGGGTGAGCAACCAGCAGCGCTACCGGACCGTCATGGCCAGCGACCACCTCAGCATCACCAAGGCGTTCCAGAAGACCGGTGACTTCGACACGGTCGGTGTGATGCCGGGCATCCAGAAGGGCTGGCCCGAGCAGAGCTACTACGGCCTCGACAAGGTCTACAACGCCTTCCAGCTGGGCTACAAGGGACCGAAGTTCAGCTGGTCGACCATGCCCGACCAGTACGCGCTCCAGCAGTTCCAGGACCGGGTGCACAGCAAGAAGCCGGCCGACGGCAAGTCACGGATGTCGTTCCTGATCCTGACCTCCAGCCACCAGCCGTGGGCGCCGATCCCGAAGATGGTGCCGTGGGACCAGCTGGGCGACGGTTCGGTCTTCGACGCCATCCAGAAGGCCGGCAACAAGGCGTCCGACGTCATCGCCGACACCACCAAGTCCCGCCAGGAGTACGGCAAGTCGATCCAGTACTCGGTGACCGCGCTCACCCAGTGGCTGGAGCGCTACGGCAACGACAACACGGTGCTCGTCTTCCTCGGCGACCACCAGCCGATCGCCCGGGTCAGCGGCAACCACGCCAGCCGTGACGTGCCGATCTCGATCGTCGCCAAGGACCCGAAGATGCTCGAGAAGATCGACTCCTGGAACTGGACCGACGGTCTGCGCCCGGCGCACAACGCCCCGGTGTGGAAGATGAGCTCGTTCCGCGACAAGTTCCTGGCGGCGTACGGCTCCACGCCGCACCCGAAGACGAACTGACCCTCAGGACGTCTCCGTCGCCGCCCGCGCCACTTCGACGAACTCCTCCAGGCACCGCGTGAATCCCTGGCGGGCCTCGTCGAAGCGGGCGCGGGCGTCGGCTTCGCCCACGGAGTGCCGGTACAGGGCACGGTTGGCGCGCGTCGCAGCTTCGAGGACCGCCTGGGCCGCCTCGGCGGCGGTGGCGGGGCCTTCGAGGGCCACGATCCGGACGCTGTGCAGTAGCAGGTCGTACGAGCTCCGGAGCTCCGCGCGCAGTCCGTCGAGGCTGGTGGGCAGCACACCGGGACCGGCGGTCAGGAAGAAATCGGCCTTCCAGTACAACTCGCCGTTGGCGTGGGCCTGCCCCATGAAGTCCGCGTAGGCCGCGCGGCGTAACTCCCGGGCCCGGGTCAGCTGCTGGGCCCGCGCCGAGGCCTCCGCCTGCACTCTGGCCGCGCGCGCGTTCACCCGGTTGGTGACCCAGCCCGCCGGCACCGCCGTACCGCCGGTGAGCGCCGCGACCCACACCGCACTGTCCCCCATGGCGGCAAGTGCCGGAGAACCCCGGCCCACTGTCGAGGCCGCCTCGAGCCTCAGCCGCCGGACGTGTCCAGCTCCGCGTCCTCGTCGATGCCCGCGCAGTCGTAGGGGTCCTTCAGCCAGCCGTCCGGCAGCACCACCCGGTTGTTGCCGGACGTACGGCCGCGGGGACCGTCGGCGCCCGTGGGCCAGGGCTGGTCGAGGTCCAGCTCGTCCAGGCCCGCGCGGAGTTCGGCCAGGGAGGAGGTGATGGCGAGGCGCTTGCGCATCTCGCTGCCGACGGCGAAGCCCTTGAGGTACCAGGCGACGTGCTTGCGGAAGTCGATCACTCCCTTGGACTCGTCGCCGAGCCACTCGCCGAGCAGGCCGGCGTGCCGGACCATGACGTCGGCGACCTGGCGCAGGGACGGGCGCGCGATGTCTTCGTGACGACCCTCGAACGCGGCGACCAGGTCCGCGAACAGCCACGGCCGGCCCAGGCAGCCGCGCCCGACCACGACTCCGTCGCAGCCCGTCTCCCGGACCATCCTGAGCGCGTCCTCGGCCGACCAGATGTCGCCGTTGCCGAGGACCGGGATCTCCGGGACGTGCTCCTTGAGCCGGGCGATGGCCTCCCAGTCGGCGGTGCCGCCGTAGTGCTGGGCGGCGGTGCGGCCGTGCAGCGCGATGGATGTGACGCCCTCCTCGACCGCGATCCGGCCGGCGTCGAGGTAGGTGATGTGGTCGTCGTCGATGCCCTTGCGCATCTTCATGGTGACCGGGAGGTCGCCGGCGCCGCTCACCGCCTCGCGCAGGATCGCGCGGAGCAGGTGGCGCTTGTACGGGAGGGCCGAGCCGCCGCCCTTGCGGGTGACCTTGGGGACCGGGCAGCCGAAGTTCAGGTCGATGTGGTCGGCCAGGTCCTCCTCCGCGATCATGCGGACGGCCTTGCCGACGGTGGCCGGGTCGACGCCGTACAGCTGGATCGAGCGCGGCTTCTCGGTCGCGTCGAAGCGGATCAGCTGCATGGTCTTCTCGTTGCGTTCGACCAGCGCCCGCGTCGTGATCATCTCGCTGACGAACAGGCCCTTGCCACCGCTGAACTCTCTGCACAGGGTGCGGAAGGGCGCGTTGGTGATCCCGGCCATGGGGGCCAGGACGACCGGCGGCCGGACGGTGTGCGGGCCGATCTGGAGCGGGGTCGTGGACTCGGGCATTCCCCCATTGTCCCGTATGGCGCACGGTGCTCGGCAGGCCTGTGGACAACCGCCCCTCCCGCACCCTCCGTTACGATCATGTAGCACTCATTAGTTAGACGCACTATCGACATGGGCGTACGATGGGACGCATGCCCGAGCTGAGCCCCCGCCGACGCATGCTCGTTCTCGCGATCTGCTGTATGAGCCTGCTGATCGTGAGTCTCGACACCACTGCCCTCAATGTCGGCCTGCCGTCCATGCAGCGTGAGCTGCACGCCTCGACCGCCGGTCTGCAGTGGACCATCGACGCCTACACCCTGGTCCTGGCCTCGCTGCTGATGCTCGCGGGGTCGACCGGCGACCGGGTCGGCCGCAAGAAGGTCTTCATGACGGGCCTGGTCGTCTTCACGCTGGGCTCGCTGCTCTGCTCGCTGGCGCCGAACCTCGATTCGCTGATCGCGTTCCGCATGGTCCAGGCGGTGGGTGGCTCGATGCTCAACCCGGTGGCGATGTCGATCATCACCAACACCTTCACCGACCCGCGTGAGCGGGCCCGGGCGATCGGCGTGTGGGGTGCGGTGGTCGGCATATCCATGGCCGCCGGCCCGCTGGTCGGCGGCCTGCTGGTGGAGTCGGTCGACTGGCGCGCGATCTTCTGGGTCAACCTCCCGGTGGGCCTCGCCGCGCTCCTGCTGACGCTGCGTTTCGTGCCGGAGTCCCGGGCGCCGAAGGCCCGCCGGCCCGACCCGGTCGGCCAGGTGCTGGTCATCGCGCTGTTCGGCGCGCTGACGTACTCGATCATCGAGGCGCCGACGGCGAGCGCGGCCACGGTGGTCCCCTTCGGAGTGGTGGCCCTCGCCGCCCTGACCGGCCTGCTCTGGTACGAGCCGAGGCGCGACGAACCCCTCATCGACCTGCGTTTCTTCCGCTCCGTGCCGTTCAGCGGGGCCACGGTGATCGCGATCAGCGCGTTCGCCTCGCTGGGCGGCTTCCTCTTCCTCTCCACGCTCTACCTGCAGAACGTGCGCGGACTGGACGCCCTGCACGCGGGCCTGTGGATGCTGCCGATGGCGGTCCCGATGTTCCTGTGCGCGCCGCTCGCCGGGCGCCTGGTCGGCAGCCGCGGCCCGCGGTTGCCGCTGGTGATCGCCGGGGTCGCGATGACCGCGAGCGCGGTGCTGTTCGCGGCCTTCGAGGCGGAGACCTCGAACGCCACTCTCTTCGTCGGCTATGTCCTGTTCGGCATCGGCTTCGGCTTCGTGAACGCGCCGATCACCAACACGGCGGTCTCCGGTATGCCGAGGTCCCAGGCGGGCGTCGCGGCCGCGGTCGCCTCCACCAGCAGGCAGCTGGGCCAGACGCTGGGCGTGGCGGTCATCGGCGCGGTCCTCGCGTCGGGGATCGGCTCGTCGTCGTACCACCAGACCTTCGTGACCGCCGCCCGCCCCGGCTGGTGGATCCTCGCCGCCTGCGGCGTCGCGGTCCTCACCATCGGTGCCGTGACGAACGGCCGTTGGGCCCGGGCGACGGCCGAACGCACGGCGGAGCGTCTGGAGTCGGCGGAGATACGCCAGGTTGTGGGAGCCGGGGAGCGGGCGTAGTCCTGGCCGGCCCGCCACTGGCCGGTGGAGGTCAGCAGGAGCGGAGCATGCGCTGGTGGCGGGTCCGTACCGCCCGCGCCAGGGTGCCCAGGGCCAGGGACTGGAGTAACGCCGATATGACGATCACGGCGATGAAGCCCCAGGTCGGCAGGTCCGCCGTGCCCCATGCCGCCCTGGCCGGCGCCGCGACGAGCGGGAACGCGGGGAAGGTGACAAGCCGCGGCCAGAGCCAGGCGAAATCCTGCTCCGGGCCGTCGGCGGCGGCGAGGGAGTCGACCGCGGCCTTGGCGACGACGACGGCGACCACGGCGAGATAGGCCATCGAGACGCGGTTGGCGACCGTCAGACGGACAAGGGTGCGCGCAGGGCCGGTTGTCATCGGTCGTCCCCCGGGGCCGGTCGTCGGTTTCTCTTCCTCCGTGCATGGTCGGCCGCCGGACGGCGCCCTGTCCTGAGTACCCGTACTCAGCCCTGCCCGGCGGAGGCGGCCAGCGCGTACAGCTTCTCCAGCCGTTCACGGGACTCCTCGTCCGTCGGGATGTAGGTCACCATGCGCGCCCCGGTCTCGGGAGTCAGCCACAGGTCCGTGTGGTCCAGGGAGAGGAAGCCGACGTACGGGTTGAGGAACTGCTTGGTCCGGGTGCGGCGGTCCACCACCTCGTAGCGCTCCCAGTTCGCGCGGAACTCCGGGGACTCCGCCGTCAGCCGCTTGACCAGCATCTTCCAGGCGGGCTCGCCGAGGTGGCCGGCCATGGAGGAGCGGAGTTTCGCGGCCATCAGACGGCGGGTCTCCTCCAGGTGCACGATGGAGCGGCACCACTCGGGGTGGGTGTAGACGAGGATCATGCAGTTGCGGTCCTCGGGCGGGACCGCGTCGAGGTCGCACAGCAGGCGGGCGTAGGTGCGGTTGTAGGCGAGGATGTCGTAGCGGCTGTTCTGGATGCAGGCCGGGAGAGGCTCCAGGGTCCGGAGCATCTCGTGCAGCGCCGGGGTGACGCCCGTGCAGCTCGCGGCCGGGGTCGGGTCGACGGCACCGGCCAGCTGGAAGAGGTGGGCGCGCTCGCTGCCGTCGAGGAGGAGGGTGCGGGCGAGGGCGTCCAGGACCTGCACGGAGACCTGGATGTCCCGTGCCTGTTCGAGCCAGGTGTACCAGGTGACGCCGACCGCGGAGAGATGCGCGACCTCCTCGCGGCGCAGGCCGGGCGTGCGGCGGCGGGCGCCACGCGGCAGGCCCACCTGCTCCGGGGTGATCCGCTCCCGGCGGCTGCGCAGGAACGCGCCCAGTTCGTGCCGCCGGACAGACGCGCTCCGTACCGGCCGAGCCTTCTCACGAGCCGTGGTCGTCATGCCTCCAGCCTGCCGCCTCGCGGATCCTGTTGCCAGGTACTTCTCCTACCAGGATAAAGAGACTCTGGTACCTGTCTCGGCGCCGGAGCAGGCTCAGCACCATGACCGAAACCGTCACCACTCCGGCCGTACGGTCCCCGGCCGCGCCGCCCGCGCTCGGCGGGCCCGGACTGTTCACCGTCCTGCTGGCCGCGGCCCTGCCCCTCATCGACTTCTTCATCGTCAACGTCGCCCTGCCCACCATCGGGACCGATCTGCACGCGAACGAGTCGGTCCTGGAACTCGTCGTCGCCGGGTACGGCGTCGCCTACGCCGTGCTGCTCGTACTCGGCGGCCGGCTCGGCGACCTGTTCGGGCGCCGCCGGCTCTTCCTCGCCGGCATGGCCGCCTTCGGACTGACCTCGCTGGCCTGCGGACTCGCGCCCGGCGCCTGGTCGCTGGTGGCCGCCCGGGTCGCCCAGGGTGCCTCGGCCGCCGCGATGCTCCCGCAGGTCCTGGCCACCATCCAGGCCGCCACCAGCGGCGGCCGCCGTGCCCGGGCCATGAGCCTGTACGGCGCCACCGCCGGCCTCTCGATGGTGGCCGGGCAGATACTCGGCGGGGTGCTGGTCGCCGCCGACATCGCGGGCACCGGCTGGCGCTCCGTGTTCCTCGTCAACGTGCCGGTCGTGGTCGTCGGGCTGGTGCTCGGCGCCCGGTTCGTGCCGGAGACGCGGTCGCAGCGGCCCGAGCCCGTCGACGGAGCCGGCACCGTGCTGCTCGCCCTCTCCCTGCTCACCCTCCTCGCCCCGCTCACCGAGGGCCGGGCGGCGGGCTGGCCGCTGTGGACCTGGCTGTCGCTGGCCGCGTTCCCTGGGGTGGCCACCGCCTTCTACGCCGTGGAACGCCGCGCCGACCGGGCCGGCCGTACCCCCCTTGTCCCACCGAGCCTGTTCGAACTCGCCTCGCTGCGCCGGGGTCTGGTGCTGATGTTGCCGTTCTCCGTCGGCTTCAGCGGGTTCATGTTCGTGATCGCCGTGGCTCTGCAGAGCGGGGAGCACATGGACCCGGTCCCGGCGGGGCTGGCGCTCGCGCCGATGGCCGTCGCCTTCCTGTTCGTGTCGCTGGCCGGGCCGCGGCTGATCGCCCGGTACGGCAGCCGGGTGGTGTCCGCCGGCTCGGTCGTCCAGGGGATCGGCATCGCCCTCATCGCGCTGGCCGCCGGGCGGGACTGGCCGCACCTGGACTTCACCGGGCTGCTCCCCGGGGTCGCGGTCGCCGGAGCCGGTCAGGCTCTCCAACTCCCCAACGTGCTGCGGCTGGTGATGTCGGAGGTGCCGCCCGCGCGGGCCGGCGTCGGCAGCGGGGTGATGGTCACCACCCAGCAGTCCGCCCTGGCCCTGGGCGTGGCCACCCTGGGCACCCTGTTCCTGTCCCTGGTCCCGCACCAGGGCACCCGGGACGCCCTGGTCACCACGCTGCTGGTGCAACTGGGCCTGGTCGTGGTGACCGGCCTGCTCAGTCTGCGACTGCCGCGCACAGTGAACTGACCGCACCTCGGCCGTCAGCCACGCCGGACCAGGCGCTTCGCCGCAAGCGCCGCGAAGTGCCGTCGTCCGGCTGCGGCGCCGCCGTGGCTGGTCGCGCTCCGCGGCGGAGCCGCTGATCGATGCGGCCCCGCGCCCCTTCGGGGCGCTCAGGCTCCGCTGCCGCCCAGTTCGAACCAGACGATCTTGCCGGTGCCCAGCCGGGTCGTGCCCCAGCGCCGGGCCAGTCTGTTCACGAGGTACAGGCCCCGGCCGTGCTCCTCGTCGGGCGAGGCCCGGCGCGGCCTGGGCAGTTGGGGCACGTCGTCGCCGACCTCGCAGCGCAGCACGTCGGTGCGCAGCAGCCGCAGGCTGATCGGGCGGGAGGCGTGGCGTACGGCGTTGGTGACGATCTCGCTGACCAGCAGCTCGGCGGTGTCGGTGAGTTCCTCCAGGCCCCAGCCGGCCAGGGCCTGCCGGGTCAGCCGGCGGGCCCGGCCGGGGCTGCCGGCCTCCGGTTCGAAGGTCCAGTACCCCACGTCGCTCGGCGCGATGCCGTCGAAGCGGGCGGCGAGCAGCGCGATGTCGTCGTCCCGGTCGCCCGGCCCGAGCATGTCGAGGACCTCGTCGCACAGCGCCTCCAGCGGGGGCGGCCGGTCGGGGCCGGTCAACTGGGCGGTGGCGGCGAGCCTTTCCCGCAGCTGCTCGATGCCGGTCCACACGTCGCGCAGCCGGGACTCGACCAGGCCGTCGGTGTAGAGGAGCAGGGTCGCCCCGGCGGGCGCGTCCAGTTCGACCGCCTCGAAGTCGATGCCGCCGACGCCGATCGGTGCGCCGGGCGGCACCGCGAGGACCTCCGTCTTGCCGCCGGGGTGCAGCAGGATCGGCGGCGGATGACCGGCGTTGGCGACGGTGATGCGGTGCGAGACCGGGTCGTAGACGACGTACAGGCAGGTCGCCATGCGGTCGGTGCCGAGGCGCTGGGCCTGCTCGTCGAGGTGGTGGAGCACCTCCTGCGGGGGCAGGTCGAGGCCGGCCAGGGTCAGCGCGGTGGTGCGCAGCTGGCCCATGACGGCGGCCGAGGTCATGGAGTGCCCCATGACGTCGCCGACGACGAGGGCCACCCGGCTGCCGGGCAGCGGGATCGCGTCGTACCAGTCGCCGCCGACCCGGGCGGTCTCGGCGGCGGGGAGATAGCGGACGGCCAGCCGGACGCCGGTGGGCCGGGGCAGGGAATGCGGCAGCATCGCGCGCTGGAGCCGGTCGGCGATGAAGGCCTCGCGGCTGTACAGCACCGCCTTGTCGACGCCGAGCGCGGTGTGGGTGGCCAGCTGGGCGGCGACCAGCAGGTCGGCGGGCTCGAACGCCGGGCGTTCCGGGCGGCGCAGGAAGATCACCGCGCCGGTGACCCGGCGGCGGCCGCGCAGCGGGGCGAGGATCGCGTGCGCACCGGACCAGCCGTTCAACGCGCTGTCCTCGCCGACGAGTTCGCTCAGCGCGGCCCGGGTCGCCGGGTCGTCCGCGAACACCGGCCGGACCCCGCGCAGCACCTCGGCGAGCGCGCCGCCGGGTACGACCTCGCTCCAGTCGGCCGCGTCCAGGTCGTCCTGTTCGTCGTCCACGGTCTCCGCCGGCCAGACCAGGCCCTCGGCGCCGGGGCCCTTGATCCGGTCGGTGCGGCGCAGCCGCAGCACGGCGGGGCCGGCGGGGCGTTCGTCGCCGACCGGCAGCGGGTCGCGCAGATAGACCAGGGCCGCGTCCGAGAACGTGGGTACGGCGGCCCGGCACAGGCCGAGCACGATCTCGTCGGTGTCGAACCCGCGGGCGATCCGGCGGGTGGCGGCGCCGACGTAGCGCAGCCGGTCCTCGTCCGGGGCCCTGGGCGCGGCGGCGGGCCGGGCCTGCGGGGCGGCGGTGTCCTCGCTCACGCCGAGCGCGGCCTGTGCCGACAGCGCGTCGGCCAAGGCGATGTCGTCCACCACGAAGTCCTCCCGGTCCATGCGCCGCAGGAACACCGCCACGCCCACGACGGCGTCGGGCGCGCGCAGCGGGGCGAGCAGGACCCTGTTGCCCTGCGGGAGGCGGGGGGTGGTCCCCAGCAGCTCACGGAGGGCCTCCTCGATGTCGTCCGGACCTCTGCCGCGCGCTCTGCCGCACCGCAGGAGCCCGGCCAGCACACTGTCGGACGGCACCGGGGTGACGGCTGGGGGCGCTCCGCCCATCAGACCGCCGAGTTCGGCCGGCGGCCCGTCGAGGAGCAGGCGCAACGGGCCGTCCGGGTCCCGCCGTTGGTCGGCGAGGTAGACGAACACCCCGTCCGCCAGGTCCGGAACGGTCGACAGGCACAGTTCCCTGACGACCTGGGCCGCGCCCTCGGCGCGAGCGATCCGGCGGCCGGAGACGGCCAGGAAACGTTGAGGATCCGGCAGCATCGCCTCTCCGTGCCGGTGGCCGCTTCAGCTAGGGTCGCTCTCATCTTGAGCCTTGGTCAATGCCGTGTCCAGGGTTTCCGCCGGTACACCAAGTCGGGCTCACGGTCGGGCGGTTGGTCCGACGGTTGGGATGTACACGAAAACGGCCTGCCCAGCGGCCGAAACCCGGCCGCCCGGAAACGGCTTGGCCAACTCGCTGTGAAGAAATCCCTGTTGATGTTGGTCTTGCTGCACACTCCTCCCGTCGACACGTGCCGAACGGCAGATCGGGCACGGACTCGGAGGCGTCATGTCACAGATCGACTCGAGCAAGGTCAGCCGCTGGGACCAGCACGGGCGGGAACACACGGTGCGGGTGCAGCGCACCGGCATCCAGCGCACGATCAGGTGTGACACCTGCGGCTGGCAGCAGGGCGCGCAGTTCCTGCCCTGGCTGAAGGCGGAGGAGCATCTGGCCGAGGCCCACCAGGCCACCGTGGACCCCGCGGGAGCCCAGCCCTCCCGATGAGTTTCCGCCGGCGTGGGAGTCGTACACACGACCGCACCCGACGGAAGGACGACCGATGACCATGACCCCGCTCCACGCCACCCTGCACCGTCATGTGGACAACGGAGCGGTCCCGGGAGCCGTCGGGCTGGTCGCCCGGGGTGACGACGTCGAGGTCGTGACCGTCGGCGACCTGGATGCCGGGGGGTCCGCGCCGATGACCCGGGAGTCGATCTTCCGGATCGCGTCGATCACCAAGCCGATCACCGCGGCGGCGGTGCTGATGCTGGTGGACGAGGGCCGGATCGGGCTCGACGACCCGGTGGCCGAGTGGCTCCCGGAACTCGCGAAGCCGGTGGTGGTCCGGACGCCCGCGAGCCCTGTCGACGACGTCGTGCCGGCGGACCGTCCGGTGACCGTCGAGGATCTGCTCGGCTTCCGCACCGGCTGGGGCCTGCCCGACGACTTCTCCCTGCCCGCCGCCCAGGCCCTGTTCGCGGTGCAGGATCACAGCCGCCCGTTCCAGGACTGGCCGGACCCGGACACCTGGCTGGGCCTGCTCGCCCAGGTGCCGATGCTGCACCAGCCGGGCGAGGCCTGGCTGTACGGCACCTCGTCCGCCCTCCAGGGCATCCTGGTCGCGCGGGTGTCGGGCCGTACCCTCCCCGACTTCCTGGCGGAACGGATCTTCGAGCCGCTGGGCATGCGGGACACGGCGTTCGAGGTGCCGGCGTCGAAAAGGCACCGCTTCACCTCCGCCTACGCCCCCGCCGAGGACGGCACCCCGCGCCTGACGGACACCCCGGACGGCGACTACAGCCGCCTGCCGCGATTCCCCTCGGGCGGCGGGGGCCTGGTCTCCACGGCCGACGACTGGCTCGCCTTCGCCCGGCTGCTGCTGAACGCCGGCGCCGCCCCGGACGGCCGCCGTCTCCTCTCCGTCACTTCGGTCAGCCGGATGACCACCAACCACCTGACGGCGGCCCAGCGCGAGAGCGCCACCCTCTTCCTGGAGGGCCAGGGCTGGGGGTACGGCGGCCAGGTCGACGTCACCCCGGCCGACCCCTGGAACGTCCCCGGCCGCTACGGCTGGGTGGGCGGCACCGGCACCACGGCGCACCTCGTCCCCACCACCGGCACGGTCACGGTCCTGCTGACCCAGGTGGCCATGACGAACCCGACGCCGACACCGCTGATGCGGGACTTCTGGCAAGCCACGGCCCAGCCTCCCGTTACTGCATTCGGGTGATAGCGCAGGTAAGAATCGCGAGGCCAGCGCACACATCGCCACCTGCGGACTTTACCGAAGCAAAGGGTGGCGCTCACCGCTTCCGGAACTTCCCGGGTCGCCGCCGCGCGCGACCCGGCCAAGCTTGGAGGAGTCCCCCGTCCCCTTCGACAGGAGCTCTGCCATGCACCCCATCCACCGCCCGGTGTCCCGGGCCCTCGCCGCCGGCGCACTCTCCCTGGCCCTGCTGTCGGCCGGCAGCGCCGGCGCCTTCGCCGCGGAGGCCAAGCCGAGCCCCGCGCCGAGCAGTCCCAGCCCGAAGCCGAGCCCGTCCATGTCCACCATGGGCTCGATCACGGTCAAGGCGAGCAAGACCTCGGTCAAGTCCGGTGACACGGTGACCTTCATCGGTCGCACCCACGACCTGAAGATCGGCTCGCCGCTGGTCCTCCAGCACGAGAACAACGGCAAGTGGACCTCGCTCAAAGCGAGCGTCAAGGTCAAGAACGGCAACGCCTACTCCCTGACCGCGAAGCTCAACACCAAGGGAACCCAGCATCTGCGGATCGCGGCGGTCGGCAAGAAGGTCTACTCCCCGACCGTGACGGTCAAGGTGAACTGAGGCCGCGCAGCAGCAGGTCCACCATCGAGGCGAAGTCCGCCTCGACCTCCGGCCGCACCCACTCGCGCGCGTAGCCCGGGTCGTGGAAGCGGCCGGTGGCCTGGAAGACGACCCGGGCCGCCGCGGCGGGGTCGGACACGGTGAAGGCTCCCGTGCCGACCCCGTCCCGGAGGATCTCGGCGAGCTGCCCGGTCAGGTCGTCTATGTGCTCGGTGACCGCCGGGCCGTTCTCGTCGACCAGCACCATGTAGGTGGCGAACAGCTCCGGGTCGTCGCCCGACTTACGGCGCTTGGCGTCGAAGAGCGCCCACAGCCAGTCGCGCAGCCGCTCCTTCGGGGCGCGGTCCTCGGCCACGATGACGGACAGGACCATCGAGGTGCGGTCCAGCCACCGCTTGGTCACCGCCTCCCGCAGCGCCGCCTTGGTCCGGAAGTGCCGGTAGACACTGCCGTGGCTGACGCCGAGCGCGCGGGCCACGTCCACCACGGTGGCCTTGGCCGGGCCGTGCCGGCGCAGCACCTCCTCGGTCGCCTCGAGGATGCGCTCGGCGGTGAGGGTCGGGGGCGGGGACGTGGCTGTCATGGCCTAGACGGTACCCAAAGCCGTCGTCAGTGCTCGGTGCCGAGGTGGGACATCTGCGCGGCCGGGTAGCGGGTGCCCGCCGCCGCGTCCGCCGGTACGGCCTCCTCGATCGCCGCCAGGTCGGCCGCGTCCAGGGTGACGTCCAGCGCGCCGAGGGACTCGCCCAGCCGCTCGCGGGTGCGGGCGCCGACGAGCGGCACGATGTCCTCGCCACGGGAGAGCACCCAGGCGATGGCGATCTGCGCGACCGTCACGCCCTTGTCCCCGGCGATCTTGCGCAGGGCCTCGACGAGGTCCAGGTTGTGCTGGAGGTTGTCGCCCTGGAAGCGGGGCGAGAAGGAGCGGAAGTCGTGCGCGGCGAGCTGCCGGTCGCGGGTGAAGTGGCCGGAGATCAGGCCCCGGGAGAGCACGCCGTAGGCGGTGATGCCGATGCCCAGCTCACGGGTGGTGGGCAGGATCTCCCGCTCGATGTCGCGGGTGATGATCGCGTACTCGATCTGCAGGTCTGAGATCGGCGCGGTGGCGGCGGCCCGGCGGATGTTGTCCGCGGACGCCTCGCTGAGGCCGATGTGCCGGACGTATCCCTGCTCGACCAGTTCCGCGATGGCGCCGACCGTCTCCTCGATCGGCACGTCGGGGTCGACGCGGGCGATCCGGTAGACGTCGATGTGGTCGACGCCGAGGCGCTGGAGGGAGTACGCGGCGAAGTTCTTGACCGCGTTCGGGCGGCCGTCGTAGGCGTTCCAGCCGCCGGCCGGGTCACGCAGGGCGCCGAACTTGACGCTGGTCAGCGCCTGTTCACGCAGGGCGGCGGGGGCGGTGCGCAGGGCCTCGCCGATCAGCATCTCGTTGTGGCCCATGGCATAGAAGTCGCCGGTGTCGAGGAGGGTGACGCCGGCTTCGAGGGCGGCGTGGACGGTGGCGATCGACTCGGCGCGGTCGGCTTCGCCGTAGAGGGCGGACATGCCCATGCAGCCGAGGCCGAGGGCGGAGACCCGGGGGCCGGTGGATCCGAGGGTTCGGGTTGTCATCGTCATGGGACCACCCTGGCATGACAGCTGACAGATTTCAATATCTGTTATTCCATACCCACCGCCGAATCGTTTCTGGTCCAGACCTATTGACGAGAGGTCTGGACCACCCGCATTGTCATGGCTACGACACCTCGCCGCACCCCCACCGGGAGGATCCGTATGGTCCGCCGCGCCCTCAGCCTGTTCGCCGCCGCCCTGGCGACCGCCGCGCTCACCCAGCTCCCCGCCGCCGCCCCCGCCTCCGCCGCCGACACCTGCGCGGTGAAGTCGAGGCCAGCCGGAAAGGTCCTGCAGGGCTACTGGGAGAACTGGGACGGCTCCGCCAACGGCGTCCACCCGTCCTTCGGCTGGACCCCGATCACCGACTCCCGGATCGCCGCCCACGGCTACAACGTGATCAACGCGGCCTTCCCCGTCATCCGCTCCGACGGCACCGCGCTGTGGGAGGACGGCATGGACGCGGGCGTGAAGGTGGCGACGCCCGCGGAGATGTGCGCGGCGAAGGCGGCAGGGCAGACCATCCTGCTGTCGATCGGCGGCGCGGCGGCCGGCATCGACCTGAGCTCGTCCACCGTGGCCGACAGGTTCGTCGCGACGATCGTCCCGATCCTGAAGAAGTACAACTTCGACGGCATCGACATCGACATCGAGACCGGCCTGGTGGGCAGCGGATCGATCACCCAGCTCTCCGCCTCGCAGGCCAACCTGGTCCGCATCATCGACGGGATCCTCGCCCAGATGCCGGCGGGCTTCGGCCTGACGATGGCCCCGGAGACGGCGTACGTCACCGGAGGCAGCATCACCTACGGCTCGATCTGGGGCGCCTATCTGCCGATCGTCAAGAAGTACGCCGACAACGGCCGGCTGTGGTGGCTCAACATGCAGTACTACAACGGCAGCATGTACGGCTGCTCCGGCGACTCCTACTCGGCGGGCACGGTCGCCGGCTTCACCGCCCAGACGGACTGCCTCAACAAGGGCCTGGTCGTGCAGGGTACGACGATCAGGGTGCCGTACGACAAGCAGGTCCCGGGACTGCCCGCGCAGTCGGGAGCGGGCGGCGGCTACATGTCACCGAGCCTGGTCGCGCAGGCCTGGAACCACTACGGCACGTCCCTCAAGGGTCTGATGACCTGGTCGATCAACTGGGACGGCTCGAAGAACTGGACGTTCGGCGACAACGTGAAGGCGCTTGAGCGGCGTTGACCCGCAAGACGCGCGACGCCGGACGAGCCCTGTCGGCTCGTCCGGCGTAGTGGCGCCTGGACCCTGAGGCAGCCGGCCCCCGGGTTGGGCGGAACCTAGGCGCCCAGCAGGCGGCCCGCGAGGTAGCCCTCGATCTGGTCCAGGGAGATCCGCTCCTGCTTCATCGAGTCACGCTCACGGACCGTCACGGCGTTGTCCTCGAGCGTGTCGAAGTCGACGGTCACGCAGTACGGCGTGCCGATCTCGTCCTGGCGGCGGTAGCGGCGGCCGATGGCGCCGGCGTCGTCGAAGTCGATGTTCCAGTTCTGCCGCAGGGAGGCGGCGAGACCCTTGGCCTTCGGGGACAGCTCGGGGTTGCGGGACAGCGGCAGGACCGCGACCTTCACCGGGGCCAGCCGGTGGTCCAGGCGGAGCACCGTGCGCTTCTCCAGCTTGCCCTTTGCGTTCGGCGCCTCGTCCTCGACGTAGGCGTCGAGGAGGAACGCGAGCATCGCGCGCCCGACACCGGCCGCCGGCTCGATGACGTACGGCGTCCAGCGCTCCCCGGCCTCCTGGTCGAAGTAGGAGAGGTCCTGGCCGGAGGCCTTGGAGTGGGCGCCCAGGTCGTAGTCGGTGCGGTTGGCGACACCCTCCAGCTCGCCCCACTCGTTGCCGCCGAACTGGAAGCGGTACTCGATGTCGGCGGTGCGCTTGGAGTAGTGGGAGAGCTTCTCCTTCGGGTGCTCGTACCACCGCATGTTCTCTTCACGCAGGCCCAGGCCGGTGTACCAGTTCCAGCGCTGCTCCATCCAGTACTCCTGCCACTTCTCGTCCTCGCCCGGCTTGACGAAGAACTCCATCTCCATCTGCTCGAACTCGCGGGTGCGGAAGATGAAGTTGCCGGGCGTGATCTCGTTGCGGAAGGACTTGCCCATCTGCGCGATGCCGAACGGCGGCTTGCGGCGCGAAGTGGTCTGTACCTGGGCGAAGTTGGTGAAGATGCCCTGCGCTGTCTCCGGGCGCAGATAGGCGACCGAGCCGCTGTCCTGCGTCGGGCCGAGGTGGGTGGAGAGCAGACCGGAGAACTGCTTGGGCTCGGTGAACTGGCCCTTGTTGCCGCAGTTGGGGCAGTTGACGTCCGCCAGGCCGTTCTCCGGGAGGCGGCCGTGCTTGGCCTCGTAGGCCTCCTCCAGGTGGTCGGCGCGGAACCGCTTGTGGCAGGCGGTGCACTCGGTCAGCGGGTCCGTGAAGGTGGCGACATGACCGGAGGCCACCCAGACCTCCGGGGCCAGGATGACGGACGAGTCGATACCGACCACGTCCTCGCGCGACGTCACCATGTAGCGCCACCACTGGCGCTTCAGGTTCTCCTTGAGCTCGACACCCAGCGGCCCGTAGTCCCAGGCGGCACGCTGTCCGCCGTAGATCTCACTGCACGGGAATACGAAGCCACGGCGCTTGCTCAGGCTGACGATGGTGTCGATCTTGTCGGCGGCCACGGTGCTCTCTTCATTACGACGACGGGCGAGGAAGCGAGATGCTTCAGAGCTAATGCTTCAGGTTACCGGCGGGGACTCCCCCTCGACCAAATCGGTGCCCCTTACCGGCCTCCCGCCCAGGTTTTTTGACAACGGTTTCCATATTTGTTGAAAATGAGTCTCATGAACGTACGACGACGCCTCATACCCACGGTCGCCGCGACCACCGTCACCGCACTCGGCATAGCGACTCTCTCTGCCTGCGGCGGCGACGCCACGGCGGCCCAGACCGGCAAGTTCGACGTCGTCGCGTCCTTCTACCCGATGGCCTTCCTCGCCGACCGGATCGGCGGCAGCCACGTCCACGTCACCAGTCTCACATCGCCCGGCCAGGAACCGCACGACCTGGAGATCAGCCCCAAGCAGATCATCGGGATCGAGAAGTCCGACGCGGTCCTCTACCTGAAGAACCTCCAGCCCTCCGTCGACGACGCGGTCGCCCAGTCGTCGGTCGGGACGAAGATCGACGCCGCCTCCCTGACCACGCTGGAGAAGCACGGCAACGAGGTCGGCGGCCACGCGGCCACGCACGACACCTCCAAGAACGAGGAGCTGTCCGGCCTCGACCCCCACATCTGGCTGGACCCGGTGCGCTACGCCCAGGTCGCCGAGGGGGTCGGCAAGGCCTTCGAGAAGGCCGACCCGGACCACGCGGCCGACTACCGGAAGAACACCGCGGCCCTGGTCAAGAAGCTGGACGCCCTCGACACCCGGTTCAAGGAAGGCCTGGCGAACACCAGGTCCAAGGTCTTCGTCACCACCCACGCGGCCTTCGGCTACCTCGCCGAGCGCTACGGCCTGACCGAGGAGGCCATCAACGGCCTCGACCCGGAGTCGGAGCCGAGCGCGGCCCGGGTGAAGGACCTGGAGACGATGGCCAGGGCCGACGGCGTCACCACCGTGTTCTACGAGACGCTCGTCAGCGACAAGACCGCGAAGACGATCGCCGCCGACGCCGGGCTGAGGACGGACGTCCTCGACCCGATCGAGGGCATCACCGCCAAGTCCCGCGGCAAGGACTACTTCGCGGTCCAGGAAGCCAACCTCAAGGCCCTCCAGACGGCCCTGGGCGCCAAGTGAGCGGAGACGAGATGACCACCGGCGAGCCCGTCATATCCCTGCGCGGTGTCACCGCCGAGCTGGGCTCGCGCCCCGTCCTGCGGGGCATCGACCTCACCGTGCACCGCGGTGAGGTCGTCGCGCTGCTCGGCGCCAACGGCTCCGGCAAGTCGACCGCGATCCGCACGATCATCGGCCAGGTGCCGGTCAGCGGCGGCGAGATCACCCTGTTCGGCGGCCCGCGGCGCACCTTCCGCGACTGGTCCCGGATCGGCTACGTGCCGCAGCGCACCACCGCCGCGGGCGGTGTCCCCGCCACCGTCACCGAGGTCGTCTCCGCCGGCCGCCTCTCCCGCACCCGCTTCGGCCTCTTCCGCAAGGCCGACCACCAGGCCGTACGGGACGCGCTCGGCCTGGTCGGGATGGCGGACCGGGCCAGGGACGACGTCGAGGCGCTCTCCGGCGGCCAGCACCAGCGGGTGCTGATCGCCCGCGCCCTGGTCGCCCGGCCCGAACTGCTGATCATGGACGAGCCGATGGCGGGCGTCGACCTGGCCAGCCAGGAGATCCTCGCGCGGACCCTGCGCGAGCAGGTCGAGCAGGGCACCACGGTCCTGCTGGTCCTGCACGAACTGGGCCCGCTGGAGCCGCTGATCGACCGCGCGGTCGTCCTGCGTGACGGCTGCGTCCTGCACGACGGCCCGCCGCCGCGGGCCGTGGGCCAGCACGCCCTCCCCGGCCACGACCACGTCCACCCCCACGAGCACGCGCCGATCCGCACAGGACTGCTGAGCTGATGGACTTCCTGAACTACGCCTTCATGCAGCGGGCCCTGCTCGCCGCCGTCCTGGTCGGCCTCACCGCCCCCGCCATCGGCATCTACCTGGTCCAGCGCCGCCAGGCCCTGATGGGCGACGGCATCGGCCACGTGGCCATGACGGGCGTCGGCCTCGGCTTCCTGCTCTCCACCTCCCCCGTCTGGATGGCGACGGCGGTGTCGGTCCTCGGCGCCGTCCTGATGGAGCTGATCCGCTGGTACGGCAGGACCCGCGGCGACATCGCCCTCGCGATGCTCTTCTACGGCGGTATGGCCGGCGGGGTGATGCTGATCAACCTCGCGCCGGGCGGCTCCAACGCCAACCTGATGTCGTACCTCTTCGGCTCGCTGTCGACGGTGTCGGAGTCGGACGTGACCGCGATCTGCGTACTCGCCGCCTTCGTCCTCCTGGTCACCCTCGGCCTGCGCCGGCAGCTGTTCGCGGTGAGCCAGGACGAGGAGTTCGCGCGGGTGACGGGCCTGCCGGTGCGGGCGCTGAACCTGCTGACGGCGATCACGGCGGCGGTCACGGTGACCGTCGCGATGCGCGTGGTGGGCCTGCTGCTGGTGTCGGCGCTGATGGTGGTCCCGGTGGCCGCGGCCCAGCAGCTGAGCCGCAGCTTCGCGGCCACGTTCGCGATCGCCGTCGCGATCGGTGTGACCGTGACGATCGGGGGCACGATCACCTCGTACTACCAGTACGTTCCGCCGGGCGCGACGATCGTGCTGCTGACGATCGCCGCGTTCATCGTGCTGAGCGCGCTGGCCACACCGCTGGCCCGGCGACGCGCCCGCGCTGCGGCCGCCCGGCGGCCCGCCGGGGACCCGGCGGAGTGCACGATTCCGGCCGGCCTGGAGACCGCCGACGAAGTCGGCGTCTGACCGCGCACACTTCGGGCTGGCACAATGGCCCGGCAGAAGCAGTGATGTGAGGAGGCAACCGGTGACGACCGCTGGACCGCCCGTGAAGGGCCGCTCGACCCGCCAGCGGGCAGCCGTGGCGGCCGCCCTGGACGAGGTCGACGAGTTCCGCAGCGCGCAGGAACTGCACGACATGCTCAAGCACAAGGGGGACTCGGTGGGCCTCACCACGGTGTACCGAACCCTCCAGTCCCTCGCCGACGCCGGCGAGGTCGACGTCCTGCGCACCTCCGACGGCGAGTCGGTGTACCGGCGCTGCTCCACGGGGGAGCACCACCATCACCTCGTCTGCCGGGTGTGCGGCAAGGCCGTGGAGGTCGAGGGGCCCGCGGTCGAGAAGTGGGCGGAGGCGATCGCCGCGGAGCACGGGTACGTCAACGTCGCGCATACCGTCGAGATCTTCGGGACGTGCGCGGACTGCGCCGGGACCGCGGGGAGCTGCTGAGCTATCCGCGCGTGAGGTGCCGGTCGAGGATCGCGCGCAGCCGGTCGGCGTCGGCGGGGTCCGGGAGACCCCGTTTGGGCAGCAGCGTGAACGCGAGCCCGCCCTTGGTGTCGCTGAACGTGATGAAGAGTTCGGGAGTCTCGTTGTAGCGGGGCTGGGCCACCCAGTCGATGGTGGTCGAGGTGTGGTCGGTTGTCACCGTCACCCCTGACGCCGTGACGACCGTCCGGAAGACGCCGTTGCGTGCGGCCATGCGCTGCACAGCCCGTCCCGTCAGCCACGGGAGGGCCAGCAACAGGGCCACGAAGGCGACGAGCCCGGCCAGCAGACCCACGTTGGCCTGCCGCCCGGTCACCAGCAGGACGGCTTGCAGGGCGGCCACCACGGACGCCACGACGATCATCCAGTACTCCCGCCGGCCGCCCTTGCTGAACCGCCGTCGCTGTCTCCATACCGCGGTGAAGTCCCTCGCCGTCGGCACGAACTCCAACTCCACCGTGTCCGGCGCGGCATTCCGCCCCACGTTCATGTCCATGACCATGGGGCGGATCGTAGCGGTGCCGGTCAGCTCCGGTCGAAGCACTTCTCCAGCTCGTCGAGGCCGTAGAACCTGCTGCCCTTCGAGATCGGCTTGCAGCCCTGCTTGAAGGCGGTCTCCTTCTCGTTGTAGAGCATCCGCACCAGATAGTCGTCGCCCTTCCGGTAGACGTCCCACTGGATGTTGGAGGCCAGGGAGGCGACCTCGGCGCCGCGCCAGGGGTTGTTGGCGTAGGTGTAGGTCCTGCCGGGCGTCGCGGCCTTCTCGCTGCCCGGCAGCCGCATCAGCGCGGCCAGCGGGATGATCTCCTCGGCGTGGGTGAAGCGGAGTTCGGCGCCCAGGGTGCTGGTGCCGTCCCGCCTCGCCTCGACCTGCTTGAAGAAGTCGTCGAGGAGGACGTCCGCCATCTTGTAGGTGATGTCGCTGTCCGAGAAGCTCGGGCCCTTCTCGTAGAAGTCCTCGGCGTCGCTGAGGTAGCCGAACCAGGCCGCGTCGCGCGGGGCGAGGTAACGGTCGAAGTCCCAGCCCTCGCCGTTCGGGCTCTCCTCGCTCATCGCGGGTGCGATGGCGTAGAGGTTGTAGACGGCCCGGGCGGCGGTGATGTCGTCGGCGGTGGAAGAGAACTCGCCGTCCACGATCCGCTGCACGAACGCCGGCTTGAAGATCTTGCCCAGGACCCTGGCGGCCGCCCTGTGCGAGGCCGGCTGGTCGGTGACCGTCTTCAGGGTGGAGGCCAGGCGCTCGTCGCTCGCCAGCCACTTCTGGTAGTCGGCGCCACCGGACGACTTGTGGAAGTAGAGCAGGTCCTTGTCGACCCGGGCGGTGCCGAGCGAGGCCTTCAGCGCCGGGTCGGCGCCGGTGAGGGCGGTGGAGAAGACCGTACCGCTGTCGACCGCGCGGCCCTGGCCGGAGCTGACGACGTCGATCTTCTCGCCGTTCTTCGCGATCGAGGAGAAGAGGCCGGGCAGGCGCTTCTCCAGGCGGACCGCGGTGGCGCGGAGCTCGTCCTTGCCTCGGCCGCTGAGGTTGCCGTACCCGACGGCGTTCATGGCCGTTTCGAGGGCCTGCACGTCCGGGCCGAACTCCTTGCCGAGCGGGGTGAGTTCACCGTCGGCCCGGGCCTGGTTCCACAGTGCGAGGATCGTATCGCCGTCCTCGCCGTCGGTAGCGGAGCGTGAACCGTGCCGGGAGACGTTCTCGGTGAAGACGGCGGTGTAACCGGCGGGCGCCTGCTGGTAGGTACGCGGGTTCTGCCCGGGGGAGTACACGGCCTTGGTGCCGTAACTGTCGCGGTGGGTGAGCCCGTTGTCCGTGGCGTGCGCGGGCAGCGCCGTGAGCAGCAGGGCGCCCAGGGCGAGGACAGGGGTGACACGCTTCATGAGGGACCGTTCCAGAGGCGGGAGACCGGGGGGTGGTCAGGCATGATCCCCCGCATCCTGGACGGCTCTCGTGAACGGCGGGTGGCCGTCAGTCGCCGGACCGGTCGCCCTCCATGGCCAGCAGCTCCTCGTTGGGGATGGCACCGCCGAACCGCCGGTCCCGGGAGGCGAATTCGACGCACGCCCGCCACAGGTCACGGCGGTCGAAGTCGGGCCACAGGACGTCCTGGTAGACCATCTCGGCGTAAGCGCTCTGCCAGAGCAGGAAGTTGGAGGTGCGCTGCTCGCCGCTGGGGCGCAGGAACATGTCCACGTCCGGCATGTCCCCGTAGTACATGTGCTTCTGGATGGTCTTCTCGCTGACCTTCGACGGGTCGAGCCGGCCCGCCTTGACCTCCTCGGCGATCGACTGCACCGCGTCGGCGATCTCGGCCCGGCCGCCGTAGTTCATGCAGAAGTACAGGGTGAGCAGGTCGTTGCCCTTGGTCTGCTCCTGGGCGACCTGGAGCTCCTTGGCGACCGACTTCCACAGCCGGGGCATCCGGCCAGCCCAGCGCACCCGGATACCGAGTTCGTCGAGCTGGTCGCGGGTCCTGCGGATGAAGTCGCGGTTGAAGTTCATCAGGAAGCGGACCTCTTCGGGCGAGCGCTTCCAGTTCTCGGTGGAGAAGGCGTACAGGGAGATGTTCCGGACACCGATCTCGATCGAGCCCTGGAGCACGTCCAGGACGCGCTCGGCGCCGACCTTGTGCCCTTCGGTGCGCGGCAGCCCGCGCTCCTTGGCCCAGCGGCCGTTGCCGTCCATGACGATGGCCACATGGTTCGGGACCAGCTCGCCCGGGAGCTTCGGCGGGCGGGCACCGGACGGGTGCGGCTCCGGCGTCCTGTACTCGCGGCGCCGGCTCCCCAGGATCCCGCGTACGACCATGTGCTTCTCGTCTCCTCTAGCTCTTCTCTACGTACCTGAGCGAGCGCAGCCCCCGCTCCAGGTGCCAGTGCAGATAGGCGGACACCAGCCCGCTGCCCTCCCGGACGTGCCGTGCCTCGGCCGCGTCCGCCGTCTCCCAGTCTCCCGTAAGCAGCGCGCCGAGGAGAACCAGGGTCTGCGGCGAGGGTACGACGCTGCCGGGCACCCGGCAGTCCACGCAGACGCTGCCGCCGGAGGCCACCGAGAAGAAACGGTTCGGGCCGGACATCCCGCACCTGGCGCAGGAGTCGAAGCTGGGCGCGTAGCCGTTGACGGCGAGGGAGCGCAGCAGGAAGGCGTCGAGGACGAGATGGGGTGCGTGCTCGCCCCGGGCGAGTGTCCTGAGTGCCCCCACGAGCAGCAGATACTGCTGCACCGCGGGCTCCCCCTCGTGGTCCGTGAACCGCTCGGCGGTCTCCAGCATGGCCGTCCCGGCGGTGTACCGCGCGTAGTCGGTGACGATCCCGCCGCCGTACGGCGCGATGGTCTCGCTCTGGGTGCACAGCGGCAGCCCGCGCCCGACCAGCTCGCTCCCCCGCGCGAAGAACTGCACGTCGACATGGGAGAACGGCTCAAGGCGCGCCCCGAACTTCGACTTGGTCCGCCGCACCCCACGAGCGACCGCCCGCACCCGGCCGTGTCCGCGCGTGAGCAGGGTGATGATCCGGTCCGCCTCACCCAGCTTCTGGGTGCGCAGCACGATGCCGTCGTCGCGGAACAGGCTCATGGGCCCATTCTGCCCTGCCGAGGCGGGGGACCGGTCCGGACCGGAACCTTCAAGGCACCTCGCCGCGGCTGCGGGCGTTGGCGTGGGCGGTGGCCGCGCTGAGCCGTTCCGCCTGGGTCGCGATCCGTACGGCGTCCGGGTGGGCGTCCCACTCACGCCCTCCCCCGTACGGCCGCAGCTGCACATAGGGGCCTTCGTGCCCCATGACGATGCCCAGCCGTCCGGTACGGGTGTCGACGGCGCAGGAGCCGAGAGGGAGGTTCTTCGCGTTCACCTCACCTGGCTCCCCCGCCCCCGGGAATTTCACGCTTCGCATCACTGAGGTGGCGCTGCGTGTCTAGACTCGGCCGGAGACTGTCCCGGCCCCGCGGAGCCGGAAGGGGGAGGGGCAGCGGGCACTGCATCAGCCGCCTCCCCCACTCTTGGCTTCGCTCGAGCGGGGTGACGGCGACCGTGGCCGGCTCGGTCCGGCGTACGTAGGGCACTGCGCCTCACGGCGTCCCCGGCCGACCGGGATCCACAGACCCCCGAGGGCCGGGGTGACGGCGACCGTGGCCGGCTCGGTCCGGCGGACGTAGGGCACTGCGCCTCACGGCGTCCCCGGCCGACCGGGATCCACAGACCCGCGAGGGCGGCAACAGCCACACGGCTGACGAAGGAGGAACTGCTGCGTGGGCGCCGGCCGGGGCGGACCTCGGCGACGACGTCCCAGGACCGGCTGTTCGCCGGGGCCTGCCGGGGGCTGCGCCCCGGCGGCCGCTTCGCGGGCGGCGACAGCCTGCCCAGCCTGGGCTTCCGCCTCCTGCACCCTGCGCATCCGGGGCCGTCGGCCTCCCATAGCCGCGTCGGCGGTGCCGGCTCACATCAGGCCGGCCGCCGCGAGGTGCTTGCCCACGCACTCGGTCTCCGCCTCCGACAACGGAACCTGCGGCTCCGCCGTGACCGGGGACGCGATGACCCCGCGCAGACGCAGCGCCGCCTTGAACGCGCCCAGCGCCGCCGAACTGCCGCCCATCCGGCGCTCGTCGCCGACCCGGACCATCCCGAACAGCCCGCACAGCCGCTCCTGTTCGGCCCGTGCCCGCTCCCAGTCACCGGCCCGGCAGAGCCGGTGGAGGCGGACGTAACCGTCCGGGTCGACGTTGGCGAGGCCGGGTACCGCGCCGTCGGCGCCCAGCGCGAGGGCCGCGTCGACGAGCAGTTCCGAGCCGGTCAGGGCGCTGAAGCCGGGCAGGCCCCGGGAGCCCGTGACGACCTCGCGGAAGCCCGCCAGGTCGCCGCTGGAGTCCTTCAGCCCGGCCAGGACACGGTCGGCGGCCAGCTCAAGCACCAGACCGGCGGGGAGTTTGGTGTGGACGGCCGACGGGATGTCGTAGGCGATGACCGGGACCGGGGACCGGTCGGCGATCAGGCGGAAGTGGCGGGCGATCTCGGCGGGGTGGGTGCGGGTGTAGAAGGGGGCGGTGACGACGATCGCGTCCGCGCCGGCGGAGGTGACGGACGCGACGTGGTCCAGGACCCGGGGTGTCGTCATGTCGATCACCCCGGCCAGGACCGGGAGCCGCCCGGCCGTGTGCGTCACCACCGTCTCCGTGACCAGCCTGCGCTGCCGGTCCGTCAGATACGCGACCTCCGACGTCGAGCCCAGCACGAACAGGCCGTCCACCCCGGCCGCGACCAGATGGTCGACAAGCCTGCGCAGGGAGGGGACGTCCACCTCGCGGTCCGGTGTCAGAGGGGTGCAGACGGGCGGTACGACACCGGTCAGCGGGGTGGGCAGGGTCATCAGGGCTCCCTGGGCAGGCTGTGGCTCGGCTGGTCCTCCTTCACAGGATGGTGACAGCGGTAGCGGTGACCCTCGCGTGACGCGGCCGTGAAGTCAGGCATGCGGACGGCACACTCGTCGTCCGCCTTCCAGCAGCGGGTGCGGAACGGGCAGCCGGACGGCGGGCGGGTGGCCGAGGGCACCGGACCGGTCAGCGGAATGGGGTCGATCGGGTGCAGCAGGCCGGGGGTGGCCGAGAACAGGGCCCGGGTGTACGGGTGCCGGGCGTGCTCGGTGACCTCGGCGGCCGGGGTCTCCTCGACGATCCGGCCCAGGTACATGGTGATCACCCGGTCGCTCATCCGCCGTACCGTCTGGATGTCGTGGGAGACGAAGACCATGGCAAGGGCGAGGCGTTCGCGCAGGTCGAGGAGGAGGTTGAGGATCTGGGCGCGGACCGAGACGTCCAGCGCGCTCGTCGGTTCGTCCGCCACCACCAGGTCGGGGTCCAGGGCGAGGGCGCGGGCGATCGCGACTCGCTGGCGCTGTCCGCCGGAGAGCTGGCCGGGCAGGGCCTCGGCGAGGGCCCGGGGCAGGCCGACCAGGCCCATCAGCTCCCGTACCCGCTCCTCCCGTTCGGCCCGGGTGCCGCGCCGGTGGACGTCCAGCGGGTCGCGGAGGATACGGCGGACGGGCAGGCGCCGGTTGAGGGCCGTCGACGGGTCCTGGAAGATCATGCCGGTGCTCGCGCCGACGGCCGACCGGCGTTCGGCCGGGGCAATCGACCACAGGTCGCGGCCGTGGAAGGTGACCGTGCCGGAGGTCGGCCGCTGGATGCCGACCAGCACCTTCGCCAGCGTCGACTTCCCGCATCCCGACTCGCCGACCACCCCGACCGTCTCGCCGGGCGCCACGGTGAGGTCGGCGCCGGTCAGCGCGTACACCCGGTCCCGGCCGAACACGCCGCCGCCGCGGGCCCGGTGGACCACGTGGACGCCGGACAGCTCCACCGCGCTCATGTCACCGCCTCCGTGCTCGCCAGGTCGACGGCCGGGTGGTGGCAGGCCGCGGTGTGGTCGCGCGAGCCGACCAGGTCCGGCGCCGTCGTACGGCAGACCTCGCTCGCCGCCGGGCAGCGGTCCGCGAAGCGGCAGCCCGCCGGGAAGTCGGCCGGGGACGGCACCACGCCCCTGATCTGGGTGAGCCGCTCGGCCCCGGACTCCAGGGACAGCACGCTGCCGAGCAGACCGCGCGTGTAGTGGTGGGTCGGGGCGGCGACCAGCTCCGCGGTGACGCCGGTCTCGACGATCTGTCCGCCGTACATCACCACCACCCGGTCGGTGACGTCCGCGACGAGGGCCAGGTCGTGCGAGACGAGGATCAGCGCGAAGCCGAGTTCCTCACGGAGGCGGAGGAGGAGTTCCATCACCTGGGCCTGGACGGTGACGTCGAGGGCGGTGGTCGGTTCGTCGGCGATGATCAGGCGGGGGTCGCGGGAGAGGGCCATGGCGATCAGGACGCGTTGGCGTTGGCCGCCGGAGAGTTCGTGGGGGTAGCTGCGGAGGGTCCGGGTGGGGTCGAGGCCGACGAGGGTGAGGAGTTCGGCCGGGGTGCGGGTGCCGCCGCGTCGTGTCAGTTGCTTGAGCTGGGCCTGGATGGTCATCCCCGGGTTCAGGGAGGAGAGGGCGTCCTGATAGACCATCGCGATTTCGTGGCCCAGGAGGCGGCGGTGGGGGGTGGTCAGGTCGATGGGCGGCTGCGGGTTCGTGGGGGTTGATCGCGCCCGCGCGGCGGTAGCCGCATATTCAATACGGCCCCGCGCCCCTGACGGGGCGCTCCCGTCCCGTCGGCTGAAAAGAATCTCGCCCGTCACCCTGGCCGTCTTCGGCTGCAGGCCCATGACTGTCAGGGCCGTCAGGGACTTTCCGCAGCCCGACTCCCCCACCAGACCCAGGACTTCACCCGGGTGGATGTCGAAGCCGATGCCGTCCACGATGTTCACGCCCCGGTGGCGGTCGGCGAAGCCGATGGCGAGGTTCTTCACCGACAGCACCGGTTGGCCCTCCCGGGGCGGGAGGGGCCGGGCCCGGGAGCGGAGCCGCTCCCCCGCCTCCGTCAGGCCGGGCAGCTCCAGGATCCCGCCCGGCTCGGGCGTCTCGACGGGATCCGTCGGATCCGTCTCCGTCTCCCTCGGTGCCGGTGATGCCCACGCGTCCGAGACGCCCTCGGAGAGGATGTTCAGCGAGAGGACGGTGAGCAGGATCAGCAGGCCGGGGAAGAGGGTCGCCCACCAGCCTCCCGTCAGGACCATGTTCTTGCCGTCCGCGATGACGCTGCCCCAGGACGGGTCGGGAGGCCGGACTCCCGCGCCGATGAAGGACAGGGACGCCTCGAAGACGATGGCCTCGGCGACCTGGACCGTGCAGAAGACCAGGATGGGGGCGGCGCAGTTGACGGCCACATGGCGGAGCACGATGTGGGGGGTGCGGGCGCCGATCACGCGTTCCGCGGTGACGTAGTCCTCGCCGTACTGGTCGAGGACGTTGGCCCGCACCACGCGGGCCACGGGTGGGGTGAAGAGGAAGGCGATCGCGCAGATCAGGACGGTGATGCCGCCACCGAAGACGGCGACCAGGACGGCGGCCAGGGCGATGCCCGGGAACGCCATCACCACGTCCAGGCAGCGCATCAGCGTCTCGTCGACGCCCTTGCGGGAGGTGGCCGCGAGCGCGCCGAGCAGCGCCCCGGCGACCAGGGCGAGGCCGGTCGCGCCGAGGCCGATGGCGAGGGACCAGCGGGCGCCGTACATCAGCCGGCTGAGGATGTCCCGGCCGAGGCTGTCCTGGCCCATCCAGTGACCGGCGGAGGGGTGCCCGGTGCCGTCGGTGGGGGCCTGCTGGGCGAGGGGGTCGTCGGGGGCGAGGAGGGGCGCGAACACCGCAATCAGGACGACCACGGCCAGGAAGACGAGGGCCGCCCAGGACCGCGGCGACAGCCTGCGCAGTCGTACACCGGGACGGGCGAGGGCGGTGGTGAGGGCCGCGCGGTTGAACGTCGTCATGCCGCCTCCCTCAGACGGGGGTTGACCAGCAGATAGAGGACGTCGATGACGAGGTTGACGACGACGAAGCCGGTCGCGGTGGTGATGACCACGCCCTGGACGACGGCCGGGTCGCCGTTCTGCACGGCGTCGATCATCAGCTTGCCCATGCCGGGCAGGGCGAAGACGGTCTCGATGACGACGGCGCCGCCGAGGAGGTAGCCGACGCGCAGGCCGAGCACGGTCAGGGGGTTGACCAGCGCGTTGCGCAGGACGTTGCGGCCGACCACGACATGGGGTGGCAGGCCGCTGCCGATGGCCGTGCGGACGTAGTCCCGGTCGAGTTCCTCGACCACCGAGGTGCGGACGATCCGGGTGAGCTGGGCGGCGACCGGGAGGGAGAGCGCGAGGGCGGGCAGGGTCATGGTCTTCAGCCAGCCGGTGACGGAGTCCTCCGGGTTGATGTAGCCGCCGGACGGGAACCAGCCGCGGTCGACCGCCAGGTACTGGATCATCAGCAGCGCCAGCCAGAACGCGGGGGCGGCGACACCGACGAGCGAGAGCACCCGGATGACCTGGTCCGGCCAGCGGTCGCGGTAGATGGCCGCCGTGACGCCGCCGGCCAGTGCCAGGACGACGGCGATACCGAGGCCGAGGAAGGTCAGCTGGAGGGTGAGGGGCAGGGCGGTGGCGACCTGGTCGAGGACCGGGGTGCGGGTGAGGGCGCTGGTGCCGAGGTCGCCCTGGAACAGGTCGCCGACGAAGTGGACGTAGCGGACGGGGAGCGGGTCGAGGAGGCCGTTGCGCTCCCGGAAGTCGTGGAGTTGGCGCGGGGTGGGGTTGGCGCCCTGGAAGAACGCGGACGCCGGGTCGACGTCGGAGAAGCGCATCACCAGGAACACGAACAGGGCGATGCCGAGCAGCAGCGGCACCAGCAGGGCGATTCGGCGCAGCAAAATGCGCAGGACGGCGTTCATGCCGTCAGACCCACTTGGCCGTCAGGACGTTGATGCCCGGGTAGGGCTGGGCCCTTATGCCGGTGAGTCTGCGCGGGTCCCAGGCGGTGATCAGCTCGTTGTGGACGACCGGGTAGAGGACGGCCTGTTCGGCGACGACGTCGATGTAGTCCTGGATCATCGTCTTCTTCTTGTCCGGGTCCGGTTCGCGGGTGGCCGCGTCCATGTCCTTGAAGAGCCGTTTCGCGACAGCGTTGTCGGCCCATCGGGCGTAGCCCATCCAGAGGTTCCCGGGACCGTAGTTGTAGTGCATGATCAGGTCGGCGTCGAGGCCGAACTGGTTCGGGTTCGAGACGGCGGCGACGACCTGGTAGTCCTGTTTCTGGTCCATCTTGGTGAACACGGCCGTGGTCTCCTGCGGGGACAGGGTCGTGGCGACGCCGATCGCGTCCCAGGACGACTTGATGGTGGGCAGGCAGTCGACGATCCAGCTCACGTTGACGGCGAGGATGTTGACTTTCAGCCCTCTGACGCCGGCCGCCGCCAGCAGTGCCTTCGCCTTGTCGGGGTCGTAGTCGTAGACCGTCTTCGCCCTGCGGTAGGCGGGGTTGGTCTCGTTCAGGAACGAACTCGCCGGTTTTCCATGGCCCTTGAGGGCGACCTCGATGATCTTCGCCTTGTCGATGGCGTGGTGCAGGGCCTGGCGGACCCGGACGTCGTCGAAGGGTCTGTGCCGTGTGTTGAACATCAGGAACAGGTTGTTCATCCCGGCGCCGCCGCCGACCGACAGTCCGCCCTGTTCGAGGCGGGTGATGTTGGCGTAGGGGATGTTGTCGGAGATCTGCGCGCCCGCGCCGACACCGGAGATCCTGGCCACGCGGGAGGCCGCGTCGACGATCGTCAGCCAGTTCATCCGCCGGAAGGCGGGCTTGCGCGGGCCGTTGTAGCGGTCGTAGGCGGCGAAGGTGGTGTTCGACTTCGGGTGGTGCCCGGTCTGCCGGTACGGTCCCGTGCCCACCGCGAGTCCCTTGATCGCGTCGTCCCAGGCGCCGGGCCGGGAGAACACGTGCTCCGGCATGATCTTGGCGAGGGTGAGGCGGGCGATCCCGTCCGGGAAGGGGAACCTGAGGAGCAGGTCGACGGTCCGGGTGTCGATCTTCCGGGCCTCCTTCAGCCAGCTCGCGAAGAAGCCCTTCGCGAGGGTCTGGGTGCCCCGGTCGAGGATCCGGTCGAAGACGAAGACCACGTCGTCGGCGGTGACCGGTCTGCCGTCGTGGAAGGTGGCGCCCGGGCGCAGGGTGAACCGCCACGTGGTGGCGTCCGGGTCGGCGGGCAGCCGGGTCGCCAGCGCCGGGTAGGGGGCGCGGGTGATCGGATCGGTGTCGGCGAGGCCCTCGTAGATGTGGTTGTTGGCGGCCATCGCGAACGCGGACGCGGTCTGGGTCGGGTCCCAGCTGCCGTCGTTGCCGTACCCGATCACGGCCGTGAGGGTGCGGTCGGAGCCGCTGCCGCCGAGGTCGATGGTGGACTTGGGCCCACAGGCCGTCAGCGAGGCGGCCGCGCCCAGTGCGCCCACGTGTTTCAGGAACGTCCTGCGGCCGTGGGTCGCCTCGTCGCGCACGGTGCCTCCAGCGTGGGGGAAACGGAGACGTCGGACGTCATGTGTAAGCGCGACCATAAAAGGGGCTTTGGGGGTGGTCAAGGCGGGGCGCGCGAATGGCGTAAACCGTCAGAGGTCGGACCAATGGCGGTGCGAAGGGGCGGCAGTCGGCGCCGACCACCGGGGAGGCGACCGGCGCCGGACACCGGGACGCCGGCCGGGCAGGCGGGTCATCGCCGGGCTCGTCGGCCAGGCGCAGACCGACCCCGACCTGTCGGCCGCCCTTCTGGAGCGTTACTCCGGGCCCCGTCGCGAGCTCGCCGTGGCGGCGATGCGGCGCGCCCAACACCGCGGCCAGTTGCACGCCGGTATCGACCCGCAGGTCCTGGTCGACCAGCTATGGGGAGCGTGCTACCACCGGCTGCTGCTCCCCGACGAGCCTCTCACCGAGGACTTCGCGACCCAGCTGGTCGACAACCTCCTGCACGGCGTCGGCGGCCAGGCACGAGACGGGGCCGCCGCCCCCTGACGAATTCCTGGAACCGGGCATCGAGTTCGGCCTGCGTGAGCCACCCCCTCGCCCTCCAGAGCACCGCCCGGGCCGATTCGGTTGCCCGGTTCACTACCGGGGCGCCGCGACCCGCCGGAACTCGATCGTGTCGTACGCCGTCCTCGTCCCCGTCTCGTACAGCACCCCCACCGTGCTCTTGTCCACCTGGACCAGGTCCGAGTAGGCCGCCTTCCGGCCGGACAGGGTGAGGATCTTGTCGAAGGTGATGCCCTCGTCCGCACTGGTCCACAGGGCCATCAGCTGGCGGGCCGTCGGGATCGAGGGGGCCGAGAAGAGCAACGGGGCACCCACGCCGTGGAGTTGGAGGACCGAGCCCTCGACCACCGGGACCCGGCGCAGGGTCGGCTGGATGGTGAAGTCCGCGTCCAGGGTCTCCGCGCCGTCGCTCGACCAGGCGTTGACGCGGTTGCCGAGGCTGGTGCCGTTCTGGTCGCGGGCGTTGAAGTAGAGGCGCCCGTCGGGGAGCTGGGCGGCGGTCGTCTCGTTGACGTTGTCGTGGCCGGTGTAGGAGTCGTCGACGAAGCCGAGGTGCCAGCTGCGGCCGCCGTCGTCGCTGTAGATCGCGTGGCCGCCGTAGTACCTGGCCTCCCGGCCGGTGTCGGAGGAGCCGGGGCGCGGGGAGCCGGAGTGGTCGGCGGCGACGACCAGGCGGCCGCGGTGCGGTCCCGCGGTGAGGGCGACGGCATGGCCGGGACCGGTGGCGTACCAGCGCCAGCCGGAGGGTTTCACCTGCGCCGTGATCTCCCGCGGGGCGGTGAAGGACCGGCCGTCGTTCCGGCTGCGCTGCACGAACACCCGGCGGCTCTGCTCCTTGGTGACCTGGCCGCGCATGATCTGCGCCTCGCTCACCGCGCCGTCGTTGTAGGAGGTCACCAGGACGATGTCGCCGGTGCGCGGGTCGACGACGGGCGCCGGGTTGCCCCGGGTGTTCCCCTTGCCGTCGGCCACCACCTGGAGCGGGCCCCAGGTGCAGCCTCCGTCGGAGGAGCGTCTCAGCACGACGTCGATGTCACCGCTGTCGCCGGTGGTGGACTGCCGGCCCTCGGCGAAGGCGAGCAGGGTGCCGCGCCCGGTGCGGACGACGGCCGGGATGCGGTACTGGGGGTAGCCGCCCTCGCCGGAGACATACGGCACGGAGGACTCGCAGGTGGCCGCCGCCCAGGCCCTGGGTTCGACGGTGAACGCCCCGACAAGCAGGGCGGCGGCGAGGGAGATCCGGCTCACGCGGGTCACAGGAGACACATGGCTCACCCTCCCATGTTCCTCCCGACCGCCTCCCCCGCACACTCACAACACCCAAACGGGTCACGCGCTTTGGCACTCCGTCAGCTCCCTGCCGGTCCGGCCGGGGGCGAAGGAGGGGGCGCGGGCCGTGTCCGGCAAGCGGCTCAGGAGGGGGTGCGGGCCGTGCCCGGCAGGCGGCCCAGGAGGGGGTGCGGGCCGTGCCCGGCAGGCGGCCCAGGAAGAGTGCAGGCACGCCCGGCAGGCGGCCCAGGAGGAGTGCAGGCACGCCCGGCAGGCGGCTCAGGAGGGCGTGCGGGCCGCCGCCAGCAGGCGGGTCACGTCGTCGGCGCAGATGGTCAGGGCAGCGCCGACCGTGCCGAGGGCCTCGCGTTCGGCGTTGGTGTAGGGGCCGTCGGCGAGCGCGATCCGGGCGGCCTGGAGGAGCAGGGACTCCCGGCCGGCGGGAGCGAGGTGCGGGGCCAGCGGGTCGAGGGCCTCGTGCAGCTCTATCGCGAGGCTCGCCCCGCACGGCTGCTCGAACATCCGGCCGGTGTCGGCGGCGAGCGCGTCCACGAGCGCGCTCAGCTGTTCCTCCGTGACGTCCTCGAAACCGGCCGCGCGGACGGTGGCCGCGGCCGCCTCCAGGGACGTACGGGCACAGGTGCCGCCCGCCGCGAGGACGGCGAGGGCGACGGTGTGCACGGCGTCACGGAGCATCGCGGAGAAGCGGGAGGTGGTGGGGTGGTCGAGGACGTCGGTGCCGTAGTGGTGACGGCAGGCGGCGCACTCCACGACCGGCCCGGTGGTGCCGCGCGGCAGCACGGGCACGCCGAGCAGGGTGAAGCGGCGGCGGCCGGTCAGCCGCTGGTAGTTGCGGTCGCCTCCGCAGCCGGGGCAGAAGAACTCGCCGTCTCCGACGGGTGTCCATGCGGTGCGGGTGCCCAGGATGCGGGCAGGCCTGGCGGTTCGGCCGTCTCGTCCCCGTACTGGCAGCACGTCGCACCTCCTTAACGCCGTGGCAACATCGCCACCGCTGGCGTGATGTTAGCCACATCGGGGAGGTGGAGTCAGTACCGCGTACGAGACCTTTCCGTGATCTCCACGGCGGAATGGCCGGTATACGACGGGGCCCTGATCGCCGTACATCGCGATCAGGGCCCTTAAACCGCCGGTCAGAGCGATTATCGCGTCGCGCGGTTGACGGCGGAGACGACCGCCTTCAGCGACGCACGCGTCGTGTTCGCGTCGATGCCGATGCCCCACAGAACCTTGTCGTCGATCGCGCATTCGATGTAGGAGGCGGCCTGGGAGGAGGCACCCTCGCTCATCGTGTGCTCCTGGTAGTCCAGGAGGCGTACGTCGATGCCCAGACCCTGCAGCGCGTCGAAGAACGCGGAGATCGGGCCGTTGCCGGAGCCGGTCAGGACGGTGTCCTCGCCGTCGACGGTGGCCTCGACGGTGAGGGTGTCCACCCCGTCGGTGTCGGTGGTCGACTGCCCCGTCCGCACCTGGATACGGCCCCAGGGGTTCTCCGGGTTCGGCAGGTACTCGTCCTGGAAGACCGCCCAGATGTCGGCGCCGGTGATCTCGCCGCCCTCGGCGTCCGTCTTGGCCTGGATGAGCTTCGAGAACTCGATCTGCATCCGGCGCGGCAGGTCCAGCTTGTGGTCGTTCTTCAGGACGTAGGCGATACCGCCCTTGCCGGACTGCGAGTTGACCCGGATGACGGCCTCGTAGGAGCGGCCGACGTCCTTCGGGTCGATCGGCAGGTACGGCACGGCCCACTCGATGTCGTCGACGGTGACGCCCTTCGCGGCCGCGTCGGCCTCCATGGCGTCGAAGCCCTTCTTGATGGCGTCCTGGTGGGAGCCGGAGAAGGACGTGTAGACCAGGTCGCCCACGTACGGGTGGCGCGGGTGGACCTCCATCTGGTTGCAGTACTCCCACGTACGACGGATCTCGTCGATGTCGGAGAAGTCGATCTGCGGGTCGACGCCCTGCGAGAACAGGTTCATGCCCAGGGTGACCAGGTCGACGTTGCCGGTGCGCTCGCCCTGCCCGAACAGACAGCCCTCGACGCGGTCGGCGCCGGCCATCAGCGCCAGCTCGGCGGCGGCGACGGCCGTACCGCGGTCGTTGTGCGGGTGGACGGACAGCACGACGTGCTCGCGGCGGGAGAGGTTGCGGTGCATCCACTCGAAGCGGTCCGCGTGCGTGGACGGCGTCGAACGCTCCACGGTGGCGGGCAGGTTGAGGATGATCTCGCGGCCCGGACCCGGCTGGTAGACGTCCATGACCGCCTCGCAGACCTCCAGCGCGAAGTCCAGCTCGGTGTCGGTGAAGATCTCCGGCGAGTACTGGTAGCCGAACTCGGTGTCCGGGCCCAGCAGCTTCTCGGCGTACTCCATCACCAGGCGGGTGCCGTCGACGGCGATCTGCTTGATGTCGTCCTTGGAGCCGCGGAAGACGACCCGGCGGAAGACCGGAGCGGTGGCGTTGTACAGGTGGACGGTGGCCCGCCTGGCGCCCCTGAGGGACTCCACGGTCCGCTCGATCAGGTCCTCGCGGGCCTGGGTCAGCACGGAGATCGTGACGTCGTCCGGGATCGCGCCCTCTTCCTCGATGATCGAGCGCACGAAGTCGAAGTCGGTCTGGCCGGAGGCGGGGAAACCGACCTCGATCTCCTTGTAGCCCATCTTGACCAGCTGGTCGAACATCCGGCGCTTGCGCTCGGGCGACATCGGGTCGATCAGGGACTGGTTGCCGTCGCGCAGGTCGGTGGAGAGCCAGCGGGGAGCGGCGGTGATGCGCTGCCGGGGCCAGGTGCGGTCCGGGATGTCGACCTGCTCGTAGCGGCCGTACTTGTGGATCGGCATGGTGGTGGGCTGCTGGCGGTTCGCCATGTCTGCGGGGCTCCTCAGGATGTCCGGAAGGACGGCCGACGACGCAACACGAAGCTCCGCGGGGAGGGAGTCGACCTGGACTACAGGCCCTCGCCGCGGCAGCTAAGAAGAAGCAGCCCGAAACGCATGATGCACAGCAGACTAGCCGAGCCTCGCCGGACAGGCGGCTCTGTATCAGCATGCGGGACCGAGGCGCCCCTTCAGGGGCGCGGGACTGTGTCGATGTCCGGCGTCGGTATCCGGCTCCGCCGCGTGGGCGCGACAAGCCCCCACCGGCCCGCAGGCCGTAGCACAGCGCAACCACCCACGGCGAAAGCATCCCCATATTTCACCAATCATGGTTGCACCTAGTGACAGAGAGCTAACACAGTGCAATCGTGCGGTCCATGACGACCAACGGGGGCTACAGGCCCGTCTTCTGCACGATCGTGCCGCCGCACATCCTCGACCACCTCGCCACCCACGAGGACCGGACGCTCGCCGACGCCGCCCTGCGCACCCTGCAGCAGGACGCCGCGCAGCGCACCCGCCGCCGGATCACCACGGTCCGCGGCGCCGTCGTGCCGGCCGCCGCCGCCACCGGCACCCCGCACCGCACGATCTACGACGCCGGGCACGGCACCGACCTGCCCGGCACCAAGGTCCGCGACGAGGGCTCCGAGCCCGGCCAGGACGCCGGTGTCAACCGCGCCTACGCCGGCCTCGGCGCCACCTTCGACCTGTACCTGAAGGCGTACGAGCGGGACTCCGTCGACGGCGAGGGGCTGCCGCTCGACGCGACCGTGCACTACGACGTCGACTACGACAACGCCTTCTGGAACGGCGAGCAGATGGTGTTCGGCGACGGCGACGGGCAGATCTTCACCGACTTCACCAGCTCCGTCGACGTCATCGGCCACGAGCTCACCCACGGCGTCACCCAGTACACCGCCAACCTGGAGTACTACGGCCAGTCCGGCGCCCTCAACGAGTCGGTCTCGGATGTCTTCGGCTCGCTCATCAAGCAGCACTCCCTCGGCCACACCGCCGACCAGGCGGACTGGCTGATCGGCGAGGGCCTGCTCGCCCCGGGCGTGCACGGCGTGGCCCTGCGCTCGATGAAGGCCCCGGGCACGGCGTACGACGACCCCCGTCTCGGCAAGGACCCGCAGCCCGCGACCATGGGGGAGTACGTGAAGACCAACCGGGACAACGGCGGCGTCCACATCAACTCCGGCATCCCCAACCACGCCTTCTACCTCCTCGCCACCGCCCTCGGCGGCAACGCCTGGGAGCGGGCCGGGCGGATCTGGTACGACGTGCTCACCGGCGGCGAACTGCGGTCGGACGCCCTCTTCACGGACTTCGCGAAGCTCACCGTGGCGGCGGCCAAGGCCCGCTTCGAGGAGGGCGAGGAGACCGAGGCGGTCCTCAAGGCGTGGGCCCAGGTGGGTGTGCAGACCGGCTGACCCCGTACTACACAGGGACCCATGCGTATTCAGGTGAGGCGTACGGGCGGGTTCGCGGGCATCGAGCGGAGCGCCGAGGTGGACACCTCGGGGCGGCCCGACGCCCATGAGTGGCAGGCCCTGGCCGAGCACGCGCTCGCGGCCGGCCGGGGCACGCCGCCGCCCGGGGTGCCGGACGGGTTCGCGTACCGGATCACGGTGGACGGGCGGACGGTGTACGCGGCCGATCCGCGGCTGACGTCCGAGCAACGCGAGCTGATCTCACGGGTGTTGAAGGAGGGCGCCTAAACGGCGTCGGTAACGGGTAGTTCACGTCCGGACGTTGACTTCCGTTACCGGTGGTAAGGATGATCCCGGCCATGGCGACTGACGCGGTCCATCCGATACCCCGGTTCCCCGACGGCTTCCTCTGGGGTGTGTCGACCTCGGCCCACCAGATCGAGGGCGCGGCCGACGAGCGCGAGCCCTCCGTGTGGGACGTGTTCTCGGCCGAGCCGGGCCGTATCAAGGACGGCTCGACGGCGGCGGTGGCCTGCGACCACTACCACCGCTACCGCGAGGACGTGGCCCTGCTGGCCGGCCTGGGCGTGGACGCGTACCGCTTCTCGGTCTCCTGGCCGAGGGTGCGCTCCGAGGGCGGCCTGGACTTCTACGACCGGCTGGTGGACGAACTGTGTGCGGCGGGCGTACGGCCGGTCCCGACCCTCTTCCACTGGGACCTGCCGGTAGCCCTCCAGGAGAAGGGCGGCTGGCTGGACCGGGACACCGCCGCGCGCTTCGCCGACCACGTCTCGACGGTCGCGGACCGGCTCGGCGACCGGGTGCAGAAGTGGATCACCCTCAACGAGCCCGCCGAGCACACCCTGTTCGGCCACGCCCTGGGCGCCCACGCCCCCGGCGAGCGGCTGATGTTCGACGCGCTCCCGGCCGCTCACCACCAGCTCCTCGCCCACGGTCTGGCCGTACGGGCGCTGCGCGCGGCCGGCGCCGCCGACATCGGCATCGCCAACTCCCACGGCCCCACCTGGCCGGCCTCCCAGGAGCAGCCGGACCTGGAGGCGGCCGGCTTCTACGACCTCCTCCTCAACCGCCTGTTCGCGGAGCCGGTCCTGCTGGGCGAGTACCCGGAGGGCATGGGCGACCTGATGCCGGGCGATGTCGCCGCGGACCTGAAGGTGATCGCCGAGCCGCTCGACTGGTACGGCGTCAACTACTACGCCCCGACGAAGGTGGGCGCCCCGCAGGGCACCGAGATCGAGTTCGGCGGACTCACCCTCCCCGCCGAACTTCCTTTCTCCGTCCAGGACATCGAGGACGTCCCGGTGACCGACTTCGGTTGGCCTGTGGTCCCGGAGGGCCTGACGGAACTCCTCACCGGCTTCCGGGACCGCTACGGTGACCGGCTCCCGCCGATCGTCATCACCGAGAACGGCTGCTCCTACGAGGGCGTCGACGACCAGGACCGCATCGCCTACCTCGACGGCCACATCCGCGCGCTGCACCGGGCGGTCGAGGCCGGGGTGGACGTGCGCGGCTACTTTGTCTGGTCGCTGCTGGACAACTTCGAGTGGGCGGAGGGGTACGCGCGCCGCTTCGGCCTGGTCCACGTGGACTACGACACCCGGGCGCGGACGCCGAAGTCGTCGTACGGCTGGTTCCGGAACCTGCTCCGGGCACAGAGACTCCGGGCACAGAGATGACGACGACGCGGCCGCCTGCCGCCCTGGCGGAACCGGCCGAGAAGGTCGGCCGCGGCTGGACGTCGGCGCTCTCCCTCGCCAACGGAGCGATCTGGGTCGGCTGGTACGGCCCCCTCCAGATTCTCCTCGCCTCCCAGGCCAAGGACTTCGCGCCCGGCTCCGGGGTGTCGAAGGAGACGATGCTGGCGTGGGTGACGGGCGTCGGCGCGGTGGTGTCGCTGGCGGCGAACCCGGTCTTCGGCGCGCTGTCGGACCGTACGACGTCCCGCTGGGGCCGCCGTACGCCGTGGATCGTCGCCGGCACGGCGGGCGGGGCGCTGTCGCTGCTGCTCCTCGCGGTCGCCGGTGGCATGTGGACGATGATGCTGGGCTGGTGTCTGGTCCAGCTGACGCTGAACGCGGCGTTCGCGGCGGTGACGGCCGCGGTCCCGGACCGGGTGCCGCGGCGCCAGCGGGGTTCGGTGGGCGGCTGGCTGGGGGCGGCGCAGATCCTCGGGGTGGTCGGCGGCACGGGGCTGGCGACGGCCGCCGGGGGCATAGGGGCGGGCTATGCGGCGTGCGCGGTGTTCACGGCGGTCGGCGTGCTGCCGTACGTGCTCCGCCACCCGGATCTACGGCTGGCGCCGGAGGACCGGCCGGCCTGGTCCCGGCGGGGCTTTTTGGCCGGCTTCTGGCTGAGCCCGCGCCGCCATCCCGACCTGGGGTGGGCCTGGCTGACTCGCTTCCTGATCAACCTCAGCAATGCGCTGGTGCTGCTGTACCTGCTGTACTACCTGCGCGACCGCCTCCACTACCACGACCCCGACCAGGGCGTACTGATCCTGACGGCGGTGAACGGGCTGACGCTGATGGCGACGGTCGTGGTCGGCGGGGTCTGGTCGGACCGGGTGGGCCGGCGCAAGCCGTTCGTGGTCTGGTCGGGGATGCTGATGGCGGCGGCGACGGCGCTGCTGTCGGCGTGGCAGACCTGGCCGGGGGCGATCGTCGCGGCGGCCTTCCTGGGCATCGGCTTCGGTGTGTTCACCTCGGTCGACTTCGCCCTGATGACGGACGTCCTGCCGAAGGCCCTGGACCGTGGCAAGGACCTCGGCGTCATCAACGTGGCCAACGCCCTGCCCCAGGTCGCGGCGCCCGCCCTCGCCGCGCCGATCGTGACCTACCTGGGCGGCTACCGGGTGCTCTACCTGGCGGCGGCGGTGATCGGGCTGGCGGGGGCGCGACTGGTGGGGCGGATCAGGGGCGTCGACTAGGGCATCGAGTCGGCCAGGGCCTGTCCGACGATTCCCGTCGTCGCCCGGAGGGCGGCCTCGCGGCGTCAGGTGCGTGCTCTGGGGTCCCCCCGGCCGGAGGCTGGGGGAGTTGCCGGGCGTAGGCCCTCGTACTGGACGTACTCGGGTCTGCGCCCGGTGCGGCGAGAGTGCGTGCATGGCGTCGCGAGGCAGACGGGAATTGTCAGACCGGCCCTACAGGGCGCCTGCGTCCCGGGCGGCCCAGACGCTCGGGTAGATCGGCCGGAAGCCGAGGTCCCGGCGGATCTTCTGCGTCGACATGATCCCGAACCAGGGGTCGCGGTCGGTGCGGGTGTGCAGGTCCGCGGGCACCTCGACGCCGTTGAGCTGGTACAGCTCCACGGTCGTGACGGGGGCGTCGTCGGCGATGTTGTGGACCGGACCGTTCACCGCCGGTGCGTACAGGAGACGCATCAGCCCCTGCGCGACATCGGCGTGGTGGCCCATCTGGAGCCGCTGGGCGGGCGCCCAGTGCGCGGCCCAGCGCAGGGAGTTGGCGAGGTGGGGGTCCCCTTCGCCGTAGACGAAGGGCAGCCGCCCGATCCGCACCTCCATGCCGCCCTCCAGCGCGAGCAGCTCACGCTCGGCGACCGCCTTGGCCTCCGGGTAGGCGCCCCACATCTCACCGCCCGGCAGGCTCTCGTCGTCCTCGGTCAGCGGGCGGCCGCGCCCGGTGCCGTACACGAGCCCGGTGCTGACCTGCACGAACCGTCGTACGCCGGCGGAGACCGCGGCCCGCCCCAGGGCCACCGCCGCGTCCCGGTTGACGGCCCAGGCCTCCTCGTCGGGCACTCCGCGGAAAGAGGCCGCGACGTTCACGACGGCGTCCACCCCTGCGACGGCCTTGCCGAGCGCCTCCTCGTCCCGCAGGTCGCCGACGACGACCTCGGCGCCCAGCTCGGCGAACGGCTCCCCACGGGCCGCGTCCCGCACCAGCACCCGTACCCCCTCCCCCGGCCGGGTCTGCGTGAGCAGCCTGGGCACGAACCGCCGCCCGACCTGCCCGGTCGTACCGGTGACAAGAGTGATCATGACCTTCTCCTTCGCTCTGGTGCCACCACCCTCGTCCTCCCGCGGCACGGTCGGGAGAGACCTCCCGATCAGGGGACCGGCAGTCCCTGGATAAGCCGGCCGGTCCGGGCCACCCTGGAGGGGTGAACCGCCCCGAACTGGCCGACTTCCTGCGCCACGCCCGCACCCGCCTGGACCCCACCGACGTGGGCCTGGCCCCCGGCGCCCGCCGCCGCACCCCGGGCCTGCGCCGCGAGGAGGTGGCGTCGCTGGCGGGCATGTCGGCCGACTACTACACGCGCCTCGAACAGTCCCGGGGCCCACGCCCGTCCCGCCAGATGCTGACGGCACTCGCCCGCGCGCTGCGCCTGACGGAGGACGAACGCGACCACCTGTTCCACCTGGCCGGCGAGGAACCCCCACGCCGGGAGGCGGCCTCCACGCACGTCCGCCCGGGTCTGCTGCTGGTGCTGGACCGGCTGCACGACACCCCGGCGCTGGTGACGACCGACTACGGCGAGGTCCTGGCCCAGAACGCGCTGTCACGGGCGCTGAGCGGTGACGTCCTGGCCCGCCCGCCGCGCGAACGCAACCTGCTGCGCCGCTACTTCCTCGACCCGGCGACCCGCGACGTGTTCCCGCCGGAGGACCGGCCCGCGCGGGCCCGCGAACACGTGGCGAACCTCCGCGCGGTGGCCGCGGCCCGCCCCACCGACCCGGTCCCCACCGCGCTCGTGGCCGAACTACTCGCGGGCAGCGAGGAGTTCGCCCGTCTCTGGGCGGACCACGAGGTGGCGGTCCGCCGCGCATCGACAAAACGCTTCCTGCATCACTCCGTCGGCCTCCTGGAGCTGGACTGTGAGGTCCTCCTCAACGCCGGCACCCACCAGCACCTGGTCATCCACACGGCCCGCCCGGGCACGGAGTCCTACGAACGTCTGCGACTGCTACGGGTGGTGGGTTTGCAGGACATGACCCCCACCCGGTCCTGACCCACCACCGCAGTTCTCCGTGGCCGGGTCTGCGCTGTTTCTGCCGGGGCGTGACCAGTGGTTCACGACGTCGCGCCTCGGGCCCCTGTGCGGTCCTCGGAAGGGGCCACGAAGGGCAGCGGTCTCGCCCACCACTTCGTTCCCGCGACGCGCCCCCTCAGAACCCCAGCCGCCGCAACTGCTTCGGGTCCCGCTGCCAGTCCTTCGCGACCTTCACGTGCAGGTCGAGGAAGACCGGGGTGCCGAGCAGCGCCTCGATCTGCTTGCGGCTCTTGATGCCGACCTCCTTCAGGCGCTTGCCCTGGGGGCCGATGACGATGCCCTTCTGGCTGGGGCGTTCGATGAAAAGGTTGGCGTGGATGTCGAGAAGGGGCTTGTCGGCGGGGCGGTCCGGGCGGGGGAGCATCTCCTCGACCACGACGGCGATGGAGTGCGGCAGCTCGTCGCGGACGCCTTCGAGCGCGGCCTCGCGGATGAGTTCCGCGATCATGACCTGCTCGGGCTCGTCCGTGAGGTCGCCCTCCGGGTAGAGGGCCGGGCCCTCCGGCAGCAGCGGCACGATCAGGTCGGCCAGCAGGCTCACCTGCTTGTCGCCGACCGCCGACACCGGCACGATCTCCGCCCACTCGAAGCCCAGCTCCTTGCCCAGCTGGTCGATGGCGATGAGCTGCTCGGCGAGGGTCTTGGAGTCGACCAGGTCGGTCTTGGTGACGATCGCGATCTTCGGGGTCTTGCGGATCCCGGCCAGTTCCTTGGCGATGAAGCGGTCACCGGGGCCGAGCTTCTCGTTCGCCGGCAGGCAGAAGCCGATCACGTCGACCTCGGCCCAGGTGGTGCGGACCACGTCGTTGAGGCGCTCGCCGAGCAGGGTGCGCGGCTTGTGCAGGCCCGGGGTGTCGACCAGGATCAGCTGGGCGTCCGGCCGGTGCACGATGCCGCGTACGGTGTGCCGCGTGGTCTGCGGCTGGTTCGCGGTGATCGCCACCTTCTGCCCGACCAGAGCGTTCGTGAGGGTGGACTTGCCCGCGTTGGGGCGCCCGACGAAACAGGCGAAGCCCGCCCGGTGGACGGCCTCCGACGATTCCGACGGCTCGGTTGACTGGCTGCGAACGCTCATGCCCCCCATTCTCCCTGATCCACGACACCCCGCCGCACCGTGAGATTTCGGTAACCCCGAGGCAACGAAACGTCACGGAAACACAGCCGTATGCGACCGGAAACGCGTTCCGGTGAACCTCTGACGAGCCCCACGACGTTGGAGACGCCCGTGATCCTCGCCGCCGCGCACGCCGACACCGGCGACACCGCCTGGCTGCTCGCCGCCACCGCCCTGGTCCTGCTGATGACCCCGGGCCTGGCCCTGTTCTACGGCGGCATGGTCCGTACGAAGAGCGTCCTCAACATGCTGATGATGAGCTTCGTGTCGATCGCGCTGGTGACGGTGGTGTGGCTGGCGGGCGGCTACTCGCTGGCCTTCGGCTCGGACGCCGGGGCGGGGCTCGTCGGCGGGCTCGAGCACGCCGGGATGCACGGGCTCGGCCCGGACAGCGTCCAGGGCACGGTCCCCACTCTCCTCTTCGCCACCTTCCAGCTCACCTTCGCGATCATCACGGCGGCGCTGATCAGCGGTGCGGTCGCGGACCGGGCGAAGTTCGGGGCGTGGCTGGTGTTCGTGCCGGTGTGGGCGCTGCTCGTATACGTTCCGGTGGCGCACTGGGTGTGGGGCCCGGGTGGCTGGATCCTGCACGGCCTCGGCGCCCTGGACTTCGCGGGCGGTCTGCCCGTCGAGATCACCTCCGGCGCCTCCGGGCTGGCGCTCTGCCTGGTCCTCGGCCCGCGGCTCGGCTTCAAGAAGGACGCGATGCGTCCGCACAACCTCCCGATGGTGATCCTGGGCGCCGGTCTGCTCTGGTTCGGCTGGTTCGGCTTCAACGCGGGCAGCGCGCTCGGCGCCAACGGTCTCGCGGCCGCCGCCTTCCTCAACACCATGGCCGCCGGCTGCACGGGCCTGCTGGGCTGGCTCTTCGTCGAGCAGAAGCGCGACGGCCACCCGACCACCCTGGGCGCCGCCTCCGGCGCCGTCGCCGGCCTGGTCGCGATCACCCCGTCCTGCGGCTCGGTCTCGCTGCTCGGCGCGCTGGTCGTCGGGCTCGCCGCTGGCGTGGTCTGCTCGTACGCGGTCTCCTGGAAGTTCAGGCTGAACTACGACGACTCGCTCGACGTCGTCGGCGTCCACCTGGTCGGCGGTGTCATCGGCACCCTCCTCATCGGCCTGTTCGCGCAGAAGGCCATGACCGGCGGCGCCGAGGGCCTCTTCTACGGCGGCGGGCTCGCCCAGCTGGGCAGGCAGGCGGTGGCGGTCGTGGCCGTGGCGGCGTACGCGTTCGCGGTGACGTACGGCCTCGGCAAGCTGCTGGACAGGACGCTGGGCTTCCGGGCGAGCGAGGAGCAGGAGCACACCGGACTGGACCTTACGGTGCACGCCGAGACCGCTTACGATCACGGGGTCCTCGGCCATGGCGCCCCGGTCAGCGCGTCCGTCCTCCCCTCCGCCCAGAAGGTCAAGACCCAGCCATGAAGCTCATCACCGCGATCGTCAAGCCCTACCGCCTCGACGCGGTGAAGACCGCCCTCCAGGAGATCGGGGTGCACGGCCTGACCGTGACCGAGGCCAGCGGGTACGGCCGGCAGCGCGGCCACACCGAGGTGTACCGCGGTGCCGAGTACCAGGTCGACCTGGTCCCCAAGGTCCGTATCGAGGTCGTCGTCGAGGACGCCGACTCCGAGCCCGTGATCGAGGCGATCGTCAGGGCCGCGCAGACGGGGAAGATCGGGGACGGGAAGGTGTGGGCGGTGCCGGTGGAGACGGTCGTACGGGTGCGGACGGGCGAACGCGGCCCCGACGCCCTCTGAGCAGCCGCGGCAGACCGCGGCCCCGGCGCGCACGGGCGAACAGCACACCGCCCGCCACCCCGGCGGCGAAGGCCAGCCCCACCACCAGCCATGGCAGCGCGAGGAACGACGTACTCGCCGACTCCTTGGTGCCGGTCGCGCTGGCCGTCAACGTCACGTCTCCCCAGTCGAGTTGGGGCGCGTCGTGCCAGGCCGCGGCGAGCCGCACGCGCTCCCCCGGCAGCAGCTCGGAGGGGATCCGGGTGAGGTCGCGGGCGAGCAGCGTACGGCCGAAGAGCCCCTCGGCCCGCAGCCGCACCTTGGGGTTCAACGTCACGTTCCCCGTGTTGTGCAGGGTGTAGGAGACGGTCGCCGTGCTGTCTCCGAGGCCGGGCATCAGCGGCTGGTGGTGGGTGAGGTGCACGTTCTCGACGGCGACGGCCGGGAGCGTCGGCCCGCTCACCCGCAGATAGACCCGGGCGCCGACGGCCCGCTGCACACCGAGTGCGAGGGCGCCCGCCCCCGGATCGACGCGTTCGTCCAGCGCCACGATCGCCCCGGGATGGTCACCGGGTTCGGCGCCCTGGGGCACCCGCAGGGTGAAGGGAACGGCGACCGTCCTGTGCGGTGGCACGGTGACCCGCGTCTTCGCGATCCTCGCCCAGGCCCCCACCCCCCGCATCCGCTCCTTCACCGTCCGGACGGCGAACCCGCCGTCGCGCGCGGTGTTGTAGGCGTCGGCCGCGTACAGCCGGAAGGTGAGCGGTTGGCCGGTCTTGTTGGCGACGGCCACCTTGTCGGTGATCGTCTGCCCGGGGTCGAGGGAGAGATAGAAGTACGGCCGCGCCGCGATCCTGGAGGCGACCGGGTAGACGGACCAGCTGCCGTTGTCGGCGGCGTGCGCGGGAGTTGCCGTGCAGAGGAGTCCGAGGAGCAGGCTCAGGAGGAGGGCATACGGCTTGACGCGACGCATGGGTGCGGACCCCCGGTCGGAAGCGGTTCGGGTGGCGACCGGGTTGTTCCTGAAGGCCTTCGGTGAAAGACCTTCATGGACGAAAGCCCGGTCGCCACAGGGGAGTTGGCTCAGGTGAGCGTCAGGGTGAGGACTCCGGAGTACGACCCCGGAGGGGTGAACGCCGGTACGTCCAGGGAGAGTCCGGCGCCGACGGTGAACTCACCGCCGGTGAGGGTGGAGTCCGCGGTCGACGCGAGGGTCGCTCCGGAACCGCCGACGGCGCCCGCGGAACCGGCCGCACAGGTGCTCGGGCTGCCCGCCTTGGTCGCACAGGACGGGGTCCAGCTGAGCTTCCCGGCGTCGATCTTGGCGCCGGGACCGGTGAAGTCGGTGACCTTGCCGGTGAGCGACCAGCCGGCCGGTCCGCCACGGAAGTCCTTGACGGTGACCGTCTGCAGCGCGCCGGTCGACGCGCCGCCCTGCCCGAAGTCGACCGCCGACAGCGCGACGGAGTCCCCGGCCTGGGACATGGACAGGGTCCCCGCCTTGACGGTGGTCGTCAGCTTCTGGCTCCCGTCCGGCACGGGCGTGGTGTCGTTGACGGCGTAGGCGGCGGGACCGGCCCCCGACGTGTCGCTCCACGCACTCCCCTCGTAGGCCACGATCCCGGTCGTCGTCTTGTCGTTGACGGTGATCGGGGCGCTGAAGGAACCGTCGGAGCCCGCGGTCGCGGTCGCCGTGTCCGCGGTCTGGCTGCTCCCGGACCGTCCGGCGAGCGTGACGGTCGCGCCGGGTGTGAAGTTCTGCCCGCTGACGGTGACACTGTCACCGGGGTTCCCGGAGGCCTTGTCGAGGCTGATGGCACGGTTGTTGACCGGGGTCGAGTCGGTCGCCGTGACGGTCTCCGACACCGGGGCGGGCGGGTTGGTGACCGTGCAGGGGGTGTCCAGCTCCAGGATGTAGCTGGTGTGGATGTTGTAGTCGCCGGGCGAGAGGGTGATGGCACCCGGCGAGGTGACCGTGAAGGTCCCGGTCATGGAGAACGACGGGAAGGTCCCGTGGCCGGGCACCGGGTCGTTCTTCTTCGGCCCGGTGACCGTGACGCCCCCGGTCTGCGCGCCGCCCAGCGTCACCTTGCCCGTCGGCGTCATGATGTCGGCCGGCAGGGCGAGGGCGGTGGGGTTGTTGGCGGCGGGCGTGACCACGGTGTAGGTCACGGTGACCGTGTCGCCGACCTTGGGGGTGGTGTCGTCCACCGAGATGCTCGCGGTGGTGGTGCCGTCGATCGGCGGGAGGCCCGCGACGGCGGGCGGGATGCAGTGCGTGGCGAAGTCGACGTTCGTCCCGGCGGCACCGGCCGGACAGGCCAGCGCGCCCCCCGTCATGACCGCGAGCGCGGTCGCCCCGAACAGTGAGATCCAGCGCCACCGTCGGGATCTTCGTGATCTTGGGGGTGAACCCATGGATGCCCCCTCCTGAGGGTTGCGGGCGCAGCGGCTCCTCTGCGCCGACAGGGGGCCATTGATGTGGAGGGCGCGTGAGAAGTCAATGGAGATGCCGCAGAAATCTGACGGTTCATCAGCTTCTGCGGCATCCGGAACGGATCACTCACCCGAGGGCGCGTACCGGTCAGCTCATGACGAACGGTCCGGGCGACTGGGCGGCGCTCGACGTACAGGTGACGGTGACACCGAAGATGACCATCTTCAGCGAGCCGCCGTGGAAGTCGAGGCTGTCACCGGAGGCCACGGTGCCGGGGAGCGGACCGACGGTGACCGGGTCGCCGGCCGCCATGGCCGGGTTGACGGTCCCGCTGAAGACGCGGGCGGAACCGGTGGAGTTGGCCATGGTGAGCGTGGAGGTGATGCTGTTCGCGGACAGGGCGAGCGGGGCGGTGATCGCGCTGGAGGTGAGGGTGAGGGTGGACGAGGTACCGCTCTGGGTCGCGGTGAGGGTGGCCGCGCCGCCGCCGAAGATGCCGCAGCTGGCGGTGACGGTGGCGGTGGTCGGGGTGACGGCGGCGGCCGAGGGTGCGAAGGCCAGCGCCGTGGCGGCGAGGGCCCCCGCCGCGAGTGCCGCACCGGTGGTCAAGCGTTTCATGGAGATCGGGCTCCCTTCCCGTTACGTGGGAATGCCATGTGGGGATGGCGACCCCGGTCCGGGTGGATGCGGTCACACCGCGGGGCGCCGGATCTGACGCCCGCCCAGATCTGACGGTCCGTCGGAACCTACGTCCCATTGATACGCGAGAGAAACAGACCGCCAAAGTTGAATTCCGGCCGACCTGCCTGCGGCGGCTGACCGAAGGGGGTTGGCTGCGGCCGGGGAGCAGGGCCGAGGGGGGTTGCGGCGGTGGTGCAGGTGCTGGTGCGTGGGGGGGGCTGATCGCGCAGTTCCCCGCGCCCCTGGAGGTGGGACCGGCTGAGGCGCCCCGTCAGGGGCGTGGGGAACTGCGCGAGCAACCACGACGACGCCGCACCCGCCCCCGTACCCCCACCCACCCGAGTCAGCAATCCCCCGCCCCCAACCGACGGAGTCAATCAGGCCTTCGCTTCTCAGCGGACCGAGTCGGGCGGCCGGGTGGGCAAGACCCCTAGGCCACGACAGTGAGCCGCACCTCTCCGTCCGGCCCCGCCAGCAGCACCGGCGTCCCCGGCCCCCCGAGATCCCGCACCGCGGCCAAGTCCCCGGCGTCAACCTCTCCGGCCCCGCTCACCACCGCCGCCGCCTCCAGCGACTCCGCCCCCGACGCCACCGCCATCGCCACCGCCGTCCGCAGTGCGCTCAGCTTCAGCGAGGCCAGCTCCACGGTCCCGGCCACATACGTCCGCCCCGTCGAGTCCCGCACGGCCGCCCCCTCGGGCACCCCGTTACGGGCCCGCGCCGAACGGGCCAGGGTGACGATCTTGCGGTCCTCGGCATCAAGCCCACTGCTCTCGGTCATGCCCCGAGCATACGAACAACTTGACTCGGTCAGACAGCCAGGCCACCCGCTTCACGGTCGGTCCAGCCGTAGCCTCTCCGCTCTCGGGAGACCGGCGACGACCAGGTCGTACGAGTCCTCGATCAGCTCTTTCACCAGCCGGTCGGGGAGGTCACCGTCCACGGTCACGGTGTTCCAGTGGCGCTTGTTCATGTGGTAGCCGGGGATGATCAGGCCCTCGTGGTCGGTGCGGAGGCGGATCGCGTCCTCCGGGTTGCACTTGAGGTTGATCGTCAACGGGCGGGCGTCCAGGCGGCTCAGACCGAACATCTTGCCCAGCACCTTGAAGACGGAGGCGTCCGGGCCGAACGGGAAGTCCTCCTCCGCCGCGTTGAAGGAGAGACAGAAGGCGCGGAGCCGCTCGGGGGTCACTCGGGCTCGTCCTTCGGGTCGTCGGCCACGGGCACCGGCTCCACCAGCACGGTCACGATCTTGTTCCGGCGGCCGGCGGCGGCCTCGGCGGTCAGGGCCAGCCTGCGGCCGTCGGGGAGTTCCACCTGGGCGGAGGCGCCCGCGATGGGCACCCGGCCGAGCGCCTTGGCGAGCAGTCCGCCGACGGTCTCCACGTCCTCGTCGTCGTACTCGTCCAGGCCGTACAGCTCGCCGAGATCCGTGATGTCGAGGCGGGCAGTGACCCGGTGGCGGTCGTCGCCGAGGTCGGTGACGGGCGGAAGTTCACGGTCGTACTCGTCGGTGATCTCGCCGACGATCTCCTCGAGGATGTCCTCGATGGTGACGATCCCGGCCGTGCCGCCGTACTCGTCGATGACGACGGCGACGTGGTTGCGTTCCTTCTGCATCTCGCGCAGCAGGTCGCCGGCGTTCTTGGTGTCGGGCACGAAGAACGCGGGCCGCATGGCGGTGGAGACCAGGTCGGACTCGGCGTCCCGGCTGATGTGCGTCTTGCGGACCAGGTCCTTGAGATACACGATGCCGACCATGTCGTCCTCGCTCTCCCCGGTGACGGGGATGCGCGAGAATCCCGAGCGCAGGGCGAGGGTGAGGGCCTGGCGGATGGTCTTGTACCGCTCGATGACCACCAGGTCCGTGCGCGGGACCATGACCTCGCGGACGAGGGTGTCGCCGAGCTCGAAGACCGAGTGCACCATCCGGCGCTCGTCGTCCTCGATCAGCGACTCCTTCTCGGCGAGGTCGACCAGGGCGCGCAGTTCGGCCTCGGAGGCGAACGGGCCGCGCCGGAAGCCCTTGCCGGGGGTGAGGGCGTTGCCGATGAGGATCAGCAGGTTCGGGATCGGGCCCATGATCCTGGCCAGCGGCAGCAGGATGTACGCGGCGGCCGTCGCCGTGTTCAGCGGGTGCTGGCGGCCGATGGTGCGCGGGGAGACACCGACGGCGACGTACGACACGAGCACCATCACGCCGATCGCGGCGAGCAGCGCCTCCCAGGTGGCCGGGATCGCCTCGAGGCAGGCATAGGTGACCAGGGCCGCGGCGGCCATCTCGCAGGCGACGCGGACCAGCAGCGCCACATTGAGGTAGCGGGTGGGGTCGGCGGCGATCTGGGCGAGCTTGGCGCTGCCGCGCCGCCCGGACTTCACGGCCTCCTCGGCGCGGAAGCTGGAGACGCGGGCGATACCGGCCTCGGCGCAGGCGGCCAGCCACGCCACGACGACCAGCGCGATCGCTCCGGCGACGATCTGCGGACTCATATGAAGACGACCACCCGGCTAGGAGACCGTCGGCGCCGGGGAGGGACCGGTCAGGCCCCGCTCCCCGCGCCAGCCGTCCACGATGGCCGCCTGCAGACCGAACATCTCGGCCTTCTCGTCGGGCTCCTCGTGGTCGTAGCCGAGCAGGTGCAGCACTCCATGGACGGTGAGCAGCTGGAGCTCCTCGTCCATGGAGTGCTGTGTGTCGGCCTCGGCCCCCTGCTTGGCGGCGACCTCCGGGCAGAGCACGATGTCGCCGAGCAGCCCCTGCGGCGGCTCGTCCTCGTCCTTCGACGGCGGCCGCAGCTCGTCCATCGGGAAGGACATGACATCGGTCGGCCCGGGCAGGTCCATCCACTGGATGTGCAGCTGCTCCATGGCGTCGGCGTCCACGACGATCACCGAGAGCTCGGAGAGCGGGTGGATGCGCATCCGCGCGAGGGCGTAGCGGGCGATGTCGAGGATCGCCTGCTCGTCGACCTCGGTTCCGGACTCGTTGTTGACGTCGATCGACATGGCGCTGTGCTTGTCTACTTCCCCTTGTGCCCGGACTTCGAGCGGCCGCCCTGGTGCGTGCCGTTCTCCGTGCCGTGCTCGCTGTCGTACTGCTCGTACGCGTCGACGATACGGCCCACCAGCTTGTGCCGTACGACATCGTGGGACGACAGCCGGGAGAAGTGCACGTCCTCCACGCCCTCCAGGATGTCCTGCACCTGGCGCAGACCGGACTTCGTCCCGTTGGGCAGGTCGACCTGGGTGATGTCACCCGTGATCACGATCTTCGACTCGAAGCCGAGCCGGGTGAGGAACATCTTCATCTGCTCGGGCGAGGTGTTCTGGGCCTCGTCGAGAATGATGAAGGCGTCGTTGAGCGTACGGCCACGCATGTACGCCAGCGGCGCCACCTCGATCGTCCCGGCCGCCATCAGCCGCGGGATCGAGTCCGGGTCGAGCATGTCGTGCAGCGCGTCGTACAGCGGCCGCAGGTAGGGGTCGATCTTCTCGTAGAGCGTGCCCGGCAGGAAGCCGAGCCGCTCGCCCGCCTCGACCGCCGGCCGGGTCAGGATGATGCGGTTGACCTGCTTGGACTGCAGGGCCTGCACCGCCTTGGCCATGGCCAGGTAGGTCTTGCCGGTACCGGCGGGTCCGATGCCGAACACGATGGTGTGCTTGTCGATCGCGTCGACGTACCGCTTCTGGTTGAGGGTCTTGGGGCGGATGGTGCGGCCGCGCGAGGACAGGATGTTCTGTGTCAGAACCTGGGCCGGGGTCTCCTCCGGGCCCTCCCCGTTCTCGCTCGCCCGCAGCATGGCGATCGAGCGTTCCACTGCGTCCTCCGTCATCGGCTGCCCGGTGCGGAGCACCAGCATCATCTCGTCGAACATGCGCTGGATGAGGGCGACCTCACGGGCATCGCCGACCGCGCTGATCTCATTGCCCCGGACATGGATGTCGGCCGCCGGGAAGGCCTTCTCTATCACGCGCAGCAGGGAGTCGCCGGATCCCAGCACGGTGACCATCGGGTGCTGGGCGGGAACCTCGAACTGAGCTCGGGCCTGCTGCTGCGCGGGAGTGTGAGCTGTGGGTGTCTGAGTCATGGGCCGGCGCTTAAGGCCTGCGGTTCCTCCTCTTCACGGCCGCGTAGCTGAGGGCGGCCTCGCGATACCAAGCGTACGACGCGGGACTGACAACGCCGTAGGCCTTTTCACAGCGAAAGGCGCCCCCGGTGCGGCCATGAGCCCTGCATGCGCTCCGGCACGCCGGGGCAGAATCCGGGCCGTCACTGCCATGCGTGGTCGGGGGGCCGCGTCCGCTCCACGCCACCTGTCCGTCCAGAAAGCAGGTAGCCGTGCTGCTGCGTCTGCCCACGTCCGTGTCCGAGGCCCGGGAATGTCTGGCCGAGGGGGCGATACCCGTCGGCGGTGCGACCCTCGTATGGGCCGCCTGGCAGCGGGACGGCTTCCCGGAACAGGCGGTGTCCCTGCGGAAGGTGCCGGAGGCGACGGCGATCGGCCAGGGCGTGCTGGGGGGTGCGGTGCTTCTGCACCAGGTGGACGACCGGGTTCCGGAGGTGTTGCGGAAGGCGGCGAAGGGGGTCGGCACGGGCGCGGTGCGCCGGACGGCGACGGTGGGCGGGAACATCGCCGGGTCGAGTCTGCGGGATCTGCTGCCGGCGGCGATCGTGCTGGACGCGTGGGCCGAGGTGCTCACGGCGGACGGGGTGTACGAGGTGGACCTGTCCGAGCTGGAGGCGAAGGCGCCGGTGCTGCTGGCGCTGCGCTGGCGGGAGCCGGTGACCGGGGCGTACGCGAAGGTCGCGGACCCGGCGGGCGGCGAGGTGCCGACGATCGCCGCGGCGGCGGTGGACACGGAGGGTGTGCTGCGGGTCGCCGTGCGGGAGGGGTACGAGCTGAGCAGCGGGAGTATGGGCGCCGCGGGGGGCGGGGTGGAAGAACTGTTCGCCGGGGCGTTGTCGGGCGTTTCGAAGGGAGGACGGTCGCTCTTGCGGGAGCAGGTTTCCCGGGTGCTCGGAGGGTAGTCGGCTGCGGGCCGGTGGGGGCCGATCGCGCAGTTCCCCGCGCCCCTGAAGGGGCGCCACCCAGCCTGCGGGCAGTCGTGCCGCTGGGGCGGCACGGGTGGGCGCAGGCGGCACCCCGCAAGCGCCGGTGAGCGAAACCCCCAGCCCCCACGCACCCGCACCCGCGACCGTCACGCCGTCCGGCCGAAGCCGATCGTCGGTACCGCTCTCCGCAGGGGCCACGGCCTCACCTGGTCCTCCTCCGGCACCAGCCCCTCCAGAAACGCGTACCGTCGCAGCGCCGTCGGGTCCTGGCCTTCCACCGACTGGACCTTCCGCCACCACGCCCCGATCTCCGACCAGCCGGGTGCGGACAGGGAGCCGCCGAACTCCTGGACGGAGAGCGCTGCCGTGAGGCCCGCGAAGGCGAGGCGGTCGGCCAGCGGCCAGTCTGCAAGGGTGCCGGTGACGAACCCGGCGACGAAGACATCGCCCGCGCCGGTCGGGTCGAGGGCCTCCACGGCGATCGCCGGGACCTCCGCGGACTCGCCGGTCCGCCCGTCGACCGCGTAGGCCCCCTCCGCCCCGAGGGTGACGACGGCGAGCGGAACGTACTCGGCGAGGGCATGGGCCGCGGCCCGCGGGCAGTCGGCGCCGGTGTACCGCCGTGCCTCCTCCGCGTTCGGCAGGAACGCCTCGCAGTGTTCGAGATCGGCGAGCCCCGCCAGGTCCCATGCGCCGGTTTCGTCCCAGCCCACGTCGGCGAAGATCCGGGTGCCTTCGGCGGCGGCCTTGGCGATCCAGGGGTTGCGTTTGCCGGGCGTGAGGGAGGCGACGGCGGCACGCGCGTGTGCCGGGTGGCCGGGGGCGTTCTGCTGCCGGAACAGGGTGTCGGCGGGCGGCTCGTGGCCGTGCGAGACCATGGTCCGCTCGCCTTCGTACGCCATGGAGACGGTGACCGGCGAGTGCCAGCCGCGTACGGTCCGCGAGGGGGAGAGGTCGATGCCCTCGCCCTGTTCGAGGGCGTCCCAGCAGTACTCGCCGTAGTGGTCGTCGCCGAAGGCCGCCGCGAGGGAGGTCTTCAGGCCGAGCCGGGCGAGGGCGGTGGCCATGTTGGCGATGCCGCCGGGGCTGGAGCCCATGCCCCGGGCCCAGGACTCGGTGCCGCGCACGGGGGCGGAGTCCAGGCCGGTGAAGATGATGTCGAGGAAGACGGTGCCGGTGAGGTAGACGTCCCAGGGCGGATCGTCCGGCACGCGCAGGCCGGCCAGCGGGTCGACCTGCGCGACGCAGTGCGGTGTCGTTGCTCCCCTGTCGTCGCCGAGGTACTCGGGTTCCTCTCCGGCGAACGCGTTGGACGCGGTCACGGTGCGCTCCCTGGACGTGGTGCGGATCCGGTCAGTCTGCACCATGTCGTGGGAGCGGCGGCGTCTCGCCGTACGACCGCCCGGACGAGCGCCCCTACCAGCGCGGCACGGCCGGTGTGGTCCACCCCGGCTCGGCCACCCGCATCGCGGCCGTGTCGTCGCGGTCGCGGAGCGTTCCGTCGTCGTCCAGCCACCGCTGGTGCAGCGGCCGCAGCCGCTCCCGGTCGAGTTCGACGCCCAGGCCCGGCGCGTCGGAGACGGCGACCCGGCCGCCCTCGAAGACGAGCCGTTCGGTGAGTACGTCCTCGGACTGCCAGGGGTAGTGGGAGTCGCAGGCGTGGTGGAGGTTCGGGACGGTCGCGGCCACCTGGGTCATCGCGGCCAGGCTGATCCCGAGGTGGGTGTTGGAGTGCATGGAGACGCCGACGCCGAAGGTGCGGCAGACGGCGGCCAGTTGCTGGGTGTTGCGCAGCCCGCCCCAGTAGTGGTGGTCGGAGAGGACGACCTGGACGGCACCGCGGGTGAACGCCCCCTGGATCTCGCCGAAGGTCGTCACGCACATGTTGGTCGCGAGCGGCACGTCGGTGCCCACCGCGACCTCGGCCATGGCCGGGGTGCCGAGCGCTGGGTCCTCCAGGTATTCGAGGACGTCCCCGAGTTCCTTCGCGACCTTCAGCGAGGTCTCCACCGACCAGGCGCCGTTCGGGTCGAGCCGCAGCGGGTGCCCGGGAAACGCCTCGGCCAGCGCCCGTACGGCCGCGATCTCCTCGTCGGGCGGGAAGACACCGCCCTTGAGCTTGAAGGAGGTGAAGCCGTACCGCTCCGTGAAGCGGCGGGCCTGCGCGACGATCCCGGCCGGGTCGAGCGCGGCCCCCCAGCCGTCCGGCTCCGCCGGCACTCCCTGCGGGTGCGCGGCCCACTTGTAGAACAGGTACGCGCTGTACTCGACCGAGTCGCGCACCTTCCCGCCGAGCAGGGCGTGCACGGGCAGCCCGAGCGCCTTGCCGAGGGCGTCCAGGCAGGCGACCTCGAAGCCGGAGACCACGGACAGCCGCAGCTTGTCGGCGGTCTGGACACCGCGCAGCCCGCCGACGTCGACCTGCCCGGACACCCTGGCCGCGTCCACGGCGACCTCGTCGGCGACGGCGAACAGCCCGTTCAGATCACTGACCGGCCGGCCCCGCAGCTTCTCGGCGAACGGCCGGGCCAGCTCCAGGTACTTGGTGTCGCCGTAGGTCTCGCCTGTCCCGACCACCCCGTCGGCGGTCTCCACCTCCACGATCAGCCGGGGCGTGTACGGCTGGTGGACGCCCTGCGTGTTCAGCAGCGGCGGATCGGCGACCAGGATCGGCGTGAGGCGGACGTCCGTGATCGTGAGGTTCACAGGGAGGCTCCTACGAGGTCGAGTCCGGCGGTCAGCAGGGCCCTGAGGTCGGCGAGATCGGCGGCCGAGGGGTCGGTGAGCGGGGCGCGGACCGGGCCGACGGGGCGGCCGCGCAGCCGGGCCGCCGCCTTGACGAGGGACACGGCGTATCCGGGGACGCGGTCACGGAGTTCGACGAACGGCACATAGAAGTCGCGCAGCAGCTTGTCGACCGTGCCGTGGTCGCCGGCGCCCAGCGCGTCGAAGAAGGCGTCGGCGATCTCGGGAGCGAAGGCGTGCACGGCGGAGGAGTAGGCGGGGACGCCGACGGTGGCGTAGGCGCGGGCCTGGATCTCGGCGGTGGCGGCGCCGTTGAAGAAGAGGAAGCCCTCCGGGGCGGCGAGGGTGAGCCGCTGGAGCCGGTCGAGGTCGCTGTGCCCGTCCTTGAGCCCGATGACGCCGGGGATCCGGGCGATCCGCATCAACGAGCCGGCCGTGTAGGCGACCTGCCCGCGCTGGTAGGCGATGAGCGGAAGGGACGTCCGGGCCGCGATCTGCTCCAGCTGGGCGACCAGTCCGTTCTGCGGGGCGGCGACGAGGTAGTGCGGCAGCACGAGCAGGGCGTCGGCCCCGGCCTCCTCGGCGACACGGGCGAACCGCACGGCCTGCGCCCAGCCGTACCCCACCCCGGCGACGACAGGCATCCGCCCACCCGCCTCCTCGACCGCGACGGCCACGACCTGCCGGTACTCGTCCTCGTCCAGCGAGAAGAACTCCCCCGTCCCGCAGGCCGGGAAGAGCGCACCGGGCCGGGCGGCCAGCTGCCCGCCGAGGTACTCCCGGAATCCGTCCACGTCCAGGGACCCGTCGGCGTGAAAGGCGGTGAGCGGGAACGACAGCACCCCGCCCGCCATCCCGTCCCGCAGCCTCCGCACCACGCCCTCCGGCTGTCCGGTCACCGAATCCATCTCCCCATGTAGACGTCATCCACGTATAAAAACAAAGACTAGATATGCGAACACCCCCCGTCAACGGCGCACACCGCCCCGCCCCCTTACGATCTGCACATGCCCGAGACAGCAGGCGTCCGTGAGGTGAAGTCCGCGGCGCGCACGGTGGAGCTGCTGGAGCTGCTCGCGGCCCGCGGCGACCGCCCGGCCCGCCTCCAGGAACTGGCGGACGAACTCGGGGTCCCGCGCAGCTCGATGTACGCCCTGCTCCAGACGCTGATCACAAGGGGCTGGGTGCGCACCGACACGACCGGCTCCCTCTACGGCGTCGGCATCCGCACCCTGCTGACCGGCACGAACTACCTGGTCTCGGACCCGCGCGTCCGCCTGGTGCGCCCTTACCTGGACGAGGCGTCGCAGGCGCTGGGCGAGACGATCCATCTGGGCCGCCTGGACGGCCGGAACGTGGCGTACCTGGCTACGCGGGAGTCACACGAATACCTGCGCACGATCAGCAGGGTGGGCCGACGGCTGCCGGCCCATGTGGGCGCACTGGGCAAGGCACTCCTCGCGGAACGCCCCGCCGAAGACCTTCCCGAGGGCCCGTACGAGCCCCTGACCCCCAACTCCCACACCACCCGCGAGTCGCTCACCGCCGACCTCGCCGAGATCCGCGGCCGCGGCTACTCGATCGACCGCGAGGAGGGCGTCGTGGGCATCATCGGCTTCGGCTTCGCCCTGCACTACGACAGCCCGGCCCAGGACGCGATCAGCTGCTCGGTGCCGGTGGCGCGTCTGACGCCGGAGCACGAGGACCGGATCGTCACGGTGATGCGCGAAATCCGAACCCGCATCGAATCAGCGCCGACGGGCGGCACGGTCAACTGGCGCTGACCGGGCTCGTCTTCTTCCAGAGGCGGGGCCCGCCTGTCGACACGCGGCTCGGCAGTCGGCTCAAGGGACGCGAGGAACCGCGCGACAGGGCCCCACTCACCCGCGCTCGCCACCGCACCTGACCCCTACGGCGCGCGGCGCTCCTACCCCTCCCTCCGCCCCCAAAACCCCACATGACCCACATCACACCCCCCGCTCTTCTTCCGCCCTCCCCCACTTGATACAAATTCCCCGCGCGTTCCTGTCCGTCGACGGCCTGCGCCCAACCCCCTTCTTCCGTCGCTTCTTTCGCACGCCCTGGGAACGCCCGTGTTCGCCCGCACCACCCCCTGGCCCCTCGTCGCCCTTTTCACGGCCGGGTATCTCGCCCCGTACCTGCTCCCGACCACCGTCGGCAGGCTCGAATCGGGGCTCCCCGTCTCCGCCACCCAGGCCGGCGCCATCGGCAGTGTCCTGCTGCTGAGTTCCGCGACGGCCGGCTTCCTGCTGGCGTCGCGCGTGGACCTCATCGGCCCCCGCACCCTCGCCCGCGCCGGCCTCCTCCTCGCCGTCCTCGGCTACGGCGGCGCCGCCCTCACCACCCATGTCCCGGCGGTCGTAGCCGGCGCGGCCGTCGGCGGCTTCGGCTCCGGCACGGTCACCGCCGTCGCCGCCACCGGCATCGCCGCGCAGCGGGACCCGCACCGCACCACCACCCTCGGCCTGCTCGGCGTCTCCGCCCTCGCGGGTGCCGTCTATCTGACGGTCCCGCATCTCGGTCCCGGCCATGCGCAGCCCCTCGCCGCGATCGCGTTCACCGCGCTGGCGGTGTGGCCGCTCACCGCCCGGCTGTCCCCCCGTACCACCCAGGCCCTCCCCCGCACCGCGACCGGCTCCCGGCTCCCGCACCTCCGCCCGGGGCTGCTGCTGGCCGCCGCGATGCCGTGCTGGTCGGCCGCGCAGAACTCGCTGTGGGGCGTGAGCGGCCGGATCGGCCTGACGCAGGCGCATCTCGGCGAGGTGACCGTCGGCGTGGTGTTCGCGGTGGCGCTCGGCGCCGGCCTGCTGGGCGTGGTCGGGGCGGGCGCGCTCGGCCCACGGGTCGGGCAGGCCCTGCCGATCGGCCTCGGCACCGTACTGATCGCGGGCTGTATCGCGCTCAGCGCGTCCGCCACGGACCTGACGACGTTCGCGTCCGGCGAGATCGCCTGGAACCTGCTCTACCCGGTCGTCCTGTCGTACGTCATCGGCCTGGCCGCCTCGCTGGACCCGCGGGGCCGCTGGGCGGTGCTGGTCGGGTCGGCGTCGTCGCTGGGGACGGCCGTCGGCCCGATGACCGGCAGCCTGCTGGCGGCCCGGGCCGGTTTCCCGGCGATGGGGACGGTCCTGGCGGTGGGCCTGCTGGCGGTCGCGGTGCCGCTGACGGCGGTGGCGCTGCGGCGCAGGCCCACCACCGTCACCACGACCCACCCGGCGCTCACCGAGGCGACGGTGCAGCTGGACGTCGCCGCCTAGAACTCGTAGGCGTCCACCTCGGCGAGGTACCGGGCCCGCAGTTCCTCGTCGTCCTCCAGGAAGGACGCGACGAAGGAGTTGCGGGCCAGCTCCCGCAGCCGCTCCTCGGACAGGCCCAGGGTGTCGGCGACCGCGCGGAAGTTGTCCTCGACGTAACCGCCGAAGTAGGCGGGGTCGTCGGAGTTGACCGTGCACAGCAGGCCCGCGTCGAGCATCGCCGGCAGCGGGTGCTCGGCGAGCACGTCGACCGCCCGGAGCCGCACGTTCGACAGCGGGCACAGCGTCAGCGGGATCCGCTCCCGCACCAGACGGGCGACCAGGTCCGCGTCCTCCATGCAGCGCAGCCCGTGGTCGACGCGCTCCACGCCGAGCACGTCCAGCGCCTCGGTGATGTAGGCGGGCGGCCCCTCCTCACCGGCGTGTGCCACGCGCCGCAGCCCGAGTTCGGCGGCGGCCTCGTACACCTCGCGGAACTTGGCCGGCGGATGCCCGACCTCGGCCGAGTCCAGCCCGATCCCGGTGATCCGGTCGAGGTGGGGCCGCGCGGCCTCCAGCGTCTCCAGCGCCGAGTCGGCGGACTCGTCCCGCAGGAAGCACATGATCAGCCGGGTGGAGATCCCGTGGTCCTCGGCGCTGCTGCCCAGTGCCCGCCACAGCCCCTCGACGACCGTGCGCAGGGGCACGCCCCGGGCGATGTGCGCCTGCGGGTCGAAGAAGATCTCGGCGTGCCGTACGCCCTGCGCCGCGGCCCGGGCCAGGTAGGCGTCGGCGAGGTCCTCGAAGTCCTGCTCGGTGCGCAGGACGGTCATGAGCTCGTAGTACAGGTTCAGGAAGGACTGGAGGTCCTTGAACCGGTAGGCCTCGCGGAGGGCGTCGGTGTCCGCGTACGGCAGCTCGACGCCGTTGCGTGCGGCGAGCCGGAAAGCCAGCTCCGGTTCCAGGGTGCCTTCGATGTGGAGGTGCAGTTCAGCTTTGGGGAGGGGCATCAAAGCATGGTACGGCCGCTTCACCTGCGCTTCGGAACCGGCACCCGGAGCAGATCACGGGCCACGGTCAGCTCTCCCTCGTATCTGGCGTCCCGCGCCTGCCGCTCGAAGTCGTCGGGTTCGGAGTAGCGCTGGCTGAAGTGGGTGAGCACGAGGTGCCGTACTCCCGCGTCCCGCGCGACGGCCGCCGCCTGTCCGGCGGTCAGGTGCCCGTGCTCCTTCGCGAGTCCGGCGTCCTCGTCGAGGAACGTGGACTCGATGACGAGCATGTCGCAGCCCTCGGCGAGCGCGTGCACGCCGTCGCACAGCCGGGTGTCCATCACGAACGCGAACCGCTGCCCGCGTCGCACCTCGCTGACCTGGTCGAGGATGACGTCCCCGAGGACGCCGTCGCGCTGGAGGCGGCCGACGTCCGGGCCCTCGATGCCGTGCGCGGCGAGCCGTTCGGGCAGCATGCGGCGGCCGTCGGGCTCGACGAGCCGGTAGCCGTAGGACTCGACCGGGTGGGACAGCTTCCTGGCCTGAAGCGTGTACGACGGTGTGACGGCGAGGTCGCCGTCCGCGTCCACCGGGGCCTCGGTGATGCCGACGGTCTCGCGGTAGGCGGTGGCGTACCGGAGCCGGTCGAAGAAGCGCCGGCCGGACTTCGGGTAGTGCGCGGTGACGGGGTGCGGGACCTTGTCGAGGTTGATGCGCTGGATGACCCCGGCGAGACCGAGGCAGTGGTCGCCGTGGAAGTGGGTGACGCAGATCCGGTTGAGGTCGTGCGCGGCGACGCCGGCCCGCAGCATCTGCCGCTGGGTGCCCTCGCCGGGGTCGAAGAGGAGGCCCTCGCCGTCCCAGCGCAGCAGATAGCCGTTGTGGTTGCGGTGCCGGGTGGGAACCTGGCTGGCGGTGCCGAGGACCACCAGTTCACGGACGGACATGGCGACTTATCCGGGCGGCCACTGCAGGCCGCGGCCGCCGATGATGTGCGCGTGGGTGTGCCAGACGGTCTGGCCGGCGCCGCTGCCGGTGTTGAAGACGATGCGGTAGCTGTCCAGCTTGTCCTCGTCGGCGACGGCCTGCGCCTCGCGCAGTAGGTCGGCGGCGATGGTGGGTTCGCCTTCGGCCAGCTCCGCCGCGTCCTTGTAGTGGACCTTGGGGATCACCAGGACGTGGGTGGGTGCCTGGGGGTTTATGTCCCGGAAGGCGACGGTGGTGTCGGTCTCCCGGACGATCGTCGCGGGGACGTGGCCTGCGACGATCTTGCAGAACAGGCAGTCCTCCCGGGGCTCCCCGGCCATGGTGTCTCCTCAGCGGTGATCGGTGTCGCAGGCATCGTATCGTCGCCGGGTGCGGGTCCCCCGTCGGCCGGGCCCCCTCCTCACATCGGAAGCGTGGGCAAGGTCGGTGGGGTCTTCGCCGGAGCCGTCTCCAGAGCCTCCAGCGCTGTCCGCACCGCCTCGTCCAGCTGGGGGTCCCGTCCCGCGCCCCAGTCCTGCGGTGTCTGCACGACCTCCACGTCGGGGTCCACGCCGTGGTTCTCCACCCCCCAGCCGTAGCCCTCCAGCCAGAACGCGTACTTCGGCTGGGTGACCAGCGTGCCGTCGACCAGGCGGTAGCGGCTGTCGATGCCGATCACACCGCCCCAGGTGCGGGTACCGACCACCGGGCCGATCCCCAGCGCCTTGATCGCCGCGTTGACGATGTCCCCGTCCGAGCCGGAGAACTCGTTCGCGACGACGACCACCGGGCCCCGGGGCGCGTCCCGCGGGTAGCTCTGCGGCCGCATGCCGCGCGGCAGGTCCCAGCCGACGATCCGCCGGGCCAGTTTCTCCACCACGAGCTGGGAGGTGTGGCCGCCCCGGTTCTCGCGGACGTCCACGACGATGCCCTCGCGGGCCATCTCCACGGTCAGGTCGCGGTGGATCTGGGCCCAGCCCGGTGCCTGCATGTCCGGCACATGGAGATACCCCAGCCGCCCTTCGGACAGCTCGTGCACATGGGCCCGCCGGTCGGCCACCCACGCGTGGTAGCGCAGCGGTTCCTCGTCCGCGACCGGGACGACGACGGGGTGGCGGAGCTCGCCGCCGCCCGCGGGGGACACGGTCAGTTCGACGGCCTTGCCCGCCGTGCCGACGAGCAGGGGGCCGGGTCCGGTCACCGGCTGGACGGGCCGGCCGGCGACGGCCACGATCGCGTCGCCGGGGCGTACCGCGACGCCGGGTGCGGCGAGCGGGGAGCGGGCGCCGGGGTCGGAGGTCTCGGCGGGCAGGATCCGGTCGATACGCCAACTGCCGTCCGGGTGGCGGGAGATGTCGGCGCCGAGGAGGCCCTGGCGGGCGCCGCGGCCGTGGCCGCCGCGCGGGATGACATACGCGTGTGAGGTGCCGAGTTCGCCCTGGACCTCCCAGAGCAGGTCGACCAGGTCGTCGTGGGTGGCGACGCGGTCGACGAGCGGGCGGTAGCGGTCGAGGACGCCGTCCCAGTCGACGCCGCCGAGGTCCGGCCGCCAGAACTGGTCCCGCATGATGCGGCCGGTCTCGTCGAACATCTGCCGCCACTCGGCGGCCGGGTCGAGGGTCTGCCGTACCCGGGAGAGGTCGACGGTGATGTTGGTGTCGCTGTCGTCGTCGCCGGCGGCACGGCGGTCGCTGGGTACGACCTTGAGCTTGCCGTCGGCCCACAGCAGGACGCGTTTGCCGTCGCCGCTGACCTCGAAGTGGTCGGCGTCGGAGGCGAGGTACTCGATGCGCTGCTGGGCGAGGTCGTAGCGCTCCAGCTCGGTCTTGGGGTCGGGGTCCTCGGGGTGGGCGCGGGAGGCGCCGAGCACGCCGCGCACCGGGTGGCGCAGCCACAGGACGCCGTCCTTGGCGGCGCGCAGGGTGGAGTAGCGGCCGGCCTCGACGGGGAAGGGCACGATCCGGTCGGCGAGGCCGTCCAGGTCGACTCGGGTGGCGGGGGTGCCCTCGGCGTCGGGGGTCTCGTCCTTGTCGGGGGTCTCGAAGGGGCGGCCGTGCCGCTGCGGGCCGAACGGCGAGGGGGTGGTCGCGGCCAGGGTGATCAGGTGCGGGCGGTCGCCGACCACGAAGGCCAGGTCGAAGACGTGCTCGTCGTAGACCGGGTCGAAGGAGCGGGTGGAGAGGAAGGCGAGGTGTTTGCCGTCGCGGGTGAAGACGGGGCCGTAGTCGCGGAACCGCAGCGGGGTCGCCTCGGTGACGGTGAGGTCGGTGGTGTGGGCGATACGGAGCTGGGCGAGCCCACCGGCTCCGGGGTGGGACCAGGCGAGCCAGCCGGAGTCGGGTGAGAACGCCAGCCCGGAGACGTCGCCGTCCTCGCTGCGGTCGACCTCGCGCACCTCTCCCGTCTCGCGTTCGACGAGGAGGAGGCGTCCGTCGTGCGCGGCGACCGCGACCCGGCCGCCGTCGGGGGCGACGGCGAGGTCCAGGACCCGGCCGAGCTGCCCGGCGGCGAGCCGGCGCGGGGTGGAGCCGGGTACGGGGCCGGTGGCGGGGGCGAACTCCAGGGCGTCGTCGCCCTCGGCGTCCGTCACCCACACCACCCACTCCTCCGCGTCCGCGCGGAAGGTGACGGGCAGCCGGGCGCGCACCCCGGGCTGGGCGGCGAGGGCGCGGGCGGGGCCCGACCGGTGGGTCACCCAGTGCACGCCGCCGCGCACCAGGACGGCGCTGCCGCGCGCGGTGTGGTCGGGCGAGGCGGAGCTGAACCAGCGGGCCGCGTCGACCGGGCGCGGCTGCCGGTCCACCCGGGCCCCGCCGAGGCGGATGTCCAGCCGGCGCGGTTCGGCCCCCTCCAGGTCGTCAAGGAGCCGGAGTTCACCCGCCGAGGAGTAGACGACCCGGGTACCGTCACCGGCCAGGTGCCGGGCGTAGAAGCCGTCGAGGGGGGTGTGCCGGCGCAGATCGGAGCCGTCGGCGAGGGAGGAGTAGACCGCGCCCGTCCCCTCGTGGTCGGAGAGGAAGGCGATCCGGTCTCCGGCCCACACGGGGTATTCGAGGTTCCCGTCCAGCTCCTCGTGCAGCCGTACGAACTCCCCGGCGCCTTCCCCGTCGTGGACGTTCCTGTCGATCCACAGCTTCCCCGCCGTACCGCCCCGGTACCGCTTCCACCAGGCCGCCTCCCTGCCCATCGGCGCGGACAGCAGCACCGTGCCCGGCCCGAAGGCGACATGGCCGACCGGGCCGTACGGCAGGACGGCGGACGGTCCGCCGTCGAGCGGGACGGTACGGGCCCAGCTGCGCCGGAGGCTGGCCTGGCCGTAGGTGCTGACCGCGAGGACCTGCCCGTCGGCGGTCCAGCCGCGCACCTGGGTGCGGGAACTCCCCCAGTACGTCAGGCGGGTCGAGGTGCCGCCGTCGACGGGGGCGATGTGGATCTCCGGGGCGCCGTCGCGGGTGGAGGTCCAGGCGACCGTGGTCCCGTCGGGCGAGATGCGCGGCAGCGTCACGGGGACGTTGTCGGCGCTGACCCGCCAGGCCCGGCCGCCGTCCAGGGGCGCCAGCCACACGTCGTCCTCGGCGGTGAAGGCGACCAGCTCACCGTGGACATGGGGAAATCGGAGGTAGGACCGCGGTCCTGTCGCTGCACCCTGAGTCACCCGCTCAGCCTATGCATCGCGGCGGGTTCGCGGTGGCCGATTTCGATCACTTGCCCTGTACCGGCCAGCACTTGGGGTCGCCCTGGCACCAGACGGTCTTCGTCACGGTCACGGTGGGGCCCGGCTGCTGCCCGTAGGTGGGCGCCCGGTAGGTGTTGTTGTACGTCGGTCCGGGCGTGGCGTCGCAGTTGCCGAGGCCCTTGACCCGGAACCACTCCTTGCCGCCGACCTCGGCGACGAGGTTCCCGCGCACACAGGCCCCGCTGACGGCCTTGGTGACCCTGCCGGTGACGGTGATGTCCCGGCCGTCCTTGGTCCTGCCCCGGCAGTCCACGGAGACGACGGTGGTCTCGGAGGCCGAGGGCGTCTTCCCGGACCTGGTCGCCGACGAGCCGTAGTTGCCGGTGCAGGTGAGCCAGCTGACGTCGACGTGCTGCCGTTTCAGCTCGGCGGTGGCGGTCCGGTCGGTGGTGTACGCGACGGTCGCGGAGTTCAGGTCGGTCGGCCGGCAGCCCACCACACCGCCCACGGCGACCACCGCGAGCCCCGCCAGGGCCGCCACCCTGGTCACGTGCGGCCGGCGCGTCACGTGCGGCCGGCGCCAAATCGGCCTCAATGCCCCCATGGAGGGCAGCCTGCCACCGTCCCGTCCGTGACGGTAGGGGGCATACGGCCACTCACGTGTTCGGAGTTGTCCCCCTGGAGGCCGACGGCCTCCTCAGGTGCGCAGCAGCAGCCACTCCTGGAGTTCCACCAGGTTGCCCTCCGGGTCCTTGAGGTGGGCGACGCGCATGCGTTCCGTCATCTGCGTCGGCCCGTGCACCAGGGCCGCGCCCCGCTCGGCGATCTGCCCGCAGTAGGCGTCCAGGTCGTCGACGCGCAGCACCACCAGCGAACGGTGCCCGGTCGCCGTGTCCCCCAGCTCGCCCAGCACCTCGGCCATCATGGCCCGGTCCTGCAGGGCGATCCCCGCGGACCCGGCGTGCGGGCTGAACTTCTCGTACGGCCCCTCGCTCGCCCCCGACTGCGGCTTCAGCCCGAGCACTTCGGCGTAGAAGCGGTAGCAGGCGGCGAAGTCGGAGACCAGGAGCCGGACTTGGGCGAGTTCCACGGCGCGTTCCCCCTGAGGTGTCGTAAAGGTCAGGACCAGCGGCCGCTGAGGCCCAGCAGCAGGGCCGCGGCCGCGGTGCCGGCGGTCGATGTGCGCATCACGGTAGGCCCCAGGGTGTAGGCCCTCGCACCCGCCTCCTCGAACAGCGCCACCTCGTCCCGGGCGACGCCCCCTTCGGGCCCGACGACCAGTACGATCTCGCCCCCGGCGGGCAACCGGGCCTCGGCGAGCGGCTCACTGCCGTGCTCGAAGTCGGAATGGAGTACGGCGGCCAGGTCGGCTTCGGCGAGAAGTGCGGCAACCTGCTTGGTGGTCGCCGCGTCCGCGATCGTCGGGAAGCGCACCCGGCGGGACTGCTTGCCGGCCTCGCGGGCGGTGGCCCGCCACTTCGCGAGCGACTTCAGGCCCCGGTCGCCCTTCCACTGTGTGATGCATCGGGCGGCCTGCCAGGGCACGATCGCGTCGACGCCGACCTCGGTCATGGTCTCCACCGCGACCTCGCCGCGGTCGCCCTTGGGGAGGGCCTGGACGACGGTGATGCGGGGGCTCGGCTCGGGTTCCTCGACGACGCTCTCCAGGTCCGTCACCACCAGCCGGTCCTTGCCCTCGGCGGCCCTGACGACGCCCTCGCTCCAGCGTCCGCGCCCGTCGGTGAGGATGACGTCCTCACCGGGCTGCAGCCGCTTCACGGACACGGCGTGCCGGCCCTCGGGCCCGTCCAGGACGACCTCGCCACCGGAGAGGTCGGGCACCACGAGCGGGTCGAGCACGAACACCGGGGCGGTCATCGCATGTCCCCCCTGTCGCCCCCGTCGCCCTGGGCCTTGGTCCGGGTCTGGTTCTGGGTCTGCGCCCTGGTCGACAACGCTGTCGACGCGGCGGCGAGTTCCTCCGCGAGGGTCTCCACCAGCTGTCCGGCGGGCAGCGGGCGGGCCATCCGGTGGCCCTGCCCGGCCCACAGGGCCATGCCCTGCGCGTCCCCGGCCTTGGCGGCGGCCTTGCGCAGCGGGGAGGTGAGGTGGTGGACCTCCGGGTAGGCGGCGGGCGCGTACGGGCCGTGCTCGCGCATGAAGCGGTTGACCAGGCCGCGGGCGGGCCGCCCGGAGAACGCCCGGGTCAGCGCGGTCCGGGTGAACAGCGGGTCGGTCAGTGCCTGCTTGTGGATGTCGGCGGCGCCGGACTCCGGGGTGGCCAGGAAGGCGGTGCCCAGCTGGGCGGCGCTCGCTCCCGCGGCGAGCGCGGCGGCGATCTGGCTGCCGCGCATGATGCCGCCCGCGGCGACGACCGGGATGCTCACGGTCTCGCGTATCCGGGCGACCAGCGACAGCAGGCCGATCCCGGAGTCGTCGTTCTCCGGCACGTCCCGGTGGGTGCCCTGGTGTCCCCCGGCCTCCACGCCCTGCGCGATCACCGCGTCGGCACCGGCCCGCTCGACGGCGAGGGCCTCCTCGGCGGTGGTGGCGGTGACGAGGGTGAGGGTTCCCGTCCGGCGGAGCGCGTCCAGTGCCTCGCGGCTCGGCACACCGAAGTGGAAGGAGACCACGGCCACCGGGTTGTCGAGGAGTACGGCGAGCTTCGCGTCGTACCCGTCGTCCCGGCCGCTGTCCGGGTCGCCGAGCTCGGTCTCGTACCAGGCGGCGTCACCGGCCAGCTGATGCGCGTAGATCTCCACCGCGCCTGACTCGGCGTATTCCGGCTGGGGCATGAAGAGGTTCACGCCGAAGGGGCGGCCGGTCAGCGACCGCAGCTGCTTGATCTCCTGGTACATCCCGTCGGCGGTCTTGTACCCGGCGGCCAGGAACCCCAGCCCGCCCGCCTCGGACACGGCGGCGGCGAGTTGCGGCACGGAGACCCCGCCCGCCATGGGGGCCTGCACGATCGGAAGTGGGAAGAGATCGGTCAGTGCGGAGGACATGACGGCATGTTGTCACGTCCTCCGAACAAGACCGAATCGGGCCGCCCCTTTGGCACATGCCAGATATTTCCGGGCCGAAGGGGGCGGGGCTCCTTCCCGGCGAGCCGTCAACGCCCGTTGAACGCGTCCTTCAGCCGGCTGAACAGACCCTGCTGACCCGGCTGGAACTGCCCCGTCGGCCGCTCCTCGCCGCGCAGCTTCGCCAGCTCCCGCAGCAGCCGCTCCTGCTCGGGGTCGAGCTTGGTCGGGGTCGTCACCTCGACGTGGACGATCAGGTCGCCCCGGCCGCCGCCGCGCAGATGCGTGACACCGCGCCCGTGCAGCGGGATCGACTGCCCGGACTGGGTACCGGGACGGATGTCGACCTCCTCCATCCCGTCCAGCGTCTCCAGCGGCACCTTCGTACCGAGCGACGCCGCCGTCATCGGGATGGTCACCGTGCAGTGCAGATCGTCGCCACGCCGCTGGAAGGTCGAGTGCGGCAGTTCGTGGATCTCGACGTACAGGTCACCGGCGGGACCGCCGCCCGGCCCGACCTCGCCCTCGCCGGCGAGCTGGATCCGGGTGCCGTTGTCGACGCCGGCCGGGATCTTCACGGTCAGCGTCCGCCGCGACCGCACCCGCCCGTCACCGGCGCACTCGGGACACGGCGTCGGCACGACCGTACCGAAGCCCTGGCACTGCGGGCAGGGACGGGAGGTCATGACCTGACCCAGGAAGGACCGGGTGACCTGCGAGACCTCACCACGGCCGCGGCACATGTCACACGTCTGGGCGGAGGTGCCCGGCGCCGCGCCCTCACCGTTGCAGGTGTTGCAGACGATCGCCGTGTCGACCTGGATGTCCTTGGTCGTACCGAAGGCCGCCTCGTCGAGCTCGACCTCGATCCGGATCATGGCGTCCTGGCCGCGGCGGGTCCTGGACCTCGGCCCGCGCTGCGACGCGGTACCGAAGAACGCGTCCATGATGTCGGAGAAGTTCCCGAAACCACCGGCCCCGAAGCCGCCCGCACCCGCGCCGCCGCTCTGCGAGAGCGGGTCGCCGCCGAGGTCGTAGACCTGCTTCTTCTGCGGGTCCGAGAGCACCTCGTAGGCGGCGTTGATCTCCTTGAACCGCTCCTGGGTCTTCGGATCCGGGTTGACGTCCGGGTGCAGCTCGCGCGCGAGCCGGCGGAAGGCCTTCTTGATCTCTTCCTGCGACGCGTCGCGGCGCACGCCGAGAACGGCGTAGTAGTCCGTGGCCACTTACGACTCCGCCAGGATCTGTCCGACGTACCGTGCCACCGCTCGTACCGCTCCCATCGTTCCCGGGTAATCCATGCGGGTCGGTCCGACCACGCCGAGTTTGGCGACTGCCTCGCCGCCCGAACCGTAGCCGACCGACACCACGGACGTTGAGTTGAGTCCCTCGTAGGCGTTCTCGTGACCGATGCGTACGGTCATGCCCGAATCTCCCGCCTCGCCAAGGAGTTTGAGGAGGACGACATGCTCCTCCAGGGCCTCCAGGACGGGCCGGATCATGAGGGGAAAGTCATGTCCGAAGCGGGTGAGATTGGCGGTGCCGCCGATCATCAGCCGCTCCTCGTTCTCCTCGACGAGCGTCTCCAGCAGGGTGGAGAGCACCGCCGAGACCGTGCCGCGGTCCTCGGCCTCGAAGGCGTCCGGCAGGTCCTCCACCAGCCGGGGCACATCCGAGAACCGGCGGCCCGCGACCCGGCTGTTGAGCCGTGCCCGCAGATCCGCCAGGGACATCTCACCGAAGGGCGCCGGACAGTCGACCATCCGCTGCTCGACCCGCCCGGTGTCGGTGATCAGCACCAGCATCAGCCGGGCCGGCGCGAGCGAGAGCAGCTCCACATGCCGCACGGTGGACCGTGTCAGCGACGGATACTGCACGACCGCGACCTGCCGCGTCAGCTGCGCCAGCAGCCGCACCGTCCGCGCCACGACGTCGTCGAGGTCGACGGCGCCGTCGAGGAAGTTCTGGATGGCCCGCCGCTCGGGCGCGCTCATCGGCTTGACCCCGGCCAGCTTGTCGACGAACAGCCGATAGCCCTTGTCGGTGGGGATCCGCCCGGCGCTGGTGTGCGGCTGGGCGATGTACCCCTCGTCCTCCAGGGCGGCCATGTCGTTACGCACGGTCGCCGGGGAGACCCCGAGGTTGTGGCGCTCGGTCAGCGCCTTCGACCCCACCGGCTCCTCGGTGCCGACATAGTCCTGGACGATGGCGCGCAATACCTGAAGCCTGCGTTCACTCAGCATCCAGCGCCACACCTCCAGAAAGTCGTCCCCGCGGCCTTTCGGGTCTTTCGCCTGGCACTCTGCGAGCCCGAGTGCCAGCATCCCCGGCCCAGTGTACGGCCGTCGGGTACTGACTGGGCAAGGTCGGTGAGTACCCATGGCGTTCTACGGCTAGCGTCGCGGCATGACGGTGACTTGGGAAGAGCTCGGCTGGGAGCGGGTGGCCGAGAGGGTCGGCCGGTGCCGGCTGCCGGGCTGGGACTGCACGGCCGGGCTGGTCCTCGGGGCGGGCCCGGTCCTGATGGTGGACGCCGGGTCGAGCCTGGCGGAGGGCGCGCGGTTGCGGATCGAGGCGCAGGAACTGGCCGGACGCCGTGTGACCCATCTCGCGCTCACCCACCCCCACTTCGATCATGTCTTCGGCACCGCGGCGTTCGCGGGCACGGAGATCTACGCGGCGGTCGGCATGGACGCCGTTGTCTCCCACGACCGCGAGGAACTCCGCCTGGACGCGATCCGCAACGGCCTTGCGGCCCCGGAGGCCGAGGAGGCCGCGGACGCGCTGCCCCTGCCCCGCCGTCCGGTCTCCGGCGAGTGGACCCTCGACCTGGGCGACGGCCGCCAGGCCCTGCTGGCCAACGTGGGCCCCGGCCACACCGCCCACGACCTCGCCGTCCTCGTCCCGGGCGACCCGGAGGTGGTGTTCTGCGGCGACCTGGTGGAGGAGTCCGGCGACCCCCAGGCCGGCCCCGACGCCGTACCGTCCCGCTGGCCGGCCGCCCTGGACCGGCTCCTCTCCCTCGGCGGCGAGAACGCCCTGTACGTGCCCGGTCACGGAGCGGTGGTGGACGCGGCGTTCGTACGACGGCAGCGCGACGCCCTGGCCGCCCGCTTCGGCGTGTCGTGACCACGCCGCCCCGGCTTCTCCTATCGTCATCCGAATGCGCCAGTACTCCGCCGACCTGACCCCGCCGTGGAAGAAGCCGAAACCGGCACCGGAGGTGGCCGCCGAACCCGGCCTGGTGGTCGAGGAACCCGGCACCGGCTTCTGCGGCGCGGTGATCCGCTGCGAGGCGGGCACGGTCACGTTGGAGGACCGCTTCGGCAAACACCGCGTCTTCCCACTGGAGCCGCGGGGCTTTCTCCTGGAGGGCCGGGTGGTCACCCTCGTACGCCCCACGTCGGCCGCCCCCGTACGCCCCACCCGCACCGCGTCGGGCTCGGTCGCCGTCCCCCACGCACGCGCACGCGTGGCCCGCGCGGGCCGCATCTACGTCGAGGGCCGCCATGACGCGGAGCTGGTCGAGAAGGTCTGGGGCGACGACCTGCGCATCGAGGGCGTGGTCGTGGAGTACCTGGGGGGCGTGGACGACCTGCCGTCGATCGTGGCCGAATTCGCACCGGGCCCGGACGCCCGCCTCGGCGTCCTGGTGGACCACCTGCTCCCCGGCACGAAGGAGTGGCGCATCGCCCAGTCGGTCACCAGCGAACACGCCCTGGTCGTCGGCCACCCCTACATCGACATCTGGGAGGCGGTGAAGCCCGCCGCCGTGGGCATCGAGGCATGGCCGCGCGTCCCGCACGGCCAGGACTGGAAGACGGGCGTGTGCCGGGCCCTCGGCTGGCCCTCGGACAACACGGGCGCGGTGTGGCAGGCGATCCTGGCGCGGGTGGGGTCCTACAGGGACCTGGAGCCGGAGCTTCTGGGGCGAGTGGAGGAACTGATCGATTTCGTGACAGCTCCGTAGCCGAGCCGCAGGCAGGGGTGCCTCCCCAGCGCCCGGCCCCCAGGGGTGCCCGGCCCTCAGTCCACCAGGTCCCGCACCACCGCATCCGCCAGCAACCGCCCCCGCAGCGTCAGCACGGCCCGCCCCTCCCCGTACGCGCCGGTCTCCAGCAGCCCCTCCCCCAGCGCCCGCCGCGAGGCCGCCAGCCCCTGCTCCTTCAGCAGCGGCAAGGGCACCCCCTCGCGCAGCCGCAGCTCCAGCAGGATCCGCTCCACCCGCCGGTCCTCGTCCGTCAGGACCTCACGCCCGGCCCCCGGCGACCGTCCCGCCGCCAGCGCCGCCGCGTACGCCCCCGGATGCTTGACGTTCCACCAGCGCACACCGCCCACGTGCGCGTGCGCGCCCGGTCCCGCGCCCCACCAGTCGGCGCCCCGCCAGTACAGCTCGTTGTGCAGGCAGCGGGCGGCCTCCGAGGTCGCCCAGTTGGACACCTCGTACCAGTCGAAGCCCGCCGCGGACAGCATCTCCTCGGCGATCAGATAGCGGTCCGCGTGGACGTCGTCGTCGGTCATCGGGACCTCGCCCCGGCGGATCCGGCGGGCCAGCTGCGTGCCCTCCTCGACGATCAGCGCATACGCCGACACATGGTCCGGCCCGGCGCCGACGGCGGCGTCCAGCGAGGCCCGCCAGTCGTCGTCGGACTCGCCCGGGGTGCCGTAGATCAGATCGAGGTTGACGTGCTCGAAGCCGGCCGCGCGGGCCTCCGCGACGCACGCCTCCGGACGGCCGGGCGTGTGTGTGCGGTCCAGGACGCGCAGCACATGCTGCCGGGCGCTCTGCATGCCGAAGGAGACCCGGTTGAAGCCGCCCTCGCGCAGGGCCGCCAGATACGCGGGGTCGACGGACTCAGGGTTCGCCTCCGTGGTGACCTCCGCGTCGGCGGCCAGACCGAACTCGTCGCGGATCGCGCGCAGCATCCGTACGAGATCACCGGCGGCCAGCAGCGTCGGCGTACCCCCGCCCACGAACACCGTACGGACCTCGCGCGGATCGTCGCCGAGGACCTTCCGCGCCAGCCGGATCTCGTCGACCAGCGTGTCCGCGTAGTTGTCGCGGGAGGCGAGGACACCGCCGGTGCCGCGCAGCTCGGTCGCCGTGTAGGTGTTGAAGTCGCAGTAGCCGCAGCGGGTCGCGCAGTAGGGGACGTGCAGATAGAACCCGAGGGGGCGGTCGGCGGCACCGGCCAGCGCGTGCGGCGGGAGCGCGCCGTCGTCGGGGACCGGCTCGCCGTCGGGAAGGGCGGAAGGCATGTCCCCCATTGTCCCGTACGCCTGTCCCGTACGACGCCGGTCACTCCGCCTGGAGGACCAGCAGCGCCAGATCGTCCTCCGGCGGCCCGCCGCCGAACTCGTGGACGAGCCGTCTGATGCGCTCGGAAATCAGCTCGGCGCTCAGGCCCGCGCAGCCCGCCAGCGCCCGCGCGAGCCCGTCGCCGTCGTCGAACTGCCGGGAGCCCGAGCGGCGCTCGGTGACCCCGTCGGTCACGCACAGCAGGCTGTCGCCGGGCCCGAGCTCGATGGTCTCGCTGGTGTACGTCTCGTCCTCCACGACCCCCAGCAGGGTCTGCGGCCGGGCGGCGGTGCGGACCTCGCCGTCGGGGCCCAGGAGCAGCGGCAGCGGATGCCCCGCGGAGGCGAGGGTGCAGCGGACGCCGCCCCCTTCGAGGGGGGTGAGTTCGCCGTAGAGGAGGGAGAGGAAACGGGTCTGCGGGCCGTCGCCGGGCGGTACGGCGCGGCCGCCGGCGGCGACCAGGGCGCGGGCGGCGGCGTCGGCGGCCTCGGTGGCGTCGTCGAGGAGGAGCTGGTTCAGCCGGTCGAGGACGTCGGCGACCCGGTACCCCTCACGGGCGAGCAGACGCAGCCAGGGCCGGGCCAGGCCGATGACGACGGCGGCCTCGGGGCCCTTGCCCTGGACGTCGCCCACGGCGAAGCACCAGCGGCCGTCGCCTGCCGGGAAGAGGTCGTAGAAGTCGCCGCTGGGGCCGCCCTTGTCGCAGGGCTCGTAGACGAGGGCGCTGCGCATGCCCGGGATCTCGGCGACCGCGCCGGGCAGCAGCCCGCGCTGGAGGACGGCGCTGATGGTGGCCTGGCGGGCGTACTGGCGGGCCGCGCCGATGGCGAGGGCGACCCGGCGGCCGAAGTCCTCGACCAGGCCGGTGATCTCGTCGGGGAAACCGGCCTGGCCGGAGCGTCCGATCACGAGCGTGCCGAGCGGGCGGCCGCCCGCGATCAGCCGGTAGGCGAGCGCCGAGCCGTGGGCGCCCTCCGGGCCGAGCACCTCGCCGGGCCAGGGATACGTCTCGGGCCCGGACCGTAAGCCGTCCCGCGCGCAGGGCGGGTCCTTCTCCAGGGCGCGGCGCAGTTCCTCGATGCGGTTCTCGCTGCCGTGCCAGACCCGGGCCAGCCGCGGGCCGCCCACGCCGCCCACGCCGTCCGCCTCGCCCCAGCCGCCGGCGCGGGTCGACTCGTCCTCCAGCCACACCGCGCACCAGTCGGCGAGCCGCGGCACGATCAGCTGGCCGGCGAGTGCGGCCACCAGGTTCTCGTCGAGCTGCCCGGCGAGCAGGTCGGAGGCCTCGGCGAGGAAGGACAGCGCGCCTCTTCCGAGCCAGTCCCGGTCCCGGTCGGGGCGATGGGGGGACTCCCGTTCGAGCGCGGACGAGAGCGGGGGAGGCTCGGGCGCGAGGATCTCGGCCACCTTCAGCTCCTGCTCGTCGGGGAGCGTGCCGCCGCGACCGGTCAGGCGCGCCCACACCGTCTTCGCGCCGATGCGGTAGGTGACCCCCCAGGACTCGGCGAGCGAGGCGACCAGCCGCAGCCCGCGCCCGTACTCCGGGGTCTCGTACGGTGTCTCGCCCGGGTGGTCACGGGGGGCGCGGGAGGGATGGTGGTCGGTGACCTCGACGACGAACGCCGCCTGGTCTCCTGCCTCCTCCAGCCACCAGTCGACCTCGACGTCGGTGCCGGCGTGCACGACGGCGTTGGTGACGAGTTCGCTGACGACGACCATGGCGTCCTCGGCGACCCGCTGTCCCGGGTCCAGCAGCCCGCAGTCGGTCCACTCGTCGAGGCAGGCACGCACCAGCGCTCGGGCGGAACCCGGCGCGAGGGGGCTGCCAGCCAGGGTCGCGCGCCCCTGCGCGTACGCGCCCGCACTCTCGTGCGTGCCCGCGCCCGTGCTCTCGTGCGTGCCCGCGCCCGTGCTCTCGTGCGCGGGCGCTTCGTCGTGTGCGGGCGCCTCGTCGTGCGCAGGCGCCGCACGGCCCCGGGAGACGGTCTCCCGTTGCGTGGGTATGGCCCCCATGTCCAGCTCCCCGAGCAGTTCGGACGAATACATCCCGATCGATGCGGACAGAGTGACAGACTGGCCGCGCCCATAAGCACCGAGTTACCGAAGTGGGCCGCCATGAGTGAGAACAGTGCTACGCGTGTGCTCGAAGACGGACAGAAACCGGAACAACTCCGAGCATCCGAACTGCGCCCTCTGCTCGCCGCCATGACCGCCGCCCGCGACGGCGACTTCACCAAGGTGCCGGAGACCGGCGAGGGGATGGTCGCCGAACTCACCGCGGTCTTCAACCAGATCATGGACCGCAGCGTTCACTTCAACGCCGAAGTGCAACGCGTGAAACGGGAGCTGGTGCGCCACGGCCGACTGGACGAACGGCTGTCGGCCAGCCCCGGCCAGGGCGCCTGGACATCCCGCGTCAACGACGTCAACCAGGTCCTCGACGCCCTGGTCGCCCCGGCGGCGAACGCCACGCGCGTGCTGGACGCGGTGGCCGGCGGCGATCTCACCCAACGGGTCGATCTGCACGACGGCAGCCGCCAGTTGCGGGGCGATCTGCGCAGACTGGGCCGCGCGGTGAACAAGATGGTCGACCAGCTGTCCCTGTTCACCGGCGAGGTGACCCGGGTCGCGCGCGAGGTCGGCACCGAGGGGCGGCTCGGCGGCCGGGCCAAGGTGCAGCGTCTGTCCGGCAGCTGGCGGGACGTGACCGAGGCCGTGAACACCATGGCGTCCCGGCTGACCGCCCAGGTCCGCGACATCGCCCTGGTGACGACGGCGGTGGCCCGCGGTGACCTGACCCGCACGGTGACCGTCGAGGCGACCGGTGAACTGCTGGAACTGAAGCTCACCGTCAACACCATGGTCGACCAGCTGTCCGCGTTCGCGGACGAGGTGACAAGGGTCGCGCGCGAGGTCGGCACGGAGGGCCAGCTGGGCGGCCGGGCCCAGGTGCGGGGTGTCTCCGGCGTCTGGAAGGACCTCACCGACAACGTCAACTTCATGGCGTCGAACCTGACCTCGCAGGTCCGCAACATCGCCCAGGTGACCACAGCCGTCGCCAACGGCGACCTCTCGCAGAAGATCACGGTCGACGCCAAGGGCGAGATTCTTGAACTGAAGTCGACCATCAACACGATGGTCGGCCAGCTGTCGGCGTTCGCCGACGAAGTCACACGCGTGGCCCGCGAAGTCGGCACCGAAGGAAACCTCGGCGGCCGGGCGCAGGTCAGAGGCGTGTCCGGGGTCTGGAAAGACCTCACCGACAACGTCAACTTCATGGCGGACAACCTGACGTCCCAGGTCCGCAACATCGCCCTCGTCTCCACGGCCGTCGCCCAGGGCGACCTCGGCAAGAAGATCACCGTGGAGGCGAAAGGCGAGATTCTCGAACTGAAGTCGACCATCAACACGATGGTCGACCAGCTGTCGGCGTTCGCCGACGAAGTCACACGCGTGGCCCGCGAAGTCGGCACCGAAGGAAACCTCGGCGGTCAGGCGCAGGTCAGAGGCGTGTCCGGGGTCTGGAAAGACCTCACCGACAACGTCAACTTCATGGCGCTGAACCTGACCTCCCAGGTCCGCAACATCGCCCAGGTGACCACAGCCGTCGCCAACGGCGACCTTTCCAAGAAGATCACCGTCGACGCGCGCGGCGAGATCCTCGAACTGAAGGACACCGTCAACACGATGGTGGAGCAGCTGCGGGCCTTCGCCGACGAGGTGACCCGCGTGGCCCGCGAGGTCGGCACCGACGGCCGGCTGGGCGGCCGCGCCCAGGTGCTCGGCGTCTCCGGCGTCTGGCGGGACCTGACCGACAACGTCAACTACATGGCCGACAACCTCACCTCACAGGTGCGGAACATCGCCCAGGTGGCGACGGCCGTGGCACAGGGCGACCTGTCGAAGAAGATCGACGTGGACGCGCGCGGCGAGATCCTCGAACTGAAGACGACGATCAACACGATGGTCGACACATTGTCGTCGTTCTCGTCCGAGGTGACCCGCGTGGCCCGCGAGGTCGGTTCCGAGGGGCAACTGGGCGGCCAGGCGCGCGTGGAGGGCGTGTACGGCACCTGGAAGCGCCTGACGACCAACGTGAACGAACTCGCGCTCAACCTCACCACCCAGGTCCGCGCGATCGCCGAGGTCGCCTCCGCGGTGGCACAGGGCGACATGTCCCGCTCGATCACGGTGGAGACGCAGGGCGAGGTCGCCGAGCTGAAGGACAACATCAACCTGATGGTGGCCAACCTGCGCGAGACGACCCGCGCGAAGGACTGGCTGGAGTCCAACCTGGCCCGGCTCGCCGCGCTGATGCAGGGCCACCGCGACCTGATGGAGGTCGCCGACCTGATCCTGCGCGAGCTGACCCCCCTGGTGAACGCCCAGTACGGCGCGTTCTTCCTGGCCGACCCGGACGAGGACGGCGCTGCCGTGCGGACGGCCGTGCCGACGAAGGGCCTGGCGTTCATCGCCGGCTACGGCTCGGCACAGGGCGCGATCGTCGAGACCGGCAGCCTGCCGGTGCACGGCCTGGTCCGCCAGGCGGCCCGCGAGAAGACGCGGATCCTCGTCGAGGAGGCACCGCCGGACTACATCAAAATCAACAGCGGTCTCGGCGAGGCGGCGCCGACGACGATCGTCATCATCCCGATCCTCTTCGAGGACAAACTCCTCGGCGTGATCGAACTGGCCTCCTTCTCCCGCTTCTCGGACGTCCACCTGGCGTTCTTCGACCAGTTCGTCAACACCATCGGCGTGGCGATCAACACGATCATCGCCAACTCCCGCACGGAGTCCCTGCTCGGCGAGTCACAGCGACTGGCGACGCAGCTCCAGGAACGTTCGGACGAACTTCAGAAACAACAGGCGGAACTACAGCGCTCGAACGCGGAGCTGGAGGAAAAGGCCGCCCTGTTGGCAACGTCTTCCCAGTACAAGTCGGAGTTCCTGGCGAACATGTCCCACGAACTGCGCACTCCGCTGAACTCCCTGCTGATCCTGGCCCGGCTGCTGTCCGACAACCCGGACGGCCGTCTCTCCGACCAGGAGGTCCAGTTCGCGACGACGATCCACCGCTCGGGATCCGACCTCCTCCAGCTCATCAACGACATCCTGGACCTGTCGAAGATCGAGGCGGGCCGGATGGACGTACGCCCCAAGCGCCTGCCTCTGATCAAGCTCCTCGACTACGTCCACGCCACCTTCCGCCCGCTGACCCTGGACCGGGGTCTGGCCTTCGAGGTGGCGGTCGGCGAGGACGTACCGCGCGAGATGTACTCCGACGAACAGCGCCTCCAGCAGATCCTGCGCAACCTGCTCTCCAACGCGATCAAGTTCACCGCCAAGGGACGGGTGGAACTGCGGGTCGACCGGGTGAAGGACCCCGAGCAGCACCACGTCCGCGGCAGCGACGAGGTGATCGCCTTCGAGGTGACGGACACCGGCATCGGGATCGCCGCCGAGAAACTCCCGGTGATCTTCGAGGCGTTCCAGCAGGCCGACGGCACCACGAACCGCAAGTACGGCGGCACCGGCCTCGGCCTGTCCATCAGCCGGGAGATCGCGGGCCTGCTCGGCGGCCGAATCGTCGCCGCCAGCGAACAGGGCAAGGGTTCGACGTTCACGCTGTACGTCCCGGTCGTCAGCCCCGGCAACACGGCGGCGGGCCCCGCCCCGGAAGACCCCACCCTGCCGGTCCTCGACCCCGCCCCGGCCACCGCCCCCGACGCCGACACCGACGACTCCTGGCCTGTTCCGACCAAGCTGGAGACGTGGCAGTCCGGCCGCGCGAGCCAGGTCCTGCCCGGCCGGCGCGTCCTGATCATCGACGACGACATCCGCAACGTCTTCGCGCTCACCCATGTCCTGGGCCGCGTCGGCATGCCCGTGCTGTACGCGGAGAACGGCCGGGAGGGCATCGAGACCCTCGAACGCAACCCGGACGTCGAACTGGTCCTGATGGACATCATGATGCCGGAGATGGACGGCTACGAGACCATCGCGGCCATCCGCCGCGCCCCCCGCTGGACCGGCCTGCCGATCGTCGCGTTGACGGCGAAGGCGATGCCGGGCGACCGGGAGAAGTCCATCGCGCGCGGCGCCAACGACTACGTAACCAAACCGGTGGACGTCGACGGGCTGCTCACCGTCGTCTGCGCACTCCTGGACCCCGACAACGCGGAGAGCGACGAGACCGCAGACAAGGAACGGACGGGGCAATGATCGCTGACGAACCTGCAGGCATCCTCCTGGTCGACGACATGGAGGACAACCTGATAGCCCTTGAGGCCGTTCTGGGATCGCTGAACGAGCCGATAGTACGAGCGCGTTCCGGCGAGGAGGCGATGAAGGCCCTGCTGCGCCGTCGCTTCGCCGTGGTCCTCCTCGACATCCGCATGCCGGGCATGGACGGCTTCGAAACAGCCGCGAACATCAAACGCCTCGACCAGACCAAGGACATCCCGATCATCTTCCTGACGGGAGCGGAGGACGACGCGGGGTACGCGTTCCGCGGCTACGCGACGGGCGCGGCGGACTATCTGACGAAGCCGTTCGATCCGTGGGTGCTACGGGCGAAGGTCAACGTGTTTCTGGAACTGCACAGAAAAAACCAGCAGTTGCAGACCTTGTTGACGCGAGAACAGGCGGATTTCGGCGAGTTGAGCAAGCGACTGGCGGTCCTGGAGGACCACTTGTCGGGAGACAGACCTCTGGACGCGGTGGCGCTGCGGGCCGAATTCGGTGAGATACGGCAGCTGATCCGGCCGAAGGTGCGTGGCGAACTGCGCGAGCAGCCCCCACGCACCGGCACCTGACGGCGAAACCCCTACGCTTCGCGCGCCCCCGCGTACATCTCATCGATGAGGTGCTTGTACTCCCGCTCCACAACCGGCCTCTTCAGCTTGAGGCTCGGCGTGATCTCCCCGTGCTCCACATCGAGATCCCGGGGCAGCAGCCGGAACTTCTTGATGGTCTGCCACCGCTGCAGGCCTTCGTTGAGCTGCTTGACGTAGCCGTCGACCATCTCCAGGGTCGCCGGCGCGGCCACCACCTCGGCGTAGGACCTGCCGTCCAGGCCGTTCTCCTTGGCCCATTCCAGGATCGCGGCCTCGTCGAGGGCGATCAGGGCGGTGCAGAAGTTCCGGTCGGCGCCGTGGACGAGGATGTTGGAGACGTACGGGCAGACCGCCTTGAACTGTCCCTCGACCTCGGCGGGCGCGATGTACTTGCCGCCGGACGTCTTGATGAGGTCCTTCTTGCGGTCGGTGATCCGCAGATAGCCGTCGGGGGACAGCTCGCCGATGTCACCGGTGTGGAACCACCCGTCGGCCTCCAGTACCTCCGCCGTCTTCTCGGGCAGACCGTGGTAGCCCTCCATGATGCCGGGGCCGCGGAGCAGGATCTCCCCGTCGTCGGCGATCCGCACCTCGCAGCCGGGCAGCGGCTTGCCGACCGTGCCGGTGCGGTAGGCCTCGCCGGGGTTCACGAAGGACGCGGCGGAGGATTCCGTCAGTCCGTAGCCCTCGAGAATGTGCACACCGGCACCGGCGAAGAAGTAGCCGATCTCGGGTGCCAGCGCGGCCGATCCGGAGACACAGGCCCGCAGCCGCCCGCCGAAGGCTTCCCGCAGCTTGGAGTAGACGAGCCCGTCGGCGACCTTGTGCTTGGCGGCCAGCCCGAAGGGTGCGGTGGCGGCGCCGGTGCGGCGGAAGTTGTCCTGGGTGACCTTGGCGTACTCGCGGGCGACGTCGGCCGCCCACTGGAAGATCTTGTACTTGGCGGCGCCGCCCGCACGGGCCTTCGCGGCGACGCCGTTGTAGACCTTCTCGAAGATGCGCGGCACGGCGGCCATGTACGTCGGCTGCACGACCGGCAGATTCTCGATGATCTTGTCGACGCGGCCGTCGACGGCGGTGACATGGCCGACCTCGATCTGCCCGGAGGTGAGGACCTTGCCGAAGACATGCGCGAGCGGCAGCCAGAGGTACTGCACGTCGTCGGCGCTGATCAGTCCGGTCGCGGCGATCGCCTTCGCCATGTACGACCAGTTGTCCTGCGGCAGCCGCACACCCTTGGGGCGGCCGGTGGTGCCGGAGGTGTAGATCAGGGTGGCGAGCTGGTCCTTGGTGATCGCGCCGACCCGCTCCTTGATCAGCTCGGGGTGCTTCTCCAGGTACTTGGCGCCGCGCTCCTCCAGCTCGGCCAGGGTGATGACCCAGTCGCCCGTCTCCACGCCGGCCGGGTCGATGACGACGACCTGGGTGAGCTCGGGCAGCTCCGCGCGCTTCGCGACGGCCTTGGCGACCTGTGCCGCGTCCTCCGCGACGAGCACCCGGCTGCCGGAGTCGGAGAGGATGAACGCCGACTCCTCGGCGTTGGTCTGCGGATACACGGTCGTGGTGGCCGCTCCGGCGCACAGGATGCCGAGGTCGGCGAGGATCCACTCGACGCGGGTGGACGAGGCCAGGGCGACCCGCTGCTCGGGCTGGATGCCGAGTTCGATGAGTCCGGCCGCGATCCCGTAGACCCGCTCGGCCGCCTGCGCCCAGCTCAGCGACTTCCATTCGTCCGGGCCCTGACCGGAGGCCGCGGGCACCGGGTAACGGTAGGCCTCGGCGTCCGGTGTGGCCGCCACGCGCTCCAGGAAGAGGGCCGCCACGGACGGCGGACGGTTCTCGATCAGTGTCTGCGTGTCGCTCACGACATCCTCCGGGGGGCCCGCGACGGTGCGGCTGGCTCAGTGCGGCTGGGTTTACTCACGGTGGTGTTCGGACTACTTGTTTAACTCGCGAGTAACTATCGAGCAGGGATCAGAGTAAGCCGCGACCGGCCTGTACGTAAGAGGCTTCGGCCTGTCTGTTTCCCCGCATCGTCCACACAGAGCGACGCTACGCGCGCGTAGGGGTCCGCCGCACTTTCGTACGGCGGACCCCTGTTGCACCCGTTTTGCGACCGTGGCCGGTTGTTACCCGCGGTTACTTCTTGCTCTTGGTCGATCCCGCGCTGTCATCACTGCTGAGGACGGCGATGAAGGCCTCCTGCGGAACCTCCACGGAACCCACCATCTTCATCCGCTTCTTGCCTTCCTTCTGCTTCTCCAGCAGCTTGCGCTTACGGGAGATGTCGCCGCCGTAGCACTTGGCGAGGACGTCCTTGCGGATGGCGCGGATGGTCTCGCGGGCGATCACCCGGGAGCCGATGGCGGCCTGGATGGGCACCTCGAAGGCCTGCCTGGGGATGAGCTCGCGCAGCTTGGCGACGAGTCGCACCCCGTACGCGTACGCCGCGTCCTTGTGCGTGATCGCCGAGAAGGCGTCCACCTTGTCGCCGTGCAGCAGGATGTCGACCTTGACCAGGCTGGACGTCTGCTCGCCGGTGGGCTCGTAGTCCAGCGACGCGTAACCACGCGTCTTCGACTTCAACTGGTCGAAGAAGTCGAAGACGATCTCCGCGAGCGGCAGTGTGTACCGGATCTCGACGCGGTCCTCGGACAGGTAGTCCATGCCGAGCAGGGTGCCGCGCCGGGTCTGGCACAGCTCCATGATCGAGCCGATGAACTCGCTGGGCGCGAGGATGGTGGCGCGCACGACCGGCTCGTACACTTCGCCGATCTTCCCCTCGGGGAACTCGCTCGGGTTGGTGACCGTGTGCTCGCTGCCGTCCTCCATGACGACGCGGTAGACCACGTTCGGGGCCGTCGCGATCAGGTCGAGCCCGAACTCGCGCTCCAGCCGCTCCCGGATCACGTCCAAGTGCAGCAGGCCGAGGAAGCCGACGCGGAAGCCGAAGCCGAGGGCGGCGGAGGTCTCCGGCTCGTAGACGAGCGCGGCGTCGTTGAGTTGCAGCTTGTCGAGGGCCTCGCGCAGCTCGGGGTAGTCGGAGCCGTCCAGCGGATACAGACCGGAGAAGACCATCGGTTTCGGGTCCTTGTACCCGCCGAGGGCCTCGGTGGCGCCCTTGTGCTGGCTGGTGACGGTGTCGCCGACCTTGGACTGCCGGACGTCCTTCACACCGGTGATCAGATAGCCCACCTCGCCGACGCCGAGGCCGTCGGCGCCCAGCATCTCGGGCGAGTTCGTACCGATCTCCAGCAGCTCGTGGGTGGCGCCGGTCGACATCATCTTGATGCGCTCGCGCTTGTTGAGCTGGCCGTCGATGACACGGACGTAGGTGACGACACCGCGGTAGGAATCGTAGACCGAGTCGAAGATCATCGCGCGGGCGGGAGCGTCGGCGACGCCGACCGGTGCCGGGATCTCCTTTACGACCTTGTTCAGCAGCGCGTCGACGCCGACACCGGTCTTGGCGGAGACCCGCAGCACGTCGTCCGGCTCGCAGCCGACCAGGTTCGCCAGTTCCTCGGCGAACTTCTCCGGCTGAGCGGCCGGCAGGTCGATCTTGTTGAGCACGGGGATGATCGTGAGGTCGTTCTCCATCGCCAGGTAGAGGTTGGCGAGGGTCTGCGCCTCGATGCCCTGGGCCGCGTCAACGAGGAGGACGGTCCCCTCGCAGGCCGCCAGAGACCGCGAGACCTCGTAGGTGAAGTCGACGTGCCCCGGGGTGTCGATCATGTTGAGGATGTGCGTGCTGCCCTGGTCGGGACCCTCGGTGGGGGCCCAGGGCAGACGCACCGCCTGGGACTTGATCGTGATGCCGCGTTCGCGCTCGATGTCCATCCGGTCGAGGTACTGAGCACGCATCTGCCGCTGCTCGACCACACCGGTCAGCTGGAGCATCCGGTCGGCGAGCGTGGACTTGCCGTGGTCGATGTGCGCGATGATGCAGAAATTGCGGATCAGAGCCGGGTCGGTACGGCTCGGCTCGGGCACATTGTTAGGGATCGCGGGCACGCAGGGTCCTGTCTCTTGAGGCGCCTTATGCCTCGGGTCGGATCGATACGTAGTCTCCATGGTCCCATGGCGGGGGACCGAGGACCGGTTTGGGCCGTTCCCCGCCCCGCTGCTACTCTGGGCAGCTGTGTCTCATGCCCTCTCAGCGCGAGGCACGTCCTCAAGAAATCATCGGTACGGGAGCTTCACGTCCCCGCACCAGAACCTGAAAAGGCTCTTCGTGGCGAACATCAAGTCCCAGATCAAGCGGATCAAGACCAACGAGAAGGCCCGGCTGCGCAACAAGGCCGTCAAGTCCTCCCTGAAGACCGCGATCCGCAAGGCCCGTGAGGCCGCTGCCGCGGGTGACGTCGAGAAGGCCACCGAGTACCAGCGCGCTGCCGCGCGTCAGCTCGACAAGGCCGTCTCCAAGGGCGTCATCCACAAGAACCAGGCCGCCAACAAGAAGTCGGCGCTCGCTTCCAAGGTCGCGTCCCTCCAGGGCTGACACTTGATTTGACGCCGGAAGGACCCGGGCGGGCCCTCTCTCATCCGCCCCCGACCGGCCCCCAGAGCCTGTTCGCGGCCTGCGTTCGCCACGCGGGAACGGGCTCGACAGCTTGAACCGAAGCCCCGGCACCTCACCCTTCCCCAGGGTGGACGCCGGGGCTTTCGGTATTCCCGCGCGCGCCTGCCCGGTGTCCCGGTCAGCCCCGCCCGCGCGACCGTGCCGCCTGCGCGATGGTCACGACAGCCTTCTCCAGGGCGTACTCGGGGTCGTCCCCGCCGCCCTTGACCCCCGCGTCCGCCTCGGCGACGGCCCGCAGCGCCACTGCCACCCCGTCGGGCGTCCAGCCCCGCATCTGCTGGCGCACCCGGTCGATCTTCCACGGCGGCATCCCGAGCTCCCGCGCGAGATCGGCGGGCCGCCCGCCCCGCACCCCGGACAGCTTCCCGATCGCCCGCACCCCCTGTGCGAGCGCACTCGTGATCAGCACGGGGGCGACTCCGGTCGCCAGCGACCAGCGCAGCGCCTCCAGCGCCTCCGCCGTACGCCCTTCCACGGCCCGGTCGGCGACGGTGAAGCTCGACGCCTCGGCCCGCCCGGTGTAGTACCGCCCGACGACGGCCTCGTCGATGGTTCCCTCGACGTCCGCGACGAGCTGGGTCACGGCCGAGGCCAGCTCCCGCAGATCGCTGCCGATGGCGTCGACCAGCGCCTGGCAGGCCTCGGGTGTGGCGGACCGTCCCAGCGCCCGGAACTCGCTCCGTACGAACGCCAGCCGGTCCGCCGGCTTGGTCATCTTCGGACAGGCGACTTCCCGCGCCCCCGCCTTGCGCGCCGCGTCCAGCAGCCCCTTGCCCTTGACGCCGCCCGCGTGCAGCAGCACGAGCGTGATCTCCTCGGCGGGTGCTCCGAGGTACGCCTTCACGTCCTTGATCGTGTCGGCGGACAGATCCTGCGCGTTGCGTACGACCACGACCTTGCGCTCCGCGAAGAGCGACGGGCTGGTCAGCTCGGCGAGCGTGCCGGGCTGCAACTGGTCCGGGGTCAGGTCCCGCACGTCCGTGTCGGCGTCGGCGGCCCGGGCGGCGGCCACCACCTGCTGCACGGCACGGTCGAGCAGCAACTCCTCCTGCCCCACGGCAAGCGTCAACGGGGCCAGCGGATCGTCATCAGCAGTCTTCTTTGCCATCACGCCAAGCATCCCACGGCCCACTGACAACGCAGCCGCGCCGCCCGGCCGGCGCAGCCGCGGGCAGTCGTACCGCCAAGGCGGCACGGGTGGACGCGGCGGCCCAGCGCACCCGCTACGGCTCCTCCCGCCACCCCTCCCACTCCCCCGCGAACTCGTCCAGCTCCGCCGGGTCCAGCCGCCCCGCCTCGTCCCTCAGCAGCACCAGCCACTGTGCGTCCTCGGCGTCGTCCTCCCCCGCCAGCGCGTCCCGCACCAGCCGCGGCTCCTCACCGGTCCCGAACCGCTCCCCGAGCGCCTCGGCGGCTTCCTCCGCCGCACCCCGGTCCGGCAGCACCAGCACATGTCTCACATCGCTCACGGCCCCATTCTCGGGCACCGCAGCCCGCCGGAACGAGCCGGGACAACCGGCTCAGCCCACTACGCACGACTAGCACGCTACGCGCCGGTAACAACGCGTTCTCCCGTGACGCCCGAATTAGCCGTTCCGGTCAGGGTTCCATGGATTTCGCACAGACGGCACACAGTCCAGTTCGATCCCGAACCGGTCCCGGTAGACGCCGAGCACCTCCTCGTCGCGCTCCAACTCCCTTACCTCACGCGACCCGTCCGCCGCCGTCACCGTCAACGTCCGTCCACTGAGCGTGATCCGCCCGCCCTCCCCGGTGACCCGGGAACAGACCAGCGACTGCGTGAAGTGGGACGACGGCGAGGTGCTGTGCCACCACGCCCCGGCCGTGAAGTCCCCGAGCACCCGCGTCCGGACCTCCAGCCGGTGCTGCGGCTTCCCGTCCCGCAGCACGTCCAGGTCCCCGGCGACCCCACCCGCTTCTCCGCGCACCCCCGCCGCGTCCGGGCCGGCCCCGGCGATCCGGAACGCGCCGCCAGGATCCGCCTGCTCACCCCGCTCCTCGAACACCAGCGGATAGTGGCTGTGCGCCCCGAATCCCACGTCGGCGAGCCATTCACCCCCGTCCACCGTCCCGACGCGCAGCGCGAGATGGTCGTACGGGATCCCGAGCCGCCCCTGATCCCCGTACACCCGCCCCGCCAGCAGGGTCACCTCGAAGCCCAGCGCGGTCAGCAACGCCGAGAAGGCGCCGTTGAGTTCGTAGCAGAATCCACCCCGGCCCGCCCCCACCACCTTGTCCAGCAGCCGCTTCTCCTCCAGCACGATCTCCTCGCCGAGGTGGATCGACAGGTTCTCGAAGGGCACGGTCCGCAGATGCCGCACATGCAGGTCACGCAGCGCCGCCGCCGTGGGCCGGGCAGGGCGGGCGGCCCCGAGCCGGTGGAGGTAGGCGCCGACCTGCATCGTGTTCACCGAGTTCATGCCCTCAGTCTCGCGCCACTGTCAGCTCCCCCGCCTCCCCTCCCGTACGGCCACCGGTCACCGCGAGCGCCCCGTCCCGGTCGGTCCGCAGCACCACCGCCCCCGCGGCCCGGAGCCGAGCCACCGTGTCCGGTGCCGGGTGCCCGTAAGGGTTGTCCGCCCCGCACGAGATGAGCGCCACCCGGGGCGCCACCAGCCGCAGCAGCTGCGGATCCTGGTACGCGGACCCGTGATGGGCCACCTTCAGAACATCCACCCGCCCCAGTTCGGCAGCCATCGGTGATCTCAGCAGCTCCTGCTGGGCCGGGGGTTCGAGGTCTCCGAGCAGCAGCATCCGCAGCCCGGCCGAGCGGACCAGCAGGGCGACACTGGCGTCGTTCGGGCCGTCCGGTTCCGGCGCGGGGTCCGGGGGCGGCCACAGCACCTGCCAGTCCAGCCCACCGGTCGTGCGCCGCTCCCCGGCGACGGCACGCGTGACCGGGATCCGGTACTCGGCCGCCTCCCTCCGTACGAACTCGGCCTGTTCCGCCGGTTCCTCGAACCCTGTCGTCTCGATCTGTGCCACGGTCCGCCCGCGCAGCACTCCTGGCAGCCCCGCGACATGGTCGGCGTGAAAGTGGGTCAGGACGAGGAGCGGGACGCGGGTGATACCGAGTTCCCGCAGGCAGTTGTCGACCAGCGCCGGATCGGGCCCGGCGTCCACCACCACGCCCGTGCCCGCGCCCGCCGCGAGCACCGTCGCGTCGCCCTGTCCGACGTCACACATCGCCAGCCGCCAGCCGGGCGGCGGCCAGCCCGTGATCACCCGGGTCAGCGGCACCGGCCGTACCACCAGCAGCACGAGCAGCACCCCGAGCGCCCCGCACCACCACGGATGCCGCAGCAACCGCCGCCCCAGCGGTACGACGACCACCGTGACCCCGGCCAGCATCAGCGCCCCCGCCCAGCTCCCGGGCCAGTCCACGCCCGCGCCCGGCAACGCGGCCCCGGCCCGGGCGATCTGCGCGATCCACCCGGCCGGCCAACTCGCGCACCATGCGAGCACCTTGGCCAGCGGCATGGCCACCGGGGCGGCCGCGAGCGCCGCGAACCCCAGCACCGTGGCCGGCGCGACCGCGATCTCGGCCAGCAGATTGCACGGCACCGCCACCAGACTCACCCGTGCCGACAGCACCGCGACCACCGGCGCGCACACCGCCTGCGCGGCGGCAGCGGCTGCCAGGCCCTCGGCCAGTCGCTCCGGCACCCCGCGCCGCCGCAGCGCCTCGCTCCACCCGGGCGCCAGCATCAGCAGCGCCCCGGTGGCCAGGACGGACAGCAGGAAGCCGTAACTGCGTGCCAGCCACGGGTCGTACAGCACCAGCAGCAGAACCGCCGTCGCCAGCGCCGGGATCAGGGACCTGCGGCGACCGGTCGCCAGGGCGAGCAGGGCGACGGCTCCGCAGGCCGCGGCCCGCAGCACACTGGGGTCCGGCCGGCACACGACGACGAATCCGAGGGTGAGCGCCGACGCCGACAGCGCGGTCGATCGCAGTGACAGGCCGAGGCGTGGGGCGAGGCCGCGCCGCTCGACCTGCTGGGCCAGTCCCGGCGGTCCGATGAGCAGCGCGAGCAGGATGGTGAGGTTGCTGCCCGAGACGGCGAGGGTGTGCGCGAGGTCGGTCTCCTCGAAGGCCTCGTCGAGTTCGGGCGTGATCCGCGAGGTGTCCCCGACGACCAGCCCGGGCAGCAGCGCCCGCGCGTCCTCGGGCAGCCCCTCGGTCGCCTCCCGCAGCCCGGCCCGTAACCGCCCGGCCAGCCGCTGCGGCCCACTCGGCTCGCCCACCACCACCGGCGCGGGACGCTCCCGCACCCGCAGCATCGCCGCGGTCCGGTCCCCGCCGGCCGTCGCCGGCGCCAGCCGGCCGCTCACCCGCAGCCGTGTGGTGGGCAGCAGCCCGAGCCACTGCGCACGGCCGCCGCCACCGGGTGCCCGCACCCCCGGGTCGACGGCCATCAGCACCGGTGAACGCGTCGTCACCGCCGTCCCGTCACCGCTCTCCACCCGCCGCACCTCGCCGCGCACCAGCACGGCGACCGGAGTGGCGTGGTCCCCCTGCACGCGCGGCCTGCTGACCCACGGGTCGCCCGTGAGCTCCACCTCGACGGTCACGGTCGCGTAGGTGCGGGCCAGCCCGGGCACCGGCCCCCGGCGCACATCCGTCCCGTGGAGCCCCGCGGAGGCGGCGGCCCCGGCGACGCAGAGAAGCAGGGCGCCGGCGGAGGCGTTCCGCCAAGTCGGCCGGGGGGCCGGGGGGTTACCGGTCACCGTCCCGGGCAGGCGGGCCGCCCGGCTCCGCCACAGCAGGATCAGCCCGGCCACCAGGCATACGACGGCGGTCCCGGCCGTCCACCCCGGCGGCGCGTCCAGGGTCAGCGCCGCCGTCGCCCAGGCGGCCAGCGCGGGCGGCACCAGCCGCAGGTCGGCCGACGCGTCCTGCCGGGGATGCGCGGTCCCGAGCCGCTTGCCCGTGCCGGCATGCACGGCCCGGCGCACGGTCACGGATCCCGGCGGGGCTCCGTCGGTCGCACGGTTCATGGCCGCACCAGATCCCGCAGGTCGGAGAAGCGGCGGTCGCCGATGCCCTTGACCTGGCGGAGTTCGTCGACCGAGCGGAAACCGACGTGCTCGGTCCGGTAGTCGACGATGTGCTGGGCCAGTACCGGGCCGACTCCGGGCAGGGCGTCGAGCTGCTCGACGGTCGCCGTGTTCAGGGAGACCGGGGCGGCGGGGCCCGTGCCCGTCGCGGCACCACCCACGACCTGGCCCGTCGCGGCCGGTGGGGCGGGGCCCCCGACGACGATCTGTTCGCCGTCCACCAGGAAACGGGCCCGGTTGAGTCCGTCGGTGTCCGTACCTGGCCGCACCCCGCCCGCTGCCCGCAACGCGTCGGCCACCCGGGAACCGGCCGGCAGGGAGTGCACCCCCGGCTCTCGCACCTTCCCGGTGACGTCCACGACGATCTCGCCACCGGTCCCCGCGGACCCGGCGGTCCCCGCGGACCCGGCGGGCGCCGCGGCGGTACCGGTGACCGCGGCCGGGACCTTCTCCGCCTCGCTCTTCTCGTACGGCGCCTCGGCGCGCACCACCTCCGGCGCGCTCACCGACTCGGTCCGCCCCGTCCAGAAGTGCTGCACAGCCAGGGCAGCGGCCACGACGAGGACCACCCCGAGGGCGACCGCGCCCCGGCGTTCCAGCCCACAGCGGGTCTGCAGCCATACCGGCATCCGCTCCCGCACGGCGAGTGCGACCCGGGCCCGCAGCTTGGGGAGCGCCGGTTCGCGCAGGGCCGTGGTCTCGCCGGCGAGCGCGCGAGCCGAGGACACCACGGCCGCCGCCGTGGACAGTGCGGCCGCGGCGGTACGCACCCCGGACGCGGCGGCGCGCACGCCGGAGGTGGCCGTGGTCAGTCCGGCCGCCGCACCGGTGCCGGTCACCGTTGCCGCGTGCGGGGGTCCTTGTCCCGGCTCCGGCCTGGTGACTCCCCGCTCGCCGAAGAGGAGTTCCGCCCGGCGGCGCAGTTCGTCCGCCGGGGCCGGGCGGTGGCGGGTGCGGTCCCGGACCGGGGACCGGCGGTGCCGGGTGCGGCCGTCGGAGGTGGGGCCCCGGCCGGGGCCACTGGTCGCATGTGTCTCGTGTGAGCGTGATCGAAGTGCCATGCGACGAGGATGGGGCCTTCCGCCGATCCGCGATGATCTTGCTCAACTTCCGTGGATCACGGTCCGGTTGTGGATAACTTCGCCACCCGCACGAGTGAAAACGACGATGCTGCCGCCCTCGGATCCACAGGTCACCGCAGTGAGACGACTGCCCCGAGCAGGCCGGGTCCGGTGTGCGCGCCGATGACCGCACCGACCTCGCTCACATGCAGGTCGGCCAGCCCGGGCACCCGCGCCCGCAGCCGGTCGGCGAGGGCCGCGGCCCGGTCGGGGGCGGCGAGATGGTGGACGGCGATGTCCACCTCGGCGCCGCCCGCACGCTCGGCGGTGAGCTCCTCGAGGCGGGCGATGGCCCGGGACGCCGTCCGCACCTTCTCCAGGAGTTCGATCCGGCCGCCGTCAAGCTGGAGCAGGGGCTTCACGGCGAGTGCGGAGCCCAGCAGGGCCTGGGCCGCGCCGATGCGGCCGCCGCGGCGAAGATAGTCGAGGGTGTCGACGTAGAAGTACGCCGCGGTGCCGGCGGCCCGCTTCTCCGCCGCCGTGACGGCCTCGTCGGCGGTGCCGCCCGCCTCGGCGGCCTCAGCGGCCGCGAGCGCACAGAATCCGAGCGCCATCGCAACCATTCCGGTGTCCACCACCCGCACCGGGAGGGGTGCTTCGCGGGCCGCGACGACCGCCGCGTCGTAGGTGCCCGACAGTTCGGCTGACAGGTGGAGCGAGACGATGCCGGTGGCACCGGACTCGGCGACCTTGCGGTAGGTTTCGGCGAACACCTCGGGGCTGGGCCGGGACGTGGTGACGGAGCGCCGCTTCTGCAGAGCCTGGGCCAGGGAACGGGTGGAGATCTCGGTGCCCTCTTCGAGCGCCCGGTCGCCGAGGACCACGGTCAGCGGCACCGCGGTGATGCTATGGCGCTCCATCGTCCGCAGCGGCAGGTAGGCCGTGGAATCGGTGACGATCGCGACATGGCGGGACATGAGCTGGAGGTTACCTGGCGTAGCCCAGGGGCGGCAGCCCGCCCCCGCCCGCTCCGATCAGGACCGGCCGCATCAAGTGGTGCTCTCCGGCCGGGGCTTCTTCTGCCAGGGGTAGGTCTGGCGCCGCCCGGGCGGGGTGATCGCGGGCTGCGCCGGATCCTCGTCCGGGGCGGACCGGGGTGCCTCGGGCCAGGTCTGGCGGTCGCCCTGGGCGGCGGCGGCCTCGGGCCACGGCGGGGTTTCGGGCGCGGGAGCAGGACGGGTCCAGTGCCGCAGGGCGTCCGCCTCGACGCCGATCTGTGTGCTCAGGGTGTCCAGATCGTCGTCGGCGAACCGGTGGGCCCGGTCACGCGCCGCCCACCGCAAGGCGTCCGCGGACTCGGTGATACGCGCGGTACGCCGGCGCAGCCCGGGCAGCCGTGCGGCGAGCGTGGCCCGGTCCGGCTCGGACTCCAGGCGCCTGAGCTCGCCGTCCAGTTCGTGCCCGTGTGCACTGAGCCGCTGGAAGAGGCCGAGGGACTCCTTCAGCGACTCGTCGTCGCCGGCGCCCGCGTGCAGGGCGTCCTGGGTGGCCCGCATCGAGGTGCGCAGGGTGAGCCGCAGCTGGGCGATCTCGCCCGCCGGGCCGATCTGGACCATGGACTTGGCGCGCAGCGTGTGCTCCTCGACCGTCCGCCGGGCCTGCGTGATCGTACGGTCCACACCGCGCTTGGCGGCGCCGACCGCCTTGAACGTGACATACGCCCCGCCCGCGACGAAGAGCAGGAAGAGCACGGCGAATACGGCGATCACTGCTTCCACGGTGCTCCTCCTCCGCTCCCGGCCACCCGACCACACCACCGCTTCCGAGCCCGGCATGGGTGGCCGCGCTCTTCAACGGTAAACGCAAAGGGCAGGCCCGGAGTTCCAGAAAAACCCCGAACCTGCCCGTAGGGGACCACCCGGAGGCGGCCTGCGGTGTCACGCCGTGACGATGTTCACCAGCTTCGGCGCGCGGACGATCACCTTGCGGATACCCGCGCCGTCCAGCGCCGCGACGACCTTCTCGTCGGCCAGCGCCACCTTCTCCAGCTCCTCCTCGGAGATTGCCGGCGGCACCTCCAGGCGGGCCTTGACCTTGCCCTTGATCTGCACGACGCAGGTCACCGTCTCGTCCACGACGTAGTCCGGGTCGGCGACCGGGAAGTCCCGGTGCACGACCGAGTCGGTGTGGCCCAGCTTGCGCCACAGCTCCTCGGCCACGTGCGGGGCCAGCGGCGCGATCATCAGCACCAGCGGCTCGGCGACCGTACGCGGCACCGCGCCGCCCGCCTTGGTCAGGTGGTTGTTCAGCTCGGTGATCTTGGCGATGGCGGTGTTGAAGCGCAGGCCCTCCAGGTCCTGGCGGACGCCGTCGATCGCCTTGTGCAGGGCACGCAGCGTCTCCTCGTCGGCATCGGCGTCGGTGACGGTTACCTCACCGGTCGCCTCGTCGACGATGACGCGCCACAGCCGCTGCAGCAGGCGGAACTGGCCGACCACCGCGCGCGTGTCCCACGGCCGGGAGACGTCCAGCGGCCCCATCGCCATCTCGTACAGGCGCAGCGTGTCGGCGCCGTACTCGGCGCAGATCTCGTCCGGAGTCACCGCGTTCTTCAGGGACTTGCCCATCTTGCCCAGCAGCCGGGTGACCTTCTCGCCCTGGTAGTAGTAGTAGGCGCCGTCCTGCTCCTCGACCTCGGCGGCGGGCACCGGGAAGCCGCGGCCGTCGCGGTAGACGTAGGCCTGGATCATGCCCTGGTTGAACAGCTTGTGGAACGGCTCGACGGACGAGACGTGGCCCAGGTCGTACAGGACCTTCGACCAGAACCGGGCGTACAGCAGGTGCAGCACCGCGTGCTCGGCGCCACCGACGTACAGGTCGACACCGCCGTGCGGCATGCCCTGGCGCGGGCCCATCCAGTAGCGCTCGATCTCCGGGTCGACCAGCTGCCGGTCGTTGTGCGGGTCCAGGTAGCGCAGCTCGTACCAGCAGGAACCGGCCCAGTTGGGCATGGTGTTGGTCTCGCGGCGGTACTTCTTCGGCCCGTCGCCCAGGTCCAGGGTGACGTTGACCCATTCCTCGTTGCGCGACAGCGGCGTCTCGGGCTGGGTGTCCGCGTCCTGCGGGTCGAAGGTGCGCGGCGAGTAGTCCTCCACCTCCGGCAGCTCCAGCGGCAGCATCGACTCGGGCAGCGCGTGGGCGACGCCGTCCTCGTCGTAGACGATCGGGAAGGGTTCGCCCCAGTAGCGCTGGCGGCTGAACAGCCAGTCGCGCAGCCGGAAGTTGACGGTGCCCTCGCCGATGCCCTTGCGGGCCAGCCACTCGGTGATGCGGGCCTTGGCCTCGGCGACGGGCAGACCGTCCAGCTTGATGTCGTCGTTGGAGGAGTTGATGATCTTCGCATCGTACGAGGCGAAGGCGTTCTCCCACGTCGACGTGTCGGTGCCGCGGTCGTCGGTCGGCTCGACGATGCACACGATCGGCAGCTCGAAGGCGCGCGCGAACTCGAAGTCGCGCTGGTCTCCGGCCGGTACCGCCATGATCGCGCCGGTGCCGTAGCCCATCAGCACGTAGTCGGCGACGAACACCGGGACCTTGGCGCCGTTGACCGGGTTGGTCGCGTACGCGCCCGTGAAGACACCGGTCTTGTCCTTGGCCTCGGCCTGCCGCTCCACGTCGGACTTGGCGCCGGCCTGCGCGCGGTACGCGGCCACGGCCTCGGCCGGCGTCGCGTGGCCGCCGGTCCACACGTCGTGGGTGCCCTCGGGCCAGGCGTCCGGGACGAACTTGTCGACCAGCGGGTGCTCGGGGGCCAGCACCATGTAGGTCGCGCCGAACAGGGTGTCGGGGCGCGTGGTGAAGACGGTGATCTTCTCGCCGTCGATCGGGAAGTCGACGCGGGCGCCCTCGCTGCGGCCGATCCAGTTGCGCTGCTGCAGCTTGATGGCCTCGGGCCAGTCCAGCTCGTCCAGGTCGTCCAGCAGCCGGTCGGCGTAGGCGGTGATGCGCATGTTCCACTGGCGCAGCTTGGCCTTGAAGACCGGGAAGTTGCCGCGCTCGGAGCGTCCGTCGGCGGTGACCTCCTCGTTGGCCAGCACCGTGCCCAGCCCGGGGCACCAGTTGACCGGTGCGTCGGAGGCGTAGGCCAGGCGGAACTCGCCCAGGACGTCGCCGCGCTCGGTTGCGGTCAGCTCGTTCCACGCGCGCGTGTGGCCCGGTACGGCACGCTCACCGGACTCGAACTGGGCGATCAGCTCGGAGATCGGGCGGGCCTTCTTCGCCTCGTCGTCGTACCAGGAGTTGAAGATCTGCAGGAAGATCCACTGGGTCCACTTGTAGTAGTCCGGGTCGATCGTGGCGAACGACCGGCGCTTGTCGTGGCCGAGGCCCAGCCGGCGCAGCTGGGCCTTCATGTTCTCGATGTTCGCCTCGGTGGACACGCGCGGGTGCGTGCCGGTCTGCACGGCGTACTGCTCAGCGGGCAGGCCGAAGGCGTCGAAGCCCAGGGTGTGCAGGACGTTGTGGCCGTTCATCCGCTGGAAGCGGGCGAAGACGTCGGTGGCGATGTAGCCCAGGGGGTGGCCGACGTGCAGTCCCGCCCCCGACGGATACGGGAACATGTCCATGATGAACTTCTTGGGCCTGGCGACCAGCTCGGGGTCGCCGGCCAGGTCGCCCGTGGGATTCGGCGCCGCATAGGTGCCGTCGGCGTCCCAGAAGTCCTGCCAGCGTGCCTCGATCTCGGCCGCCAGGGCGGCCGTGTAGCGGTGCGGCGCGGCCTCCGCCGACGTGGCGGCGGCAGCGGGGTTCGTCTCGCTCATGATCCTCAAAGCTCCATCGATCGTCTCTGCCTGCGGCTGTGACTTTCTAGAAACGAAAAATCCCCTCACACAGGAGGGGACGCCGCGCCGATGCCGACCTGCCGTTTCGTCCGGCGGTCGGGACTGATCAGCGCGGCCCGCTAAGCAGAAGGCGTACGGCACGCATGGCGTCAGGGTACCGCAGCCCTTGAGCAAGCCGCGACGCGCTTACGTATCAACGGTTGACACGTACGTGTAAGGCGACAACCGGGACGAGTGTTGAACCAGGTTCAAAGATTACTTCGCGTAACAACCGCTAAGGGACATCGCAAGGCCCGCATTGCCCTTTGATAACAACGCAATAACTCAAACCTCGTACCGATCGGTATGGCGCCACTTAGGCTGCGGCACCGGGACCGCTTTCCCGAACTGCTCGGAGTTGCCCCCATGAACCCTCGTCGTAGTAACAGCTCGCTCCCCAAGCCAGGCCGCTCGGCCTGGGGGGTGGCGTCCGCTGTCGTCCTGTTGCTCATACCCGTGGTCGTGCTGACCGGAGGCAGCCAGTTCCAGTCGTTCCTGAACTTCGGCGCGGGCGTGCTGTCACTCGTCTCGCTGAGCTGCTCGGTGATCTGGGGTCTGATCGCACAGGACCGCATCTTCCTCAACACCCGCCAGCGGATCATCGGCCAGGCGGTGCACCGGACGACCGCGGTCGCCTCGATCGCGTTCCTGCTGGTGCACATCGTCACGAAGATCGCCCTGGACCACACCGTGGTGATCGCCGCGATCATCCCGTTCTCGCTCGGCATCACCGGAAGTGCCGGCCTGATCGGGCTCGGTTCGCTGGCCGGGCTGCTGATGATCTTCGTGGGTGTCACCGGTGCCCTGCGCAGCAACTTCGCCGCCCCGGCCGTGGTGGCGGCCCGCTGGCGGGCGATGCACATGCTGGCCTACCCCGCCTGGTGCGCCGCGCTGATCCACGGCCTGTACGCGGGCCGCGCGGCGAAGCCGTTCTTCATGATCTCCTACGACCTGTGCCTGGTCGGCGTGATGGCCGCGCTCGCGCTGCGCGCCGCCCCGCGCCCGTTCAAGCGCAAGGTCGCCGACCGCCTCGTCTCCGTCCTGGGCAGCTCGGAGCGCCCCGACCTGGACGAGCTGGACGCCAGCCGAGCCCGGGCGGGCGAGTCCGGGCTGCCGGGCTACGACGGCGGGCGCGAACGCGAGCCGAGGCCCTCGCGGGCCGACACCGCGGCCCCGCAGCCCAACCCGCTGTTCCCGTCCGGCACGCCCACCCCCGAGCCGTCCTCCGGCTTCGCGGCCGCCTACCGGGCCACCTCCACGCCCGGACAGCCCCAGTCGCCGTTCGCAGCCGGCCAGACCGCGCGCATGGAGCGGCTGGACCTCCAGGCCACCGAGGCCATCCCGCGCATGGACGGCCCCGGCAGCAGCTCGGGCAGCTGGCCGGTCCCGTCCCCGCCGCCGGTCGGCGAGGCACCGCCGTCGGCGTACGACCCGCTCCAGGACACCGGATACAACATCCCGGTCTATGGCAATCCGGGCACCAATGGAACGGGGGGACGTGATGTGTACGACACGGGTGAGACGAATGCCCGCTACGGCACGTACAACTCGAACGACACGTACAACAGCGGTCCCGCCAACGAACCAGCGCCCGGAGCGTCCTTCGACGCACCGGGTTCGGGCGAACCTTGGAACACGCCTTCCGGAGGCTATAGGTGAACGAGGCCCTGCCCGACGTCCCAGAAGTCCGCGTGGTCGGCCTTCCACAGCTCACGTCGGGCTTCGACCTTGTCGAAAGACTCGATCTGCCCATGCATCTCAAGGTGCACGGGCCGCTTGAGCCCCTGGGCGGGGAGCAGCTCGCGCAGCTCTCCGAACGCATCAACCTGAAGGGCCGCGGCGGCGCGGGCTTCCCCTTCCACAAAAAGCTGCGCTCGGTCGCCGAAGCGGCGATCAAGCGCGGTGTACGGCCGGTGGTCGTCGTCAACGGCAGCGAGGACGAGCCTGCCTGCCGCAAGGACACGGTGCTGATCAACCGCGCCCCGCATCTGATCCTCGACGGCGCGCTGCTGTGCGCCGAGGCCCTGGGTGCCCGCACGCTCGTGGTGGGGGTCACCCGGGAGTCCACACAGCGCTCCATGGAGCAGGCGCTCGCCGAACGCGGTCTGAGCACCGGCCGCCGTTCGGCCCTGAAGGCGTTCGTCCAGCGCAACCCGGTCCGGATGGTCACCGGCGCGGCCGCGTCACTGGTCCGCTCGATCGACGGCGGTCCGGCGATCCCGCCCGGCCGCAAGACCAGTGCGTCCCAGAACGGTGTCGGCGGCGCGCCGACCCTGCTGTCGAACGCGGAGACGTTCGCACAGCTGGCGATCGCAGCCCGGATCGGCCCGGAGCGTTACGGCAACACCGGCCTGTACGACGAGCCGGGCACCGTCATGCTGACGGTCTCCGGCGCGGTCGCCCGCCCCATGGTGATCGAGGTCCCCACGGGTGTGCCGTTGCGCTACGTCCTGCAGCTGGCCGGCGCCCCGCCGGTGCCGCAGGGTGTGCTGACCGGCGGCTACCACGGCAAGTGGATCGACGCGGCCACGGTCAACGAGGCGATCGTGTCCCGCAACTCCCTGGACGCGGTGGGCGGTGCGCTGGGTGCCGGCGCGATTCTGCCGATCACGCAGGACACCTGTCCGCTGGGCGAGTCTCTACGGGTCGCCCAGTGGCTGGCGGAGGAGAGCGCGGGACAGTGCGGTCCCTGCTACCTCGGTCTGCCGGCGGCCGCGCGCGGCATGGAGGACATCCTCAACGGCGGCGGACCGGCCGCCCTGGAGGCGCTCAAGCAGGTCGCGAAGAATGTGAAGCGGCGCGGCGCGTGCTCGCATCCGGACGGCTCCGCGATGTTCCTGGAGTCGACGATCAAGGCGTTCACCGACGACCTGGCCGCGCATGTCCTCGGGAACGGCTGTGGACGGCCCGTGGAGGGCGTTCTGCCGCTCTTCGAGGACGGCAAGCTCCCGACCGGTATCCCGGGTGGCGGAGAGCCGGAGGAGACCAGCGGCAGCCGTCAGAAGATCTACGTCGACTGGACGCTGTGCCGGGGCCACGGCCTGTGCGCGGACATCCTGCCGGAGGTCTTCGAGCTGGGCGCGGACGGTTTCCCGACGGTGGCGCAGGCGAAGGTGCCGCGGTTCGCGGAGGCCAAGGCGCTGCGCGCGGTGCGCCGCTGCCCGGCGCTCGCCCTGCGTCTCGAGGAGGACACGCGCTCCCAGGCGCCGGCCAAGAACCTGCCGGTTCTCTCGCAGGGCCGCGGCCGCCGGGCCCTCGGCCGCTGATCGCACCAGCGCCAGCATCAGCAACGCGACAAGTACCCCGTACAAGGCGGGCCACCCGGTCGGGTGGCCCGCCTTGTACGGGACAGAGGTTTCCCGGCGCCCGTTTCCGATGTGCCCGAATGTTTCCCGACAACGTCGAAGGCGGACCATCCATTCGGATGGTCCGCCTTCGACTTCTGTGGAGCTAAGGAGAATTGAACTCCTGACCTCCTGCATGCCATGCAGGCGCT